>NZ_QFRW01000096.1 GCF_003265355.1 Glycomyces dulcitolivorans | reverse complement strand
CCCGGCCGCGCCCCCGGCGGCGAGCATGCCGGTGCGCCAGCCGGGCGCGCAGACGCCCCCGCAGCTGCCGTCGGTGCAGCTGCGCCCCCTGCCCTCGGCGGGCAACGCCCCGTACGCCAACGCTCCGTACGCGAACGCCGCGCCCCGCATGGACGCGCCGGCCCCGGCGTACACCCCGGCCTCGGTGAACACCGGCGCCCTGCCGGTGACCGCGGAGATGGCCGCGATCGAGGCGCCCCGCCCGAACGGCTACGGCCAGCAGCCGGCGTTCGACGCCGACGGGCGGCCCGCCCTGCCCAAGCGCAGCAAGCAGACGCACCTCGCGCCGCAGCTGCGGGACGACCCGTCCCCGTCGTCGCGCGGGGCGGACCTGGGGCACGACCCCGGACTCATGGCGGCGTTCCAGCAGGGCCAGCAGCGCGCGGACGGCAGTCCGCAGATCCCCAACGATTCCGTTTCTTCTTACAGGAATGAGGAGTTCTAATGGCAGGCGACGAGGCAGGCGCCCACACGGATCTCAGCTGGCTGCTGGCGGGCCTCATCAGGAAGGTCCCGCACACCCGCAGCGCGCTCCTGCTGTCCTCGGACGGCATCAAGAAGGCGTTCCACGGCATGGGCACCGACCAGGCCGACCAGCTCTCGGCGATCGCGTCGGGCATGTTCTCGCTGGCCCGCAGCGCGGGGGCCCAGTTCGGCTCGGCCGGCGGGGTCCGGCAGGTGGTCGCGGAGCTGGAGGACACGCTGCTGTTCGTCTCGACCGCGGGCCAGGGCGCGGTCCTGGCCGTGACGGCCGGGCGGGAGGCGGACGCGGGCGTGCTCGGATACGAGATGTCCATCCTGGTCAAGAGCGTGCGGCCGTACCTCGAGACACCGGTGCGGAGACCCAGCGGCGAAATGGTGAGCTGATGGGCGACTTCGAGCACCGGCCACTGCTCGACGAGGACGCGGGGCCGCTGGTCCGGCCGTACACCGTCAGCAACGGGCGCACCGCCCCCACGGCGAAGCTGGACCTGCTGTCGCTGGTCCGCTCGACCGGGCAGCTGCGTCCCTCGCAGCTGGAGGCCGAGCACGCCGAAGCGCTGATCCTGTGCCGGGAGCCCATCTCCGTCGCAGAGGTCTCGGCCCACCTGCGGCTCCCCGCGATGGTCATCAAGGTCCTGCTGTCCGACCTCGTGGACTGCGGGGCCGTCACCGCCCACTCACCCGATCCCGCCGTCGATCCCACCGACAGAACCGTATTGGAGGCACTCCTCAATGGCCTACAACGGCGACTCTGACCGAGCGCCCGCACAACAACCAGTCCTGCCCACCGCCATCAAGCTGCTCGTCGCCGGGGGCTTCGGGGTCGGCAAGACCACCTTCGTAGGAGCGGTCTCCGAGATCGAGCCGCTGAGCACCGAGGAGACCATCACCACCGCCTCGATCGGCACCGACGACCTCACGGGCGTCGGGGACAAGACGACGACGACGGTGGCCTTGGACTTCGGGCGGATCACCCTGGACCAGCAGCACATCCTGTACCTGTTCGGCACCCCCGGGCAGGACCGGTTCTGGTTCATGTGGAACGAGCTGTCGGACGGGGCCTTCGGCGCGGTCGTGCTCGCGGACACGCGGCGGCTGGAGGACTGCTTCCCGGCGCTCGACTTCTTCGAGCGGCGCGGGACCTCCTTCATCGTGGCGGTCAACGAGTTCGAGACCGGTTTCCACTACGAGCCGGAGGAAGTCAGGGCCGCTCTGGACCTCAAACCGAATATCCCGATCGTCTGCTGCGACGCACGCGATCCACGTTCCGCAACCTTGGTGCTGGTCACCTTGACCAAGCACCTGATGTCGGCCGCTGCTTCGAGCGTCCGGTAAAGGAGCCAGCAATGTCCATGCCCGAGAACGAGTTCCGACTCACGATCACGCCCGACGACCCGGGCGCCACAGAACGGGTCAAACGCCTGCGCCAGATGGGGATCGGCGACCTGCCGGACCCCGAGTTCGACGCGCTCGCCAAGGAGCTCACCGAGCTCACCGGCGCCCCCTACGCGATGGTGAACTTCATCGACGAGGACCGGCAGTACTTCGCGGGCCTGGCGGCCCCGGACGCGGACGCCGGGAACCAGGCCATCGCGGGTGCGGGGGAGGCGGTCGAGGTGGGCCGCGAGATGGACCGCGACCACGGGTACTGCCCGCACGTCGTGGTGCGCGGCAAGGCGCTCGTGCTCGGCGACGTGTGCGACTACCCGCGCTTCGCGGGGAACCCGGTGGTCGACAAGATCGGCATCCGCTCCTACCTGGGGGCGCCGCTGATCGACGACGAGGGGAACACGCTGGGGACGGTGTGCGTGGTCGACACCGAGACGCACGACTGGGGCCGGCCGGGCCTGGACATCATCAAGGGCATGGCGGCCAAGGTGATGGACCGCATCCGCGAACGCAACCAGCCGGAGCCGCGGGACCCGTACGGGACCGAGAACCCGCTCCAGGGTTAAGCGCGGCAAGAAAAGAGAGGAGGCGGGTTCCCGCCTCCTCTTTCCGCGCGCCGCTCCGGCCGATCCCTCCGGATGGTGCGCTCTAGTGCACTGCCACGGCGCCGCCTGCGGCGTCGATGCGCTCAGACCACTGGCCCTTGGTCCGTCCCATCGCCGCCTCGGCGAGCCGAAGGCGCTGCACGTCGGAAGTGCCTGCGGGCGCGAAGATGTGGTACGCGTCCCGCAGGAACCGCTCGACCGGCCGCTCGGTGGTGAGTCCGATGGCCGCGTGGATCTCCATGGCCTCGCGCGCCGAGTCGAGTGCGGACTCGACGTTGACGAGCTTGGCGTTCATCAGCTCGATGTCGCAGGGCTTGCGCTGGTCGAGCAGGTCCGCGGCGTGGTAGGCGGTGATGCGGGCGGTCATCAGCCGCGAGGTGATCTGCCCGATCTTCTGCTTGATGTTGTCGAGTTCGGCGATGGGCCGGCCGTAGAGCTCGCGCTCCGAGGCGTACTCGACGGTGGCGTCGAGGATCGCCTGGTGGATGCCGAGCGACACGGCGGTGAGGTTGGCGCGCCCGTAGAGGATCGACGACGAGTAGGCGACCGCGAGGCCGTCCCCCTCGTCGCCCAGCCGGTTCGAGGCGGGCACCCGGCAGTTCTCGAACAGCAGCTCGCCGAAGCTGAAGCCGTGCAGGCCCATCGTGGACTGCTGCGGTGCCAGCGCGAACCCCGGCCGGTCCGCCTCGACGAGGAAGGCCGTGAGGCCCTTGGGCCCCAGGCCGGTGCGCACGACCACGCCGTGGAGGTCGCCGACGTGGCTGTTGCCGACGAAGACCTTGTGGCCGTTGAGGATGTAGTCGTCGCCGTCGCGGACGGCCTTGGCGCGCATGCCGAGGACGTGGCCGCCGGAGGCGGTCTCGGTGACGGCGATGGTGGGGAGGCAGGTCCCGTCGGCGACCTTGGGGAGCCAGGTCTTCTTCTGCTCGTCGGATCCGAAGTGGAGGATCTTGGCGACGCCGAGCTGGGACGCTTGGACCATGGCGCCCATCGCACCGGAGACTCTCGCGAGTTCTTCGATGATGATGGTCTTCGCCAAGTGGCCCATGCCCATCCCGCCGTATTCGGTGGGTATGGTGACGCCGAGCCAGCCCTGCGCGGCTATGAGCCGGGACAACTCGTGGTGGACGGTCTTCCGGGTTTCCATCTCGGGGATGAGCGGGCGGACCTCGCGTTCGGCGAAGTCCCGGACCCGGGCTCTCAGGACGTCGTGCTGTTCGGTCGTGAAATAGCCGGTCGTCAACGGGTAACCCCCCTGTGGGCGTGCGCTCGTCGATGTCCGCACCAGGTGCGGTGGTCCCCACCAAGTGACAAGCTGTATATGCGAAGTGTTCTCGCAGTGACTGTAGCAACCGTTATCGCATGGGGCAAGGGTCGGCAAAGTGGACCTACGACGGTTACGTGGCGGTAACGAACCGTTGGGGGCCAACGAAACCGTTTCCTCCCAAATCCCGGGAGTGACGATGTGCGATCGGCGGCGCCGTGCTAACCCGTTCGACCGTTGCCCGCCCTATATCAAGGCGTTATGCTGCGTTGACTCGCGGGCAATCGTCCCATGATTGGATCTAGCTGGGACTCCATGCCCCGCCCATCAACCCCATTCTGTACGGAGAGCCATGTTCCATACCAAGACGCGCCGCCTCACGGCCGCGGTCGGCGCCGCCGCGCTCGCGGCGACCACGCTGGCCGTCGGGGCCTGGTCGGCGAACGCCGGCGGCCACGGCCGCGAGGTCGACCTCCAGCTCCTGGCCATTAATGACTTCCACGGCAACATCGAGGCCTCGTCGAGCCTGACCTGGCCCGGGTACACCACCCCGGTCGGCGGCGCCGAGTACCTCGCCACCCACCTCGACCAGGCCCGCGAGGGCGAGCGCTACTCGACGACCGTCGCCGCCGGCGACCTCATCGGCGCGAGCCCGTTCATGTCGGCGGTCTTCGACGACGAGCCGACCATCGAGTCGCTCAACGCCATGGGCGTCGAGGTCTCCTCGGTCGGCAACCACGAGTTCGACGCCGGGTTCGAGGAGCTCAACCGCATCATCGAGGGCGACGAGGACTTCGAGGGCGCCGACTTCCCCTACCTCGGCGCGAACGTCGTCGACGAGGAGACCGGCCGGCCCGTCCTCGACCCGTACTGGATCAAGAACTTCGGCGGCGGCGTCAGGGTCGGCTTCATCGGCATGACCCTCGAAGGCACCGGCGACATCGTCTCCAAGTCCGGCATCGAGGGCCTGGTCTTCAAGGACGAGGTCGAGACCGCGAACAAGTACGCCCGCGAACTCAAGCGCAAGGGCGTCAACGCGATCGTCGTGCTCCTCCACGAGGGCGGCATCCCCGTCACCGAGGACACCGGCCACGACTGCGAGTCCGCCGCGGGCACCGCGACCGGCATGTCCGGCCCGATCGTCGACATCGCCGAGACCATGACCCCGCTCGTCGACGTCATCGTCTCCGGCCACACCCACCAGGAGTACGTCTGCTCCGTGGACGACCCGAACGGCAACCCGCGCCTGGTGACCTCCGCGTCGAACTACGGCCGCGTGTTCACCGAGATCGACGCGACCTACGACAAGCGCACCAAGGACATCGTGCGCTCCACCGTCGTCGGCTCCAACACCGTCGTCACCCGCGACGTCGCCAAGGACGAGGACCAGACCGCGATCCTGGAGGAGTACGGCCCGCTCGCGGCCGAGGCCGGGGGCCGCGTCGTCGGCTACATCGCCGAGGACATCAAGCGCGGCGCCACCAGGGCGGAGGAGTTCCCGCTCGGGAGCCTCATCGCCGACGCGCAGCTGTGGAACACCAGTAGTACGGATACCGGGGGCGCGGAGATCGCGTTCATGAACCCCGGCGGCGTCAGAGCCGACCTCCTCTACACGCAGGGGACTCCAGGCGAGGCGACGTACGGCGAGGTGTTCACCGTGCAGCCGTTCGCGAACTACGTCGTGACGCTCGACCTGACCGGCGCGCAGATCCTCACCGCGCTCCAGCAGCAGCTGCCGAGCGCGAGCCGCTCGACGACGCTGGTCCTCCAGGTCTCCGAGGGCTTCACGTACACGTGGGACAAGACGAAGACCGGGACCGACCAGATCGTCGCGGACTCGCTGTCGCTCAACGGGGAGCCGATCGTCGCCGACCAGACCTACCGGGTCACGGTGAACTCGTTCCTCGCCGACGGCGGCGACTCGTTCTACGCCTTCGCCGAAGGCCAGAACCGCCTCTTCGGCGAACTCGACGTGGACGCGTTCGAGGACTACATCGCCGAGTTCGGCACCAGCGCGACGCCGCTCCAGGCCCCGGAGCTCGGCCGAATCACGATCGTCTCCTAGGTTCCTGAGTAGATTCACATGCGGCGGGGGCCGTAAGGTCCCCGCCGCTATTCGTATTCAAAGCGCGAACCGGATAGTCTGGTACCACCCTGAACATCACGGAGGACCGCAGGTCATGGCAATGCAGAGCAGGAACTCATCCCTTCGCAGCATGGCGAAGGCGCAGTACAACGAGCAGCAGCACATGGGCGCGGCGTACGGGCCCTACGGGCAGATGACCCAGGCCCCGCAGGCCCAGGTCATGCGGATCGACGACGTCGTGGTGCGCACCGTCGCCCTCGTCGCGGCGACCTTCGTGGCGGCGCTCGTCACTTACGGAATGACCGCCAACGGCATCGCCACGGCCGACGCCGAAGCCCTCGCCACGGTCCAGATGCTCTCGATCGTCGGCGGCCTCGTCAGCATCGGCGTCATCCTCTTCTCCTGGTTCCGCCCGATCACCAACCCGATCCTCGCGTTCGTGTACGCGATCGGCCAGGGCCTCGTGCTCGGCGGCGTCAGCGCGATCTTCGAGGCCAGCTACCCCGGGATCGTCGTCAACGCGCTCCTCGCCACGGTCCTCGTGTTCTTCGGGATGCTCGCGCTCTACAAGTTCCGCATCCTCAAGAACTCCCCGATCTTCACCAAGGTCATGGTCGGCGCGGGCTTCGGCATCGCGGCCCTGCTCCTGGTGAACTTCGTCGCGGCCCTGTTCAGCGTGGACCTCGGCCTGTTCGCCGGCGTCACCGGCTCGGTGAGCGGCCTCCAGTGGATCATCATCATCGCCCTGACCCTGTGGGCGGCGTTCTCCTTCATCATCGACTTCGACGTCATCGAGTGGTCCGCCAACAACGGCGCCCCGAAGAAGTTCGCGTGGGCCGGCGCCTTCGGCCTCACCGCGGGCCTCATCTTCCTGTACTGGAACCTGCTGCGCCTGCTCTCGTACTTCCAGCGGTAGGCCATTGAGCACCGAACTTGAGCGGGCGATCGGGCGCGTCGTCGAAGGCACGCGCCACTGGTCGCCCGCTCGCTGGCTTCCCCACGCCGACACGATGCACGGCCTGGTGCAGGCCCTCGCCGACATCGCTGCCGATGCGGAAGGCCGCGAGCGCCGACCCGTGCCGCGCCTGCCGAACGACATGAGCCTGCCGGACCAGTTGCAGGTCGTCGGGGTCGATCTGATCGAGCTCGAACCCCTCGACTCAAGCCAAGTCAAGGCCGCGGACGAAGCGATAGCAGCAGCGAGAAGCGACTTGTTCTAGTCGATCCACCCGGTCATCAGCAGCGCCGCGTCGTCGAGCGCGTCCACCACGTTGTCCGATTCCCAGCGCAGGACGTTGCGCCTCGTGCGCGTCGCGCGGTCCTCGATCGCGCCCAGTCGCCGGTCCAGCCGCTGCGTCGCGTCGCTCAAGTCGATGCCGCGCGGCGGCGCCGCGTTCCGCGCCAGCGCCGCCAGCCGCATGTAAGCCGCGTCCAAAGCGTCGGCGAAGTCGTCGACACCCTTCAACCCCGTAGCGCCCTGGTCGTCGCGCCCGAGGGTCGCGTTCACCGCCACGAGCGCCCGCGCAGCGCGCGAGAGCGCCGCCTCGGCGCCGAGCACATCTGCCGAAAGCGGCCCGGGGCCGCCGATCGGTTCGGCCTTCGCCTGGTCCGCGGCCTGCGTGAGGGCGGCCCGGCGGGCCCGGACCTGGTCGATCGCGGCGTGCATGGTCTTGCGGTCGTAGTCGGCGGGGTGGGCCTGGCGGTCGAGGACGAGGCGCGCGTAGTCGCGGTAGGCGTCGACGAGGTCGCCGAGGAGGTCCCCGAGGCGGCGGGTCTGCCAGGTCGGGACGAGGACGTAGAAGCCGATCGCGAGGGCCGCGCCCGCGAGGGTGCACGCGCCCCGGTCGACCGCGGCGAGGACCGGGTTCTCGCCGGTGAGGTCGATCTGGAACACCGTGAACCCGGAGACGGCGGCCGCGAAGACGAGCATCGACACCGGCCGCGTCAGGTACGCGATGAGCGCGTAGGCGAGGATCGTGAGGCTGATCCACAGCTGACCCTCGGGGATCAGGAGCCCGAGGAGCGAGGCGAGGAGGACGCCGCCGGTGGTGCCGACCGCGCGGGTCGTGCCGCGGGTGAGGGTCCCGGAGAAGTCCGCTTGCAGGACCAGCCAGGCGGTCAGGGGGATCCAGTAGCCGTGGCCGGTGGGCCACAGCAGGCCGATGGTCATGGCGAGCGCGATGACGCCGGCGCGGCGCAGCGCGTGCTGGATGACCGGGTCGTGCCGGTGGAGGCGGGCCCGGAGCTGCCCGAGGGCCTGGCGGGCCGTGGAGGAGACGTGGGCGAGCGCGGGGTCGGCGACGACGGCGTCGCCACCGGCGGTGATGCGCTCGGCGAAGCCGCCGGTGTCGTGGAGGGTGCGCAGGAGCCCGCCGATCTCGGTGGGCATGGTGCCTGTGGTGGTGGCCATGGGGTTCTGGGAGAGGCCCGCGAGGAGGTCGTCCCAGTCGAGGTCGGCGGGGCGGCGGGCGGTGATGCGCCCGGCGAAGTGGGTGAGCAGGCGCGCGGCCATCTCCAATGCCTCGGAGTAGAACGCGACGGTGTCGCGGTCCTGGGCGTCGGCGCGGGCGCGCGCGGAGGCGGTGCGGCCGATCGCGGCGGAGATCGCGTAGATCTGGCGGCGCGCTTCGAGGATCGCGGCGGGCAGGACCCGGCGGCGGTCGAGTTCGCGGGCGGCCTCGTGGAGGGCCTCAGTGTCGAAGGGCGCGTCCGGGTTCGAGGCGAGCGTCTCGGCTTCGGCGGCGAGCGCGAGCCACGCCTCGGCGAGGGTGCGGCGGTCCTCGGCCCACCGGAAGTACGGGGGCAGGAGCGCCATCACGGCCTGGAGGACGCCGCCGGCGAGGACCGCGGCCGCCGCGAGCAGCACCGTCGTGCCAGTGGTGATGTGCTCGGCGAGGAAGAACATGATGCCGGAGACGGTGAACGTGACGCCGGCGACGTGCGTCACGGAGCCGATGAACGTGAGCGTGAACGCATACGCGGCCGCGGCCAGGACCAGGACGACCGGGTTCCCGATGGCGCCCAAGGCGACCCCGACGGCCCCGGCGAGGCCGACGAGGAGCGGGAGCGAGGGCCCGGTGCGGGTGCCGGGGGTGAGGAGGGCGACGCCGCCGAGCCAGGCGCCCATGATCGCGGCCTGCCCCCAGCCGGGGTGGTCGAGGAGCGCGACGGCGGCCATCGCGACGGCGATCCCGCAGGCCGCGCGCACCGCGAGGACAGGCGCGGCCTCGCCGGGGGTCCACGACCTGAGGTCGTCGCCGACCCGGCGGAACGACTCGTCGACGCCCGGGTTGTTGAGCACGTCAAAAGGGTAGCCGCGCCTACTGGTGTGAGGACGACTACCGGTTACCCTGGTGGCATGCGACAAACGGTGCTGGTGGTCGACTTCGGGGCCCAATACGCGCAGCTCATCGCTCGCCGCGTCCGGGAGGCCCACGTCTACTCGGAGATCGTCCCCTCCTCCATGCCCGCGGAGGAGATGCTCGCGAAGGAGCCCGCCGCGATCATCCTGTCCGGCGGCCCTTCGAGCGTGTACGCCGAGGGCGCCCCGCAGGTGGACGCGGCCCTGTTCGCGGCCGGGGTGCCGGTGCTGGGGATCTGCTACGGGTTCCAGGCGATGGCGAAGGCCCTGGGCGGCACGGTCGCCAAGACGGGCCTGTCGGAGTACGGCGGGACCGAGCTCGACGTGCTGTGCGCTTCGAAGCTCCTCGACGGGCTGCCCGAGCACCAGTCGGTGTGGATGAGCCACGGCGACTCCGTGACCGAGGCCCCCGCGGGCTTCGAGGTCGTGGCGACGACCGCGGGTGCGCCCGTGGCGGCGTTCGAGAACCTCGAATCCAGGCTCGCGGGCGTCCAGTACCACCCGGAGGTCGCGCACACCCCGCACGGCCAGGCCGTGATCAGGCACTTCCTGCACGACATCGCCGGGATCAAGCCGAACTGGACGAACTCGGCGATCATCGACGAGCAGGTCGAGGCGATCCGCGCGCAGGTCGGCGACAAGCGCGTCCTGTGCGCCCTCTCGGGCGGCGTGGACTCCTCGGTCGCGGCCGCGCTCGTGCACCGGGCCGTCGGCGACCAGCTCACGTGCGTGTTCGTCGACCACGGGCTGCTGCGGGCCGGCGAGGCCGAGCAGGTCGAGAAGGACTACGCGCAGCTCACCGGCATCGACGTGCGGACCGTGGACGTCTCGGAGCAGTTCATCACCGCTCTGAAGGGCGTGACGGACCCCGAGGAGAAGCGCAAGATCATCGGCCGCGAGTTCATCCGCACGTTCGAGGCGGCCGCGCGCGGCATCGCCGAGGAGCAGGGCATCGACTTCCTCGTCCAGGGCACCCTGTACCCGGACGTGGTCGAGTCCGGCGGCGGCACCGGCACCGCGAACATCAAGAGCCACCACAACGTGGGCGGCCTCCCCGACGACCTCCAGTTCGCCCTCGTCGAGCCGCTGCGGACCCTGTTCAAGGACGAGGTCCGCGCGATCGGCCTCGAACTGGGGCTGCCGGAGGCGATGGTGTGGCGCCACCCGTTCCCCGGCCCCGGCCTGGGCATCCGCATCGTCGGCGAGGTCACGAAGGAGCGCCTGGACATCCTCAAGGCCGCCGACGCGATCGCCCGCGCCGAGCTCACCGCCGCCGGCCTCGACCGGTCGGTGTGGCAGTTCCCGGTCGTCCTCCTCGCCGACGTGCGGAGCGTGGGCGTCCAGGGCGACGGCCGCACCTACGGGCACCCGGTGGTCCTGCGCCCCGTCTCGTCCGAGGACGCCATGACCGCCGACTGGTCCCGTCTGCCGTACGAGCTGCTCGCGAAGATCTCCACGAGGATCACCAACGAGGTCGCCGACATCAACCGCGTGGTGCTCGACGTCACCTCGAAGCCGCCGGGCACGATCGAATGGGAGTAGTCGTCCCGTCAACACGCCGTACAGTTGAGGGATGCAATTCCGGATAGCTGCGTACGGGGAGGTACGTGACGAGAACGGCCGGGTCCTGCTGACGCGCCGGAAGCGCGCGGGCAGAGAGGCGGGGCCCTGGCACCTGCCCGGCGGGGTCCTCGACCACGGCGAGCCTCCCAAGCGGGCCGCCGGGCGGCTCGTGGGGGAGCACACCGGGTACGAGGTGGCCGTCGGCAAGCCCATGGAGGCCGTCGCCGTCGCGCGCCGCGGCGTCCACACGAACGCCATCATCTACACGGCCTCGGTGACCAGCGGTCCCGACGCCGACTTCGCCAGCGACGCCGCCGAATGGGTCGAGCCGTCCCGGGCCGCCGCCGAGGCGCACTCGCCGTTCGTGTCCGCGGCCCTCGGGCTCGCCGACGACCGGCTGGCCGGGCGCGTCGACAAGGCACCGCAGGAGACGCGGCCCGTCCCGCCCGCGAAGGCCAAGAAGGGCCGGCGCAGGCGGGGCCAGCGCTTCGGCGCGTACGGGGTCGTCGCCGACGGCGACGGCCGCATCCTGCTCGCCCGCATCGCCGAGGGCTACCCCGGCGGCGGGACCTGGCACCTGCCCGGCGGCGGCGTCGACTTCGGGGAGTCCCCCGAGGCCGCGGTCGCGCGGGAGATCTACGAGGAGACCGGCCAGGAGGCCCTGGTCGGGACCCTGCTCAACGTCACGTCGTTCCGGCACCGCCGCGCGATCGGCCCCGAGGGGTACCCGCTCGACTGGCACGGGGTCCGCGCGATCTACTCGGCCACGGTCCCCGACCCGTCGGCCGCGCAGGTCGTGGAGGCCGCGGGCGGCTCCACCAGCGAGTCCCGCTGGTGGAACGCCGACGCGCTCGACGACCTGCCGCTGTCGGCGGCCGTCGAAGACGCGCTCCAAGTGGTGGACCTGAAGAACCTCGCGGCTCAGGCTTAACGCCATCTGGCGATCACCGTTTCGCCGGCGCGGACGGGCTCACCGGGGACGACCGCGGCTTCGGCGGCGCCCGCGGGGAGGTACACGTCGGTGCGGGAGCCGAAGCGGATGAGGCCGTACCGTTCGCCCTTCGCGAGGGACGCGCCGGGCTTGGTGCGGTTGACGATGCGGCGCAGGACCGCGCCGGTGCGCTGGGCGATGACGATGCGCCCGCGCGGGGTCGCGACCACGGTGTAGCAGGCGGCGTTGTTCTCGGCCTCGGCCGTGCCCACCTTCGAGTACCCGCCCTTCTCGGTGAACACGTCGACGACCTCGCCCGCGACGGGGGAGCGGTTGATGTGCACGTCGGTGAGCGACAGGTACGCGGCGATGCGCAGCCACTCGGACCCGGCCGAGCCGGTGGCGGCGCCGAAGCGCTCGTCGACGACGGTCTCCACGGCCATGATGCGCCCGTCCGAGGCGGCGATGACCGCCTCCGGTTCATCGTCCTCGCCGCGCAGGTCGGCGTCGCGCTGCGGGTCGCGGAAGAACGCGGCCACGGGGACGGCGGCGAGCGCGGGCAGGACCCACGCCTTCGACGAGGGCCGGATCTTCCTTGCGGCCCAAGCGGTCCCGAGGAGGAGCCCGGCGGCGATGACGCCGTTCGAGTCGAGGTGGACGTTCGGGGTGACGGCGACCGAGGAGGCGCGCCAGGCCGGGGCGAGGTCCTCGGCGGGCGCGATCGCTCGCGGCTCGCCCTCGTGCTTGGAGGCGGAGCCGATGCGGAGCTTGTGGATGCGCACGGGCGGGAGCGAGCGCACGATCAGGTCGGTGCCGATGCCGTAGTCGGCGACCAGTTCGGCGATCTCCTCGCGGGCTGGGGCGGTGAGGGTCGCGGCGAAGGAGAGGACCCCGCCGGGCTCGACCTTCTCGCGCAGCAGCGCGATGTCGTCGATGAACGCCTCGGCCTCGACGGTGACGGGGCCCGCGAGCATGACCTCTTCGGCGGGCTCGGCCTCTTCGAGGGTCGCGACGGCGGTGACGTTCCCGGCGGTCCAGGAGCCCTCGGCGGCCAGCGACGCGCGCAGGTCCTCAATGGAGTGGGTGTCGGCGACGACGGTGAGCCGGTCGGCGGGCATGAGCGCTTCGAGCGCGGCCGTCAGCACCGGGTTCCCCCAGGACGCGCCCACGACCAGCCCGGTCTTGGGGCCCCTCCGCCGGGCGAATTCGTCGGTGATGCCGCGAGCGGCGGCTTTCGAGATCGGCATGACTCCGACTATAGAGCGCGGGCCCGGATGCTCCGGCCCGCGCTCGCGTGTTGCGCGAGTGCGGGAAGCGACCCTTGCCCTGGTTTGGGCTCGTACTTTCGGAGGATTCTCCACATCGTTCGGGGGAGTGGCCGAGCCGCCGCGCCGGGGGCGCTCGTTCTCCACACGACAGGGACCTCACACCTCGCATCCACTCCCAGGAGGACCGAATCACGATGAGTCTCAAGACGTTCCGCACTCCGCTCGCCGCAGCCGCGGTGCTCGCCGCCGTCCTCACAGGAGGACCCGTGTTCGCGCAGGAGGAGTCCGAGCCGGTCACCGGCGACCCCACCGCGGAACCGGGCCTGGAGCTGCGCGGCCGCCTCGACGGGGAGCGGTTCGACGTGTGGGCCAACCTCCTCGGCCTCACGCCGCACGGCTCCGAGGAGACCTACACGGTCTACTGCATCGACATCCGGACCCCGCTCGACACCGAGAGCCCCTACGCCGAAGGCGACTGGGAGGAGTCGGGCGTCGCGAACCTCGAATCGGTCCGCTGGGTCCTGTTCAGCGGCTACCCGAACGTCGGCGCCGCGGACCTCATCGAGGCCTCCGGCGGCGAGGTCAACCCGGACTGGAGCGACGACGAGGTCGCCGAGGTCGCCTACGCGGGCACCCAGGCCGCCGTCTGGCACTTCACCGACGACTGGGAGCTCCTGGCCGACAACCCGGTCAAGGGCGGCAACGACGGCGAGGACGAGGCGGTCCTCGCGGTCTACGAGCACCTCACCGAGGACACCGGGCGCGTGCCCGACCCCTCGGAGTTCGTCGTCGACCTCGAAGGCGAGGAGGACGCGGGCTACGAGGACGGCCGCTTCGGCCCCTACACGATCCGCTCCAACGCCGGGCCCGTCGAGCTCGAAGCCGAGGGCGGGCGCCTGGAGAAGGCCAACGGCGACGAGGTCGGATCCCTTCAGGACGGCGAGCAGTTCTGGATCGTCCTCGAAGAGGGCTCCAGTGAGATCACCGTCAAGGGCACGGCCGCGTACGACCTCCCGGTCGGGCGGGTCTTCCTCGCCACCACCGAGGCCTCGCTCTCGGGCGACGCCGCCAACCGCGTGATCTCCGGCGAGTCCCAGAAGCTCATCCTCGCCGAGCCGCGCGCCGGCGAGGTCCCCGCCGAGTGGCGCTTCGCCCTCGACGCCCCCACCGACCGGCCCAGCGAGTCCGGCGGCGCGCAGCTGCCGAAGACCGGCTCCAGCCTCACCGTCGCCTTCGCCGCCGGCCTGGCGCTCCTGATGGGCGGCCTCACCGCCATCGTGTTCGCCAAGCGCCGCAACAACGCGACGCACTAGACCTCACGGACGCGGGCGGGCCCCCAGCCCGTCCGCTGCCGCAGGAGCGTTCCGGACCACCTCGACCCGGTCCGGACCCGGGCGCGCTCCGCGGTTCTGATCTCGGCCCGGCGCATGGTGCGGCCGGAACTCGGGCAAGCGATCCGCTCGGGTTCCGGCCACTCGCGTCCCACCAGTCGCCTCCCGTCACCGTCCCCACTGCACAGCGTGATCCGATACCGAATCGTTATAGTGGCGCACCTCATCGAGGTCGCGCCGCTTTCGTTGCCCCGCAAAGGGTCCCCAGTTCACAATCCCGCACGCCCCGCGTGCAACCGGCAGGCGACCGCTAACGTGTCCCAGGAAGATTCAACGCGTCAATCCCTCGGAAAAGCAAAGGGACTTCAACGAATGATGAGCAAAGCCCTGAAAGGGACGGTCGCCGCTGCGGCGGGCGTCATGCTCGGACTCAGCGGTGTCGCCGCGGCCCAAGCGCAGGACGAGGAACCCACCCCGTCGGGAGCGTCCGGCACCGTCGTCGAAGAGCCGGGGATCCGCCTCAACGGCGACACCCACAACCCGACGGCCGTCATGCTCGGCCTCGACCTCGGTGACGGCGAGACCCGCACGGTCTACTGCATCCAGATCAACGTCGGCCTCCAAGAGGCCCTGATCCACGAAGAGCGCCCCTGGGAGGACATCCCGGTCGAGGACCTCCCGCTCGTGCTCGGCGTCCTCCTGAACGGCTACGACGGCACCAACGCCGCCGAGCTCCTCGAAGCCGCCGGCGTCGCCTCCGAGAACATCGACCCCTACACCCAGGAGCAGGTCGCCTACGCCGGCACCCAGGCCGCCATCTGGGAGCTCACCGACGGCTGGGCCATCAACGCCGGCAACCCCACCCAGGGTGAGGCCGGAGTCGACACCGCGGTCCTCGCGGTCCACGACTACCTGCTGGAGAACTCCGAGCCGGTCGACGAGCCCGACTTCGAGCCGTACTTCGAGGTCGACGACTCCGAGGCCGTCACCGACGGCGCCAAGGTCGGCCCCTTCACCGTCTCCACCAACTTCGACTCGCTGACCTTCGCGCAGCCCGAGGGCGCCACGATCGTCGACGAGAACGGCGACGAGGTCACCGAGTTCACGAACGAGCAGACGTTCTACGTCCAGTTCGACGAGGCCGCGACCGGCTCCGTCAAGCTCGTGACCGACACGATCACCTGGACCACCCCGGCCGGCCGCACCTTCGTGCCGGTCGACGCCGAGGGCGCCGACGTCGAGGGCCAGCGCCTGATCCTCGCCGAGGAGTTCACCTCCGAGTACGCCGCCGAACTCGAATTCGAGATCGTCGTCGAGGAGACCCCCAGCGAGTCGCCCAAGCCGCAGCTCCCCGTCACCGGCACCAGCCTGACCTACGTCGCCACCATCGGCGGCGCGGTCCTGGCCGCCGGCGTCGTCGCGATGGTCATGATGCGCCGCCGCGCCGCCGCCCGCGCCGACTGGGGCTCGGACAGCTAAACAGCACTGAAACAGTGCGATAACGACCACACGCCCGCTGGCTGGACCGGCGGGCGTGTGGCATACTTGCGGCGTGACTCAGAGCGCGCGATTTTACTTTTACTACGGCCGGAACCGTCCGAGCCGTAGGTCGTCGCGCTGACACACAGACCTACAGGCCCCGGGCGGAACAACCGCCCGGGGCCTTTTTTCACGCCCAGGGCCACCGCCCGGACAAAGTTCCGATCCGCTCGCAAGGAGACCCTGATGACCGCCAAGACCGAAGTGACCACCGACGAGCTCGAAGCCCTGCGCACCGAGATCAACGCCCTCGACGACGAGCTCATCCGCATCTGGCAGCGCCGCGCCGCCGTCTCCAAACGCATCGGCGAGATCCGCATGGCCAACGGCGGCACCCGCCTCGTCCTCGACCGCGAGCGCGCCATCCTCGAGAAGTACCGCACCGCGTTGGGTGAGGACGGCGTGCAGATCGCGATGCTGGTCCTGCGCGCGGGCCGCGGACCCCTCTAATGGGCGATGGCCGCGCCGGAAAGTGTCGTACCCGGCGCGGCATAATTGACCGCGATGAATGACCTTCTGACCGGCCTCAACGAACCGCAACGCCAAGCCGTCGAGCACGCCGGATCGCCACTGCTCATCGTCGCCGGCGCCGGCTCCGGCAAGACCCGCGTCCTCACCCACCGCATCGCGTACCTGCTGAGCGAGCGCGGCGCCCACCCCGGCGAGATCCTCGCGATCACGTTCACCAACAAGGCCGCCGCCGAGATGCGCGAACGCGTCGACGACCTCATCGGCCCGCGCTCGCGCGCCATGTGGGTCCTCACCTTCCACTCCGCGTGCCTGCGGATCCTCCGCCGCGAAGCCCACCGGCTCGGCTGGAAGCCCAGCTTCACGATCTACGACACCGACGACGCCCGACGCCTGCTCACCCAGATCGTCAAGGACCTCGGCCTCGACTCCAAGAAGCACTCCCCGCGCTGGCTCGCCGCCGAGATCTCCCGGCTCAAGAACGAGCTCATCGGCCCCGACCAGGCCGCCTCCGCCGCCGACGACGCCCGCGCGAAGCTCGTCGCCGACGTGTACTCGCAGTACGACGAGCGCCTGCGCCTGGCCCAGGCCGTCGACTTCGACGACATCATCGGGTCCACGGTTCACCTGTTCCGGGCGTTCCCCGAGGTCGCCAAGCTGTACCGGATGCGGTTCCGGCACGTCATGGTCGACGAGTACCAGGACACCAACCACGCCCAGTACACGCTCGTGCGCGAACTCGTCGGCACCGGCGACGACCGCGCGGAACTGGTCGTCGTCGGCGACGCCGACCAGTCGATCTACGCGTTCCGCGGCGCCACCATCCGCAACATCATCGAGTTCGAACGCGACTTCCCCGACGCGAAGACGATCCTCCTGGAGCAGAACTACCGCTCCACGCAGACGATCCTCGACGCCGCCAACGGGGTCATCCGCAACAACACCGAACGCGGCCGCGAGAAGCGCCTGTGGAGCGACGAGGGCCCCGGCGGGCGCATCCTCGGGCACACCGGCGACAACGAGCACGACGAGGCCGCCTGGGTCGCCGCGCGGATCGACGAGCTCGTCGACGCCAGCGACACGAGCTTCGGCGACACCGCGATCTTCTACCGCACCAACGCGCAGTCGCGCGCGTTCGAAGAGGTCTTCGTGCGCCGCGGCATCCCCTACAAGGTCGTCGGCGGCGTCCGGTTCTACGAGCGCAAAGAGGTCCGCGACATGCTCGCCTACCTCAAGCTCACCGCGAACCCCGACGACACCGTCTCGGCCATGCGCGTGGTCAACACGCCCAAGCGCGGCGTCGGCGACCGCGCCGTCGCCGAGGTCGAGGCGCTCGCCGCGCGCCTGAAGGTCTCCTTCCCCGAGGCGCTCCACCGCGCCGACGAGGCCGCCGGGATCTCCGGGCGGGCCCGGCCCGGCATCAAGCGGTTCTGCGAGATCATCGACGCCGCAACGGAACTCGCGAAGACCGCGCCGCCCGAGGAGGTGCTCGACAAGCTCATCGCCGACACCGGGTACCTCGACGGGCTCGAACAGTCCAAGGACCCGCAGGACGAGGGCCGCATCGAGAACCTCCAGGAGCTCGTCGCGGTGGCCCACGAGTTCACCGAGCAGGTCGTGCGCGGCACGACCGAGGAGGACGAGGCCGACCTGAACGCGGACGTGCCGTCGTTCCTGGAGCACGTCGCGCTCGTCTCCGACGCCGACTCGATCCCCGACCCCGAGGCGCAGGAGGGCGGCGTCGTCACGCTCATGACCCTCCACACCGCCAAGGGCCTCGAATTCGACACGGTGTTCCTCACCGGCCTCGACGACGGGCTGTTCCCGCACGAGCGGTCCATGAGCAAGCCCGGCGACATGGAGGAGGAGCGGCGCCTCGCGTACGTGGGCCTCACCCGCGCCCGCAAGCACCTGCACCTGACGCGCGCGGGGACCCGGAACGTGTTCGGGCAGCCGCAGTACTACGCCGCCAGCCGGTTCCTCGCCGAGATCCCCGGCGACCTGGTCGAGTGGTCCGAGTCGGCCCCGCCGCCGCCGCGGGTCGTCAAGTCGAAGTCGCCCTCGTTCGGGCAGCCGATCGTCATGCGCAACTCGGGTGATGTGCCGGTGCTCGACGTGGGCGACCGCGTCACCCACGACAAGTACGGGCTCGGCCGCGTCGTGGAGCTCAAGGGCTCGGGCCCGCGGGCCCAGGCGCGCATCGACTTCGGCGACGGCGAACCCAAATGGGTGATCCTGCGCCTCGCGCCGGTGACGAAGCTCTAGCGGAGGTCCAGGCCCGCGCCGGCCAGGTAGTTCAGCGGCTCGACCGGCTCCCCGTTCACGTGCACTTCGAAGTGGACGTGGGAGCCGAACGAGAACCCGGTGTTCCCGGCGTCGGCGATGTGCGTCCCCGAGTCGACCCAGTCGCCGGGCTGCACGTTGATCGCCGAGTTGTGCGCGTAGTAGGTCTCCACGCCGTCCCCGTGGTCGATGATCACCAGGTTCCCGAAGCCGGACTCCCAGCCCGCGTGCTTGACCGTGCCCGGGTACGCGGCGTAGACCGGGTCGCCGGTCTCGGCGTCGAAGTCGACCCCGTTGTGGTTGCGGCCCCAGCGCTGCCCGAACAGCGACGTGATCGTGATGTCGTCGAGCATCGGCTTCCACTGGATCTGCGCGTCCTGCCCCGTGACCGGGGTGGTCCGCTCCGACTGCGCGGCGGCCTCGTCGGCCGCGGCGGAGGCGGGGGACGCGGAGCCGTCCGCGCTGGACGCCTGGGGGACGCTCGCCTCGGCGGCGAGCGCGGCGATGTCGTCCACGGCCCGCGACGGGGCGGGCTCCTCACCGGACGGCATCCCGGCGGCGGTCGCCATCGCGACGATGGACGCGCCGGCGACCGCCGAGCCGACGACGGCGGTGTAGCGGCGCTGGGTCCCCGCCAGCAGCGGGGAGAGTTCTGCGGCCCACGAGGCGCGGTGCTGGCCCCTCGTGCGGTGCGGCCGGGCGGCGTGACGCCTGATCGACAAGGCGGCTACCGGTCCGGTGTCTGACAATCGATGCTCCCCCTTGACGAAGCTTGCGAGTCATAAATTCGCACAGCCCGTGACGGACTCATCGGACGGGGCGTCGGGCCGCGGACTGGCGCGGCTCCGGGGGGCCGTCCGTGAGCTTGGCAACCGGCCCACGGTAGCGCTGCGAACGCCGGGCGGGGGAGATTCGTCACCGCCCGGCGTGTCGCGACAATCAGGACAATAAGGAAAGGTAAGGGCTACGCGCCCAGGCGTTCCTTCGATTCGGTGAAGATCCGCACGATCTCGGGGCGGACCTCGGCGCGCTCGGTCAGCGGCTGGGCCCAGTCGATGCGGATCGCGACCTCGCTGCCGTTCACGGCGGCCGCGAAGTCGGCGCCGTCCCCGTCGAAGCCGGTCATGCGGGCCGCGTGCGCCTCCGGCTGGCCGCCGGTCCCGCGGCAGATCACGAGCGTGTCGTCGGCGTGGTCGACGTTCATGTGGTGGCAGATCGCGGCCACGACCTTCGGCTCGAACGGGTTCCTCCCCAGGTTCGCGCCCAGTTCGGACAGGACCGATCCGTTGTGGTCGTAGGCGAGGAGGATCTCCTCGACGAGCGCGGCCTTGGCGTCCTCGGGCAGGTCGATCGCGTCCAGGCGGGCCCGGTACTCGTCCTTGAACGCCTTCGGGCTCGTGATGCCGGCGAACACGTAGAAGGACGCGCCCTCGTCCTCGAAGCCGTAGTTGCGCCGCGCGGCCTTCCCGAACGCCTGGCCGCCGGAGAGGTCGCCGAGGTAGCGGGTGTAGGCGTGAGCGACGTAACCGCCCGGCTCGGCCGCGGCGGCCGTGACGCGGTCCACATAGGCGCGCGTCGAGGAGAGCGGCTCGATGCCCGAACGCCACTTGGGGCCCATGAGGAACCGCAGGTCCGCCTCGATCGACGCCGTGCGCGCGAGTTCGGGGAACACGAACGGCCCGGCCACGGGATCGTCGGCGAGCCGGTCGCCCGCGGCCTCGATCGCCTCGTAGACGAAGAACTGCTGCGCGTGCCAGCGGGTGTAGTCGTCGACGGAGAGGGAGCCGTCGAAGAGGCGGTCGAACAGGCCCGGCGCGCGTTCGGCGTCCGCTTCGGCGGAGGGGTCGAGTCCCTGATGGCGCGACCACGACGCCTCGCGGATCCGGGCCGAGAACGACATCGCGGAGGCGGTGTCAGCAGACATGGGCGTCATTCCTTATCGGGATGTGAAGTTCTTCGAGAGTAAGGCAAGCCTAACCTACAGGGGCCCGCCGTGTCATGGGCTGCGAACGGCCGACCCGTCAGCGAACGCCGTCAGGTCATCGGCGAGAATGGCCACCTGCCCTACTCACACGTACGGCTGAACCAGAAAGAGCACGAGAATCACGGTCGCAAGCCTTCCCTAGTGCGACGCGACTGTGGCACCATGGGCTCAACTGGTCCCCTTGACTGAACGTACCCACCACTCACGGGAGGCCCTGTGAAACCGGCCAGACTTTTGAAGAGACTCGGCGCCGTGGTCGCCGCTGGCCTGATTGCCCTCGGCCTGGTCGTCGGAACCGCGAACATCGCCTCCGAAGGCGGCGGCTCGGGTGAGATCAGCGCCAACGAAGGCGGCGGCTCCGGAGAGATCAGCACCGCCGCCCCTGCCGATGCGAACGGCGGCGGCTCGGGTGAGATCAGCGACGACGAGACCGACGGCTCCGGCGAACTCAGCGACGTCACCATCGCGGGCGGCTCCGGCGAGCTCAGCGTCACCTCGATCCGCGGCTCCGGCGAACTCAGCTAGCCGCGGAGGGCGGTCGCCGAGATGCCGATGACGGGAGAGCGACGCGCGGCGTTCGACCGCGTCATGGCGAGGGTGACCACCGGTGTCGTCCTCGGCACCGGCATCCTCGGCCTGGTCCTCTTCGGCCCTCCCGAGACCTACCCGGTGACGCAGCTCGTACTGTTCGTCGCCGCGTTCTTCCTGTGCCAGGGCCTGCTGGTCCAGCACCACGCCCGCGGCGTGGCGATCTCGTTCAACCTGACCGACATCCCGATGGTCATCGCCCTGTTCTACCTCCCGCCGTTCTGGGTGGTGGCCACCAAGTTCCTCGCCGCGGGCCTGTTCTTCGGGCGCCGATACATCCGCGAGGACATCGGCCTGCTCAAACCGACGTTCAACACCGGCATCACCACTGCGGGCACCGTCGTCGCCGCGCTGTACGTCCAGTACATGCACCTCGGCGCGGCCTCCTCGACGAGGACCTGGCTCATCCTCGTCTCCGCGATCCTCCTCATGGGACTGGTCAGCACGGTCTTCATGTCGGCCATGCTCTACTTCCTGTCCGGCTGGGCCGCCGTCGTCAAGGCATGGAGCGGGTTCCTGCTCACCATGGTCGGCCCGGTCCTCGCCGCCTGCGTCGGCGTGATCTTCCTCGTGCTCCTGGACGCGACCATCTGGTCCGGCGTCCTCATCGGGCTCATCGTCATCGCCCTCGTGTACCTCACCCGCAGCTACATGGGGCTGCGCCGCCAGCGGCAGGTGCTGCGCGAGCTCAACGACTTCACGCAGCTCGTCGTCGACTCCGTCAGCTCCAAGCGGCTCATCGACGCGATGCTGGGCCGCCTGCGGGACATCCTGTCGGCCGAGTCCGCGACCGTGTGGGTCCCGGCTTCGGGCCGGTACTCCCAGATCCGGCTCACCTCCGCGGTCGACGACGCCGGACTCACCGACCTCGACCCCATCCCCGACAACCTTCAGCGCCAGGTCATGGAGTCGGGCGAGGGCGTCCTTCTCAGCCCCAAGAACGGCGGCCCCGAGCAGTTCGCCGAACTCGAAGCCGCCGGGCTGCGCGGCGCGATGCTCGTCCCCCTGCGTTCCGGCGACGAGGTCTACGGCTGCCTTTCGGTCGCCGACCGCATCGGCGGTGAGCTCTCCCATTTCCTTCCGCTCGACCTCCAGCTCCTGGAGACCATCGCCGCCAGCGTCGGCATCGCCGTCCAGAACGAGCGGCTGCTCGACCAGCTGCGGTACGACGCCTACCACGACCCGCTCACCGGCCTGCCGAGCCGCAGGCGCTCGCTCGAAGCGCTCCAGGAGGCCCTGTCGATCACCGTCGCGAACGAGGTCGTGGCCGTGTTCATGTTCGATGTGGACTCGCTCCACGAGATCAACGACGCGCTCGGACACGAGGCCGGCGACACCGCGCTGCGCGAGTTCGCGCGCCGGCTCAAGGAGCAGGCCCCGGCGGCGTCGTTCATCGGGCGCATCGACTCCGACGAGTTCATCCTCCAGACGCGGCTCGCGTCGACCGAAGCGGCCGTGGAGACCGCGCGGCGGCTGCGCGCGGGCATCCAGGGGCCGTTCGAGGTCGGCGGCGTCGCCGTCAGCCTCTCGGCGGCCGTGGGGGTCGTCACGCACCCCGACTTCGCGGCCGACGCCGACGAGCTCCTCAAGCGCGCCGACGGCGCGACGAGGCAGGCGAAGACCGCCGCCGACGGCGTCCAGCTGTACCACGCGGGGCTCGAATCCGAGAGCCTGCGGCGCATCGGCCTCGCCGCCGACCTGCGCCGGGCCCTGGACCGGGGCCGGCTCGAAGTGCATTTCCAGCCGAAGGTCCGGCTCGACCGGGCCCTGGACGCGGGCGGGGCCGTCATCGGCGCCGAGGCGCTCGTGCGGTGGCCGCACCCGACGTACGGGACCGTCGCGCCCGAGGAGTTCATCCCGATCGCCGCGTCCACCGGGCAGCTCGGCCAGCTCACCGACACCGTCCTCGACGAGGCCCTGAAGCGCTCGGCCGAATGGGCCGGGGAGGACGGGCCGCTGCCGATGTCGGTCAACCTGTCGCCGCGCACGCTCGCCGACGCCGGGTTCCCCGACCGGGTCCAGGCGCTCCTGGACCGGCACGGCGTGCCGCCCGAGCGGCTCACGTTCGAGATCACCGAGGACGACGTGGTCTCCGGCGAGCCGCGGCTCACCCCCGCGCTCGACCGGCTCCACGAGATGGGCGTGCGCCTGTCCGTCGACGACTTCGGCGCCGGGTACTCCTCGCTCGCGTACCTGCGGCGGCTGCCGGTGCAGGAGATCAAGATCGACCTGCGCTTCGTCCAGGGCATGGCCACCGACGACGACGACAAGGCGATCGTGGAGGCCGTCCTGGGCCTCGCCAGGCACTTCGCCATCGACGTGGTCGCCGAGGGCATCGAGTCGCACCAGACCGTCGAGCAGCTCCGCGAGCTCCACTGCGAGGCCGGGCAGGGGTACTACTTCTCGCGCCCGCTGCCCCCCGACCGCTTCGCCGCGTGGCTCGACGGGCAGGGCTGGACCCGCGGCCAGACCCGCCTGCGGGTGGTCTGAGACGGGCCTGTGGCCCGCACCGCAACGCGGGCCCCGGTTCGGCCTGGCGGGCGCCGTCATGTACTCTTGTCAAGGCCGCGAGGGAAGCCTCGCGAACGCCCCCTTAGCTCAGTCGGCAGAGCGTCTCCATGGTAAGGAGAAGGTCTACGGTTCGATTCCGTAAGGGGGCTCGGAGACACCTCGAAGCGCAAGCGGAACGGTGTCGGACTGCTCACCCAGAGCCAATCTGGCGGCAGTGAGCACACGGCGGTGTAGCTCAGTGGTAGAGCAAACGACTCATAATCGTTGTGTCGGCAGTTCGATCCTGCCCATCGCTACTTTTGGCAATCGGCGACCACTGCGTTACGCTGGTCGCCGTTTTGTTTTGCAGGGAGAGCCCGCCGACCGGCGGGTTCCGCTAGAGGAAGGCACTCATCGTGGCCAAGGCTACCGACGTCCGCCCCAAGATCACCATGGCGTGCGTGGAGTGCAAGGAGCGCAACTACATCACGAAGAAGAACCGGCGGAACAACCCCGACCGGCTCGAGCTCAAGAAGTACTGCCCGCGCTGCAAGACCTCGCAGGTCCACAAAGAGACCCGCTAAGTCTTCCCCGCCCCCTCGGTACATGCTCAACGCTTCGTATGCAGGCCGGTCCTTGCCGACCACCCCACCGGTGGCGGTCACCGCTGAATCGGTGACCCGCTTCGCCGAGGCCCTCGGCCTCCCCGACACCGGTGTGGTCCCGCCTACCTACCTGATCTCGCTGACGCTGCCCGCGGCGGACCGGCTCATCGACGACCCCGATTTCGGGCTCGACTGGAGCCGCGTCCTGCACCGCGAGCAGCGTTTCGCGTACCACCGGGAGCTGCGGGCGGGCGACGAGGTGACCTGCACGGTCACCGTCGAGTCGATCAAGACCGTCGCCGGGAACGACCTCCTGTCGCTGCGCACCGCCGTCGACGACGGCGAGGGCGTGGCCGCCGAGGTGTGGACCACATTGTTCGTGGCGGGAGACCCGCAGTGAACCACCTCGAAGTCGGGGCCGTCGTCTTCACGGCCTCCTACCCCGTCGAGCGCGCGGACCTCCAGCGGTACGCCGACGCCTCCGGGGACCACAACCCGATCCACCTCGACGAGGCCGCCGCCAAGGCCGCCGGGCTCCCGAACGTGATCGCCCACGGCATGTACACGATGGGCCTGGTCTCGCGCGCGATCCTCGAATGGGTCGCCGACGCCGGGATCGACGCCCGGCTCACCGAGTTCACCGCCCGCTTCGCCAAGCCCGTGGTCGTACCCGAGGGCGGCACCGCGGTCGAGGTCGAGGGCAAGGTCCGCAAGAGCGCGGACGGCTCGGTCGAACTCGCGATCACCGCGACCAGCGCCGGCGAGCGGGTGCTCGCACCCGCCCGCGCGACATTGGTGGCGAACTTATCCACAGCCCTGTGGATAACTCCGCGTAGTCGAAGAACCCCTTGCCGCTCTTGCGGCCGATCTCGCCCGCGGCGACCAGGCGGCGCAGCAGCGCCGGCGGGAAGAACTGCGGGTCCGCGGTGTCCTCGTAGATGTTCTCGGTCGCGTGCGCGATCACGTCGATGCCGGTGAGGTCGGCGGTCGCGAGCGGGCCCATCGGGTGGCCGAAGCCGAGCCGGCAGGCCGTGTCGAGGTCCTCGGCCGAGATGACGCCGTTCTCCACGAGCCGGGCCGCCTCGTTCACCAGGGCGCAGATCAGGCGGGTGGTCGCGAAGCCCGCGACGTCCCGGTTGACGACCACGCAGGTCTTCCCGGCGGCCTCGGCGAAGGCGCGGGCCGCAGCGAGGGCCTCGTCGCTGGTGTGGATGCCGCGCACGAGCTCGCACAGCTTCATCATCGGGACCGGCGAGAAGAAGTGGGTGCCCACGACCCGCTCGGGGTGCGTGGCGGCCGCGGCGATCTCCGTGATCGGGATCGCCGAGGTGTTCGTGGCGAGCACGGTCTCCGGGGAGACGATGCCCGAGAGCTGCCGGAAGACCTCCTGCTTGACCGGGAGGCGCTCGAAGACCGCTTCGACCGCGATCTCGGCGCCCGCGGCGGCCTTGAGATCCGTTGAGGTGGCGATCCGCGAGAGGGCCGCATCGGCGGCCTCCGCGGTGGTCTTCTCCTTGGCGACGAAGCGGTCGAGGGAGGAGCGGATCGCCGCCAGCGCCCGGTCGAGCGCCCCCCCGTCCGTGTCGATCAGCGTGACGTCGGAACCGCCGAGGCTTGTGACCTGTGCGATCCCGGAACCCATGAGTCCCGAACCGATTACCGCGACTTGTGTCATGGGGGGAGGCTATATGGTCGGGGGTATGGCGGTCAATCTCACCAGGATCTACACGAAAACCGGCGACGACGGCACGACCGGCCTCGCCGACTTCACCCGCGTCCCCAAGACCCATGTGCGGCTCGCGGCCTACGGCGACGTCGACGAGGCGAACGCGGTCATCGGCTCGGCGCTCGCGCTCCAGACGGGCGAGATCGGCGAGCGGGAGACCGCGATCCTGCTCGCGGTCCAGAACGACCTGTTCGACGTCGGCGCCGACCTGTCGACGCCGGTGGCCGAGAGTCCGAAATACCCGCCCCTGCGCATCGACGAGTCCTATGTGACCCGTCTGGAGGGCTGGATCGACGAGTGCAACGCCGATCTGGAGAACCTGCGGTCGTTCATCCTGCGCGGCGGGACGCCCGGCGCGGCGCTGCTGCACCAGGCGTGCACGGTGGCGCGGCGGGCCGAGCGGTCGGTGTGGGCGCTGCTGGAGTCCGAGCCGGACGTGACGCACGCGGTGCCGGTGACGTACCTGAACCGGCTCTCGGACCTGCTGTTCGTGTTGGCGCGCAAGGCGAATCCGGGCGGCGACGTGCTGTGGGCGCCGCGGGGCTCGCAGGGGTTACCGAGCGGGCGCTCGCGGCGTGTTGTGAAATCGTTACGGCTGCGGAGCGGTGCCCGTGCTTGACGAGAGCGATAACACGGGTAAGGATATGAGCGGTAACATGCATGCGCGCAAATATCGAAAACCCTCTCACCACCGCTCTTGAAAGGCGACCCCCGTGAAAAGAAGGACCTTTGCCGGCATCGGCGCCGGTGTATTCCTCCTCCCCTTGGCCGCATGCGGCGACGACAGCGACTCCGGAGACGGCGGCGGCGGCGACGGCCTGGTCGTCGGCTTCGCCCAGGTCGGTGCCGAATCCGCTTGGCGCACCGCCAACTCCACCTCCGTCCAGGACGCCGCCGCGGCGGACGACCGCATCGCCGAGCTCAAGTTCGTCGACGCGCAGCAGGACCAGGAGAAGCAGATCGAGGCGGTCCGCAACTTCATCACGCAGCAGGTCGACGTCATCGTCCTGGCACCGGTGGTCGAGACCGGCTGGACCGACGTCCTCCAGGAGGCCGCGGACGCCGGCATCCCGGTGGTGCTGGCCGACCGCGGCATCGAGGCGGCCGACGAGGACCTGTACGTGACGCGCCTCGGCTCGGACTTCGTAGCCGAGGGCCGCAGCGCCGGCGAGTGGGCGGCGACGACGTTCGCCGACGACGCCGACGGCACCCGCATCCTGGAGCTCCAGGGCACCACCGGTTCGGCTCCCGCGAACGACCGCAAGACCGGGTTCTTCGAGGTGCTCGACGCCGAGGGCCTGAACTACGAGATCGTGGACTCCCAGTCGGGGAACTTCACGGCCGAAGAGGGCAAGTCGGTGATGGAAACGTTCATCACGACCCACGGCCTCGACGGCATCGACCTGCTGTACGCCCACAACGACGAGATGGGCCTCGGCGCGATCCAGGCGATCGAGGAGGCGGGTTTCGCGCCCGGCACCGACATCCAGATCATCATCGTCGACGGCTCCAAGGCCGGCTTCCAGGCGGGCGTCGACGGCAAGCTCAACTACATCGTGGAGTGCAACCCGGTGTTCGGCGAGCAGCTGATGGACGTCGTGGTCCAGGTGGCCGACGGCGAGTCCGTCGAGAAGTTCACCCCGGTCGAGGAGGGCGTCTTCGACGCCACCCAGTTCGAGGCCGAGCTCCCCAACCGCCAGTTCTAGCCCCAGTGACGGCGCCACCGCCCGGACCTCGCGGTCCGGGCGGCGGCGCCGCTTCGAACGAAGGACGGTCCCATGACCGATGCTGCCCTGGTCCGCATGACCGGCATCGTGAAGGACTTCACCGGCGTCCGCGCCCTCGACGGCGTCGACTTCACCCTCAGGCCCGGCGAGATCCACGCCGTGATGGGGGAGAACGGCGCCGGGAAGTCCACATTGATCAAAGTTCTGACGGGCGTGCACGGCCACGACGCCGGCGAGATCCTCCTCGACGGTGAGCCGGTGCGCTTCTCCAGCCCCAAGGCGGCCCAGGCCGCCGGCATCTCCACGGTCTACCAGGAGGTCAACCTCACCGACAACCTGTCGGTGGCCGAGAACCTCCTCGCCGGGCGCGAACCGCGCCTCGGGCCGTTCATCAACTTCCGCGCCATGCGCCGCCGCGCGAAGGCGCTCCTCGACGACATCGGGATCGACCTCAACGTGGCCGCGCCCCTGTCGTCGTACTCGATCGCCATGCAGCAGCTCGTCGCCATCGCGCGGGCGGTCGACATCGAGGCGAAGGTCCTCATCCTCGACGAGCCCACGTCGTCGCTCGACCGCGACGAGGTCGAAGTGCTCCTCGGGGTCATGCGCCGCCTCGCCGGGAACGGCACCGCCATGGTGTTCATCTCCCACTTCCTCGACCAGGTCTACGAGATCTCCGACCGGATGACCGTCCTGCGCAACGGGAGGCTCGTCGGCGAATGGGCCACTGAGGACCTGCCGCAGAACGAGCTCATCGGGCACATGCTCGGCCGCGAGGCCGCGGCCCTGGAGCAGATCGAGCGGGCCGCGTCCCAGCACCAGGTCGAGGACGAGGCGCCGCTGGTCGAGGCGACGGGCTTGGGCCGCAAGGGGTCCATCGCGCCATACGACCTCCAGATCCGGCGCGGCGAGGTCGTCGGCCTCGCCGGGCTCCTGGGGTCCGGGCGCACCGAGACGGCCCGGCTCATCGCCGGTGCCGACCGCGCCGACTCCGGGACGCTCAAGTTCGAGGGGAAGAAGGTCGGCGGGCACAACCCGCGCACCGCCGCCGCCCGCGGCATCGCGTTCTGCCCCGAGAACCGCAAGACCGAAGGGCTCGTAGGGGACCTGACGGTGGCCGAGAACATGATCCTCGCGATGCAGGCGTCCCGCGGCTGGGCCCGGTCGATCCCGATCGCCAGGCGCGACAAGCTCGTCGCCGAGTTCATCGAGAAGCTCGGCATCCGCCCCGCCGACCCCGACATGCCCGTCAAGAACCTCTCCGGCGGCAACCAGCAGAAGGTCCTGCTCGCCCGCTGGATGCTCATCGAGCCGAAGCTCCTCATCCTCGACGAGCCCACCCGCGGGATCGACGTCGGCGCGAAGGCCGACATCCAGCGGCTCGTCGCCGAGCTCTCCGCCGAAGGGATGTCCGTCCTGTTCGTCTCCGCCGAACTCGACGAGGTCACCCGCCTGTCCGACCGGATCGCGGTCCTGCGCGACCGGGAACTCATCGCCGTGCTCGAATCCGAGGCAGACATGACGAGCGAACGCATCGTCGACACGATCGTGGCGGGAGGGCGCGAGTCGTGAGCTCTTACGCCAAGCGGCTCATGTGGCCGGTGCTCATCCTGCTGGCCCTCATCGTCGTCAACATCATCGCCACCGGCGTCGACTTCATCATTCCCAGCGTCAACGACGACGGCCGCCTCGGCGGCGCGTTCGTCAACATCCTGCGCCGCTCCGCGCCGCTGCTGCTCATCGCGCTCGGCATGACGCTCGTCATCGCCACCAAGGGGATCGACCTGTCCGTCGGCGCCGTCTACGCCATCGGCGCGGCCATCGCCTGCCAGCTGATCATCGACGCGCCGGACCAGACCGCGGCCGGGCTCGTCTTCACCGCGATCAGCCTCGCGCTCGTCGTCACCGCCGTCATCGGCGCCTGGAACGGCGTCATGGTCGCCTACTTCGGCATCCAGCCGATCGTCGCGACGTTGATCCTCATGATCGCCGGGCGCGGCATCGCGCAGCTCGTCACCGGCGGCCAGATCCCGAAGGTCCAGGACTCCAGCCCGTTCACCGAGCTCGGGCGCGGCGCGTTCCTGACGATCCCGATCCCCATCTGGATCGCCGCCCTCGCGCTCACCGCCCTCGCGCTGCTCACCCGCAAGACCGCGCTCGGGATGCTCCTCGAATCCGTCGGCGGCAACCCCGAGGCCAGCCGCCTCGCCGGCATCCGGTCCAAGGGCATCACCGTCCTCGTGTACCTCGTGTGCGGGCTCTGCGCGGGCCTCGCCGGGCTCATCGGCGCCGCCAACCTCGGCAGCGCCGACGCCAACAACGGCGGCCTGTGGATCGAACTCGACGCCATCCTCGCCGTCGTCATCGGCGGCACCGCGCTCGTCGGCGGCCGGTTCTTCCTGCTGGGCACCGCCATCGGCGTCGCCATCATCGGCACGCTCGAAGACACCATCATCAACGTCGGCCTCTCCAGCCAGTGGCAGTTCACCGCGAAGGCCGTCGTCGTCTTCGTCGTCGCACTGCTCCAGAGCCCCGAGTTCCGGGCCTGGATCCTGAAGCCGTTCAAGCGAAAGCCGGAGACCACGGCGCCCGCGCCGGTCGAGGAGGCCGCGAAATGACCGCCCAGACCCTGACCGAGCGCCCCTCGCGCTCGAAGCTCTTCGACGGGCTCACCCGGTACATCCCCATCGGCGCGACCGTGGCGCTGCTGATCGCCCTGTACCTCGGCGGGCTCGCGAACTACCGGAACTTCGACAGCCCCCAGGTCGTCGCCAAGCTCTTCATCGACAACGCCCCGCTGCTGGTCATCGCCGTCGGCATGACCTTCGTGATCCTCTCCGGCGGCATCGACCTGTCCGTCGGGTCGGTCATGGCGTTCTCGACGATGGCCTGCGCATGGCTCACCGTCGACGCCGGGGTGAGCGCGCCGCTCGCGCTCGTCCTCGTGCTCGCCTTCGGCACCGCCTGGGGCCTGCTCATCGGCGCCGTCATCCACTACTTCCACGTACAGCCGTTCATCGCGACCCTCGTGGGGCTCTTCCTGTTCCGCGGCCTCACCCTCCAGATCTCCGACACCGACGTGTCCATGCGCGAGGTCGGGTTCTTCCAGTGGGGCATGACCCACGTCGACTTCGGGAAGATCCGCGACGGCGGCTTCTGGCTCCCGTACCTGTCGTTCGTCGCCTTCGCGGTCGTGATCATCGCGTTCGTCGTCCTGCACTACACGCGCTTCGGACGCGGCGTCTACGCCGTCGGCGGCTCCGAGTCCTCCGCGCTCCTCATGGGCCTCCCCGTGGCGCGCACCAAGATCGGCGTCTACGCGATCAGCGGCTTCTGCGCCGCCCTCGCCGGCGTCCTCGCCGCCTTCGCCACCAAGAGCGCCAACCCGCTCGCCAACGTCGGCGCCGAACTCGACGCCATCGCCGCCGTCGTCATCGGCGGGACCCTCCTCACCGGCGGGGCCGGATTCGTCCTCGGCACCGTCGCCGGCGTCATGGTCTGGGGCATGCTCAACACCCTCATCGCCTTCCAGGGGAACCTCTCCTCCTGGTGGGCACGGATCGTCATGGGCGTCCTGCTCCTGGCGTTCATCCTCCTCCAGCGCATCCTCGCCCGCTCCGGCGAGAAGCGCCGCACATAGACACCACTCTTCGCACTAGAGGGGCCGTTCACCGCCAGGTGGACGGCCCCTCGACTTATACGGGTTGCCAGAGGTCTCCGACGAGATGTAGCATGAGTACTATCGATCAACGGAAGACTGCAACGGAGATTCAGATGGGACACCCCCCGGCATTCGACGGGCCCGTCATCGCCGTGTCCGACCTGCGGATGCGCTATGGCGACAAAGACGTGCTCACCGGCCTCGACCTCGAAATCGAACCCGGCGGCGTCACCGCCCTCCTCGGCCCCAACGGCGCCGGGAAGACCACCACCATCGAGATCCTCGAAGGCTTCCGCGCCCGCAGCGGCGGCGCCGTCGCCGTCCTCGGCACCGACCCCGAGCACGGCGACGAGCGCTGGAGGGCCGGCCTCGGCGTCGTCCTCCAGGAATGGCGCGACAACGGCAAATGGCGCGTCCGCGAACTCCTCGCCCACTTCGGCGAGTACTACAAGCCGTACTCCCAGTCCTGGGACGCCGACGAACTCCTCCAGATGGTCGGCCTCGAAGCCCAAGCCGCACAGCGCGTCCAGACCCTCTCCGGCGGCCAGCGGCGCCGCCTCGACGTCGCCCTCGGCATCATCGGCCGCCCCGCGCTCCTGTTCCTCGACGAACCCACCACCGGCTTCGACCCCCACGCGCGCCGCGAATTCCACGAGCTCATCCACCGGCTCACCGACCTCGACGGCACCACGATCCTGCTGACCACCCACGACCTCGACGAGGCCGAGAAGCTCGCCGAGCGCATCCTCATCCTCGCCGGCGGCCGCATCATCGCCGACGGCTCGCCCGACAAGCTCGCGCGCGCCGCCGCCACCACCGCCGAGGTCAAGTGGCTGGACAATAGCGGGACCCTCCAGGTCCACGCCACCGACGACGCCACCGAGTTCGTGCGCAAACTCCTCGCCACCGACGGCGGCACCGTCACCGACCTCGAAGTCCACCGGGCCAGCCTGGAGGACGCCTACCTCACCCTCGTCGCCGCCTTCGAAGCCGGACAGGCCGAGGCCGCCGTCGACACCTTCAAGGAGGCAACCGCGTGAACACCACACTGCACGCCTACAGCACCGGCTGGAAGCGCGGCCTCATCGAATCGCGCATCTCGCTCACCACCATCAGCGACCTCATGGGCTTCATCATGCCCACCGCGATCTCCATCGCCGTCCTGTTCTTCATGCGCGGCGCCGACTTCGAAGGCGCCCCCGTCTCACTCGGCTCCATGAACATGCCCAGCCTCATCGGCATGAACGTCGTCTTCGGCGGCCTCATGAGCATCATCGGCACCCTCTCCATGGACCGCACCAACGGGACCCTCCTGCGCGCCAAGTCCATGCCCGGCGGCATGACCGGATACCTCGTCGGCCACGTCGTCGCCACCGCGCTCTACGTCCTCGCCACCGTCGCCGTCATGCTCGCGGCCGGCCTGATCCTCTTCGACGGCCTCGAATTCGACACCCCCGACCGGTGGCTGCTGTTCCTCGCCGTCGTCCTCATGGGCATCGTCACGACCCTCCCGCTCGGCGCCGTCCTCGGCGCGCTCATCAACAACCCCAAGAACATGGGGCTCGTGATGCTCCCGGTCATGGGCTCGGTCGCGATCTCGGGGATCTTCTACCCGCTCGCCGCCCTCCCCGGCTGGCTCCAGACCATCGGGCAGGCCTTCCCGATCTACTGGATGGGCCTGGGGATGCGCCACGCGATGCTCCCCGACACCATGTCGGCCGTCGAGGTCGGCGGGTCCTGGCGGACCCTCATGATGTTCGGCGTCCTCGCCGCCTGGGCTATTCTCGCGCTGGCGCTCGCGCCGCGCCTCCTGCGGCGCATGGCCCGCCGCGAGTCCGGTTCGGCGGTGGCCGCGCGCCGCGCCGAGATGCAGCGGCAGTGGGGGTGACGGCATGGCCGGGGACGAGGTCTACAACCGGATCGCGATGCTCCGCGCCGAGCGGGGCGTCTCGCGCCGCCAGCTCGCGGAGGCCCTCGGCGTCCACTACCAGACCGTGGGGTACCTCGAACGCGGCGAGTACAGCCCGAGCCTCTACTTGGCGCTCAAGCTCTCCGAGTACTTCGAAGTGCCCGTAGAAGTCGTCTTCTCCACCAAGCCCTTCCCGCGCATCAGCGCCTGAGAGAAGGGCCTCCCGCCCCGCGCCCCGGAAACACCCCGGCCCACGGCCGTCCGGAGCGCGGGGCCTTTGTTCACTTTTGCGATACCGGGCGGTCGCCCGCGCCTGGAAGCGTGAGCGTCGAACCTTCAACCCCGTACGCATCGGAGACCACTGTGAACATCGACCGACGGCGGCTGCTGGCCGCCGGTGCCGGGAGCGCGATCCTGCTGGGCACGCCCGGCGTCTCGTACGCCTCCTCCCGGCCCCAGCTCACCCACGGCGTCCAGTCCGGCGACGTCACCGGACGCGGCGCGGTCCTGTGGACCCGCGCCGACCGCGGCTCCCGCATGCGGGTCGAGCTCGCGACCCGCCCGGACTTCAAGCACGCGCGCGAGATCAAGGGCCCCTCGCTGACCGACGCCACCGACTACACCGGGAAGCTCCGGCTGACCGGGCTACAGCCCGGGAAGACGTACCACTACCGGGTCCGCGCCGAAGGCGAGCGGAAGTCCGAGTCCCTCGAAGGCTCGTTCACGACCGCCTCCGACGAGTGCCGCGACATCGTGTTCCAGTGGTCGGGCGACCTCGCCGGGCAGGGCTGGGGGATCAACCCCGAGTTCGGCGGGTACCGGATCTTCCAGGCCATGGCCGACGCCGAACCGGACTTCTTCCTGTGCTCGGGCGACTTCGTGTACTCCGACGGGCCCCTCGTCGAGACCGTCGCGCTGCCGGACGGGACCACTTGGCGCAACACGGTCATCGAGGAGAAGTCGAAGGTCGCCGAGACCCTGGAGGAGTACCGGGGCCAGTTCAAGTACAACCTCCTCGACGACAACCTGCGCGCGTACCTGGCGCGGGTGCCGATGGTGAACCAGTGGGACGACCACGAGGTCACCAACAACTGGTACCCCGGGGAGATCCTCGACCTGCCGCAGTACACGGAGAAGAACGTCGACGTCCTCGCCGCGCGGGCCCGCCAGGCGTTCGCCGAGTACACCCCCGGCGGCTTCGACGCCGCGGGCCGGATCTACCGCAAGATCGAGTACGGGCCCCTGCTCGACCTGTTCGTGCTCGACATGCGGACCTATAAGAGCGCCAACCCCGACGCCGACGGCCCCACCGGGCAGATCCTCGGCGCGCAGCAGCTCGCGTGGCTCAAACGCGAACTGCGCCGCTCCAAGGCGACCTGGAAGGCCATCGCCGCGGACCTCCCCATCGGGCTCCTCGTCGGCGACGGCGCGGGCGCCTGGGAGGGCATCGCCGAAGGCACCGGGACCGCGCCGATGGGCCGCGAGACCGAGATCGCCGACCTCCTCTCGTACTGCAAGAGGGAGGAAGTGACGAACATGGTGTGGCTGACCGCGGACGTCCACTACACCGCGGCCCACCACTACAGCCCCGACCGGGCCGTGTTCCAGGACTTCGACCCGTTCTGGGAGTTCGTCTCCGGACCTTTGAACGCGGGCGCCTTCGGCCCCAACCAGCTCGACGCCACGTTCGGCCCCGAAGCGGTCTACGTCCAGGCCCCGCCCGCAGCCAACACCTCCCCGGCCGTCGGCTACCAGTTCTTCGGCGAAGTCCACATCGACGCCGAGACCGAGGTCCTCACGGTATCGCTCAAGGACATCGACGGCGAACCCCAGTTCACGCAGTCGGTCCAGCCGGTCGCATGACGAAGAACGCCCGCTCCGGGGAGCCGGAGCGGGCGTTCGTTCAGTCCGTCTTGCTGTAGAAGGCCGCGCCGGGCGGGGCGGCTTCGAGCCAGCTGAGGAAGCCGGTGACGGCCGAGGTCGTCATGGCGAGTTCGACTTCGCCGGAGGAGTTCTTGCAGCGGAGGATGGCGACCTCCGGGGGGAAGATCTGCGCCTCCGGGCCGACGGGGACGCGGCGGTCGGCGATCTGGAGGTCTTGGCGCGAGAGCGCGTAGCGCGGCCCGAACGCCAGGGAGAACATGCGGTACCAGCGGAGCGTGCCGCGCTCGTAGACCGCGAAACCGGGGGCCCAGCCGCGGCCCTCCATGTGCTTGGAGAGGCGGGCGGCCATGGCGACCGAGCCGGAACGGGAGAAGAACGAGCGCCGGACGTACGTCAGCACCAGGAACACCGCGACGGCCGCCGCCAGCGCGGCGACGATCAGCAGTGCCTTCAGCATGGCTAAGCCGAAGCGGGGGCGACCGCTTCGGCGGTCTCGGCGAGGATGGTCACGCCCTCGGTGGTGACCGACAGGAAGCCGCCTTCGATCTTCCAGGCGAGCTCGCCTCCGTCGGCCGGCTGGACGCGGACGGTGCTGTCGATGCGCAGCTCGCCCAGGAGCGGCTGGTGACCGGGCAGGACGCCCAGTTCGCCTTCGGTGGTGCGCGCGTAGACGGCCTTGGCCGTTCCGGACCACACCTTCGAGTCCACTGCCACGACTTCGACGTTCAGTTGCCCTGCCACAACGCTCCTTCAGCCAGACTCCGGGATGGTTACGGGAAGTCTAAACGGCGGGACCTGCGGCCGTCCATTCGCCCAAGGGCGCTGGGGGAGGTGATGAGGGGCACTACCTCGGAAACGACGAAGGCCCCCGGCGATGCCAGGGGCCCCGAAGTTCGACCGGAAGCGTTACACGCGCGCGCGGCGGGCGAGGCGCTCCGGGTCCATGATGATGACGCTCTTGCCGTCCAGGCGCAGCCAGCCGCGCCCGGCGAAGTCGGCGAGGGCCTTGTTCACGGTCTCGCGGGAGGCGCCGACGAGCTGGGCGAGCTCCTCCTGGGTGAGGTCGTGGGTCACGCGGAGGACGCCGCCGTCGCGGGTGCCGAAGCGGCTCGCCATGTGCAGCAGGGCCTTGGCCACGCGGCCGGGCACGTCGGTGAAGATGAGGTCCGCCATCGAGTCGTTCGTGCGACGAAGCCGGCGCGCTATCACCCGCAGGAGCTGCTCGGCGATCTCGGGGCGGTTCGCGAGCCAGGGCCGCAGGGCGGTCTTGGACAGGCGGGCCATGCGAGTGTCGGTGAGAGCGGTGGCGGTGGCGGTGCGGGGTCCGGGGTCGAAGAGCGCGAGCTCGCCGACCATGTCGGACGGGCCCATGACCGCGATCAGGTTTTGGCGGCCGTCGGCGGAGCGTCGCCCGAGCTTCACCTTCCCGGACATGACGATGTACAGACTGTCGCCCGGCTCGTTCTCGGTGAAGACGGTCTGGCCCTTGTTGATGTCGACGTACTCCATCTCTTTGATGAGCGACTCGACAGCTTCAGGGTCGACCCCCTTGAAGAGGGCGGCTCTCGCCAATACGTCTTCCATGTCCGTTCGCACCTTTCTTCAACGCACCGCTAGTGCAAGTACTGAGTCTATGCCTCTTGTCCGCATTGCGGGAGCGAGACCCCCGTAAATCCACATGCGCACCGTGCCGCCGGAATCGACATTCGTATCCGAATGAATGCGTTCCGTCCGTTCCGAGCGTCACCGGGTGAGACTCGCCTCGCCGTCGTAGCAGGGGTTTCCTTCCGATGAACGGAATGCGTCGACGGCGACCGATACAGCCTACCCGCATTGTGACGTCAGGCCCAACATCAGGCAAGGACGAAATTCCCCAAGATCGCACATGTCACGTGCAGGAACCGGTCCCCACGGACCCGCTCGCGGTGCGGCCCGCGTCGAGGACGGCCTCGGACTCGTCCATGGTGAGCGCGTAGCCGGTCTCGGGGTCGTCGACGGCGGCCGCGAAGATCACGCCGATCACCTCGCCGTCGGGGTTGATGAGCGGGCCGCCGGAGTTGCCGCCGATGATCTGGGCGTACAGCTGGTAGACCTCGCGGGTGACGGTGCCGTCCTCGTAGATGTCGGGGCCGGTCACGATGCGCGCCTCGCGGACCCGCGCGGCCGTGGCCGTGTACGGGCCGCCGCCGGGGTAGCCGAGGACGATCGCGTCGGCGCCGGAGTCGGCGGTCGCGGACTCGATGGGGAGCGGGTCGGCGTCGAGGTCGGGGACGTGGAGGATCGCGAGGTCCTTCTCGGGCTCGAAGACGATCACCTCGGCTTCGAGGAGGTCCCCGTCGGACTCGACGCGGACGTCGTCGGTCCCGGCGACCACGTGCGCGTTGGTGACGACGAGCTCGTCGTCGTACACGAAGCTGGAGCCCTCGATCTGGCGGTCGCAGGAGTCGGCCGTGCCGTGGACCTTGAGGACGGAGTCCTCGGCGTTCACGACGACTTCGGACGCGGCGAGTTCGGGGTCGGGCGGGTCGACGTCGCGGACCTGCGTCGGGTCGATGCCGTAGAAGATGTTCGGCATCCCCGAGGTGTTCAGCTCCTCGCGGAGGCGGTCGTAGACGCCGCGCACGGCCTCGGGCATGTTGTCGTCGATGCCGCCGACGATGCTGGAGTTGCGGACCGCGGCGGAGATCGCCGGGAGCGGCAGGCTCGCCAGGGGCGCGGCGGCCATCCACGTCACGAGCAGGACCGCGACGACGGAGATGACCGGGCCCAGGTAGTGGTCGACGCGCCTGGAGCCGTTGGTCTTCAGCTTCTTGCGGAGGCGGTAGCCGATGGCGGTCATGAGGGCCTGGCCGCCGAGGGCGAGCGCGAAGACGATGACGAGGGCGACGACGAGTTTGGCGATCGGCTCGCGGTAGAAGTCAGCGGCCCACGGGGCGATGTTGATGCCGAGGATGGCGCCGCCGAGGAAGCCGAGGAACGTCGCGGCCGAGAGGATGAAGCCCTGCCGGTAGCCGTTGATCGCGAACAGGAGCGCCAGGAGCACGATGATCACGTCGACCACGATTCCCGAACCACTCGCGCTCATCGCCACCCCGCAATCGTCGAGAGCCGCTAGCGCCCTTCGAGTTCCATGGCGCGGTCCCGGTCCCAGGGGCGGGACCAGCCGCCCAGGTCCAACAGCCACGACAGTACCCCGGCGGTGAACCCCCAAATCAAGGGCACACCGGCGACCTGGAAGCCCGGTCCGCTGCGTCCCGACGGGTACCCGACGGTGCCGCGCGAGGCGGGGTCGGCGAGGACCGGGAGCGGCACCTGGTGGGCGGCGGCGACTTCGGAGGCGGCCTGGGGCGCGACCGTGTGGGGGCGGCGCCACAGGGCGAGCACGGGCGTGACGGCGAAGCCGGACACGGGGATCCACAGCGGCGGCAGGGTCGCGCCGACGCTGACGGTGGCGGGGTCGACGGCGAGTTCCTCGGCGGCTTCGCGGAGCGCGGTGGCGGCCGCGTCGGCGTCGCCGGGGTCGGCCGCGCCGCCGGGGAACGCGACCTCGCCGGGGTGGTGGCGCAGCGTCGCGGCCCGCTGCTGGAGCAGGACCGTGGGGCCGGGTTCGCTGTCGCACAAGAGAACCAGGACCGCGGCGGTCCGGGCGTGCTCCTCTTCGTAAGGGCGCAGGTGGCCTTCGATGACGCGCTCGGCCGTAGGCCCCTGCGCTTCAGCTGCGGCTTTGAGGAGCGGCCCCCACCACTCGGGGTTCTGCGTCACGCCAGCTCCAGGCCGAACGCGGCCTCGGCGGCCGCGGTGAGGCTCTCGGCGGTCGTGCCGGACTCGATGATGAGCTGCTCGACGGTGCCGTCGGGGGCGACGAGCGCGATGCCGGGGAGGGCCGGGACGCCGAGGGAGGTCCGGATCGCCTCGTCGGGGTCGGCCACGGACGGGTAGGTCATGCCGAAGTCCTCGGCGAACCAGCGGCCGCGGTCGTCGATGTCGCCGGTGTCGACGCCGAGGACGTCGACCTGGGCGGCATTGGCTTGGAAGAACGCCTCGATCTCGGGGGCCTCGTCCTGGCACGGCAGGCACCAGCTGGCCCACAGGACCACGACCAGGGGCTTCCCGGAGGTGCCGACCGCGGTCGCTGTGCCGTCGCCGAGGCAGTCGAGTTCGAGGTCCCCGACGTCGGCGATCGGGACGGCGCCGCCGGCGCAGGCGACGGACCAGGTCGGTTCGTTCGAGTCGTCCGCGGTCTCGGTGTCAGCGGGTGAACCGGAGCAGGCCGCGAGGAACAGGAGCGGCAGGGCCGCGAGGAGTCGTCTCACGCGCCCACCGCGTGCTCGCTGTGCCCTCTTGAACCGCCTTCGGCGGCAGCCGCCAAGCGGATCAGCTCGTCGACGTTGTCGCCCTTGAGGAGCTTCGCGGCCTCGGCCGGGTCGGTGGGGCCCTCGCCGAAGGAGGGGCAGTGCGCGGCGAGCGTGCACGCGCCGCACGCGGGTTTGCGGGCGATGCAGACGCGGCGGCCGTGGAAGATGATGCGGTGGGAGAACATGGTCCACTCGCGGGGCTCGACGAGCTTCTGGAGCTGGAACTCCAGCTTCACCGGGTCCTTGCCGTCGACGAGCCCCAGCCGGTTCGTTATCCGGATCATGTGAGTGTCGACGGTGATGCCGGGGACGCCGAAGGCGTTGCCGCGGATGACGTTCGCGGTCTTGCGGCCGATCCCGGGGAGCTTCACCAGGTCGTCCATGCCTTCGGGGAGCTTCCCGTCGTGGTCGGCCACGAGGGCCTTGCCGAGGCCGATGATCGAGCGGGTCTTGTTGCGGTAGAAGCCGGTCGGCCGGATGATCTCCTCGACGTCCTCGGGGTTCGCCTCGGCGTAGTCGTCGGCGTCGCGGTACTTCGCGAACAGGGCCGGGGTCGTGAGGTTGACGCGGACGTCGGTGCACTGGGCCGAGAGGATCGTGGCGACGGCCAGTTCGAGCGGATTGGAGTAGTCGAGCTCGCAGTGGGCGTCGGGGTGGGCCGCGGCGAGGAGGCGGTCGATGACGCGGGCGCGGCGCTTCTTCGCCAGCTCGGATTCTGTGCCTTTTCGGGCGTCGGCGGCGGTCACCCCGCCATGGTACGCGGGCGCACCGGCAACCGCCTGCGGCCTCGCAGCAGCAGCGCACCCAGGCCCAGCAGCCCGCCGCCGGCGGCCGTCGCCGCCGCGCTCCACACCGTCGGGACCGATTCGGGCGCCTCGGTCACCGAGACGTCCGCGGCCACGGCCGCGCCCGCGTCGACGATCCCGGCCCCCAGATCCTCGCCGCCGGGATTCGCGGTCGAGACCAGGGCCCGGCGCACCTGCGCGGCCGACCAGTCCGGATGCGCCGAGCGGACCAGGGCCGCGGCGCCCGAGACGATCGCCGACGCGAAGGACGTGCCGGTCACGGTCTTGTGCCCGCCGCGGGCGTCGGCGGCCGTCAGCTCCGCGCCCGGCGCGGCCAGGTCCACGCCGTCGCCGGTGACGGCGGTCTGCCAGCGCTCGCCGTCCCGGTCGGTGCCGGTGACGGCCAGGACGGTGTCGATGCGGGCGGGGAACCACACCTCTTCATCTGCGACGCCCTGCTTCTGGTTCCCGGTGCAGGCGACCACGACCACGTCGTGGTGCTCGGCGTAGGCGATCGCCTCGGCGAACGGCGCGGAGTCGTAGTGGCCGCCGAGGGACAGGTTGACGACGTCGGCGCCGTTGTCGACGGCCCAGCGGACGGCCGCGCCGACCATCGCCGAATCGTGGTAGCGGTTCTCGTCGTCGAGGACGCGCACGGGCAGGATCGTCGCCTCGGGGGCGACCCCGGGGTTGCCGCCGCCGGGGCGGCCCGCGATGAGGCTCGCGACGGCGGTGCCGTGGCCGACCGGGTCGGCCTGCCCGAAGGCCCGCTCGTAGACCGGGTCCTCGTCCGAACCCAGAGCGAGGAGCCGCGGTTCGGCGCCGGGGTCGGCGTCGACGTAGCTGCGGCCCGGGAGGACGGCCCCCTGCAGGTCGGGGTGGTCGGCGTCGACGCCGGAGTCGATCACGGCGACCACGACCCCCTCGCCGTCCGCGACGGGCCACGCCGTCGGCGCCCCGGCCGCGGCGACCTGCCACGGGACCGGGGAGGCGGCCCCGGCGGGCGCGGACAGCAAGAGCGCCAACAGCGTCGAGCAGACGCAGGCCATCGTGTATCGAGCGGTGCGGTTCCCCATCAGAGCGGGATCGTTACACAGCGACAGGCCCACAGCGTGGGAATGACACGCGTTCGCCTTTATGATTTCGTTATTGTCAGCCTACTGAACGAAGCTTGACAACGCCCTCGCGTTACGGTGACCATCGCGAGGGGACGCCGCGTTCGCTCGACACCGCCCCATCCAAGACCGGTAGGGGGGAAGGGCTGAGTGGGATCGATGTGGGAACCGAGTAACGAGATCGAGCACCGCCTCAGAGAAGCGCTGCGAGCCGAGGACCAGGACGGATACTTCCGCATCCTGGCGCAGATCGAACTTGTGCTCCCACTGTCCTATGAGGGGGTCAACGGCACGGGAGCCGACACGTGGGCCACGTGGACCACGGACGACCGCACGCACATCTTGGCCTTCACGTCCGAGTCGGCGCTCCAGGTGTGCCTGCGCGACAACGCCGGATCGTCGCGGCGCGTGACGTTCCAGTCGCTCGCCGAGGCGTGGCCCGACGAGGAGTGGTGGCTGGCGGTCAACCCCGGCCTCCCGATCGAGGGATACCTGCCGGCCTGGTTCGTCTCCCAAGTCGCCCAGGGCATGACGACCGTCCCGTCCGACCCGGCACCGGCCCCGGCGCCCGCCGAGCCGTACCGCGAGGACCGCTTCGCCGCGACCCGCAGCGACCCGGACCCGTTCGCGAACCCGCTGGCGCCGCCGGCGCAGCGCGAGAGCTTCATGCCCCCGCCGCCGCCGATCCCGGACGTCCCGCCCGCGCCGCGCCGGTCCTCGGACTTGAACAGCGGCCAGAACTCGACGGTCGGCGGGACCACGAACGCGGGCCTGCCGCTGCGCCAGCCGCCGCGCGAGGACGCCGAGCCGCAGGGCTTCGGCGACCAGTTCCAGTCGCAGCCGTCCCAGCAGTCGTTCCAGCAGCCCCCGCAGGACTTCACGCCGCAGCCGCAGAGCTTCGGCTCGCAGCCGCGCGGCTACTCGCAGCCCCAGGGGATCGGGTCGCAGCCGCAGGGCTTCGGTTCGCCGCAGCAGAGCTACAACCCGTCGCAGCCCCAGGGCTACACGTCCCAGCCGCAAAGCTTCGGGTCGCAGCCGCGCGGGGAGGCCTTCCCGGCCGAGCCGCAGTGGCCGTCCCCGCAGGACCAGTGGCCCGACGCGCCGGACTGGCTGCGCGACCAGCAGCCCGACCCGACGACGCTGCCGACCCGCGCCCCGGCGCCGGTGTCGTACCCGGAGACCTACTCCTCCGGGGACGCGTTCGGCACGCCCGGGCAGCCGGAGGAGCCGCGCACGGCCGAGGCGTTCGCGTCGATGTCGAGCGCGTTCGGACGCCGGCCCGCGGCCGAGCCCGAGCCGCAGGCGAAGGCCGCGGCGCAGCCGGTGGAGCTCAACGGCGAGACCGCCGAGCCGCTCCTGGCTGAAGCGGCGTCGACCGGCGACACCGCCGGGTTCCTCCAGACCCTGCTGTGCGCCAGCGTGATCCTGCCGATCGGCGACCCCGAGGCCGCGCACCTGCGGGTCGGCGACCCGGCGTTCCGGTGGGCCAGCGACGTCGTCGACGGCAACATCGGGATCACGGTGTACACCACCGAGGCCCGCATGGCCGAGCGCTCCGGCGAGGACACCCCGCACACCACCGTCCCGTTCGGGTGGCTCATCCAGCACTGGCCGGGCCAGGACTACGCGCTGTACGTCAACCCCGGGACCTCGGTGGGCGCCAACATGTCCGGGCCCGAGATCGAACCGCTGCTGAAGTGGGCCGAGGCCAAGGACCTGCTCGTGTTCGCCCGCGAGATGGAGAAGCGCCACGCCGCCGCCGCGCGCGCGGCCTCGCCCGCGCACCGCGTGCAGCCGGTCCTGTGGCAGAAGACCATCCCGCACCACCAGGTGCCGTTCTACCTGGAGCGCGGCTACGACCGCGTCGGCGGCTTCGTGCACCCGGCCGAGGCCGTGGACCACCTGCGCACGCCCGCGCAGCTGTACCTGGCGCTCGGGCTCATCCGCTCCAGCGAGGACTTCAGCCCCACCGACGACTCGGTGCACGTGCTCCGCTGGGTCGGCTACCGGACCGACCTGTACCCGGCCGCGATCGGCGGCAACGACTTCCCGACCGCGGAGTCCCGCGGCGGCACGGTCGTCGAGCCCGGCCCGTTCCGCGGCGACGGGTTCGCGCCCTCGGAGTCCCCCGAGGACCGCATCCCCGAGCACAAGGTCGACTCGGTGCGGCTGCCGCACGGCGCGAAGATCCTCCGGATCGACTCGCGCGGCGAGGTCACCGAGCTGGCCCTGTACGACTCCGACACCCGTGAGTGGACCCCGGTCGACGGCGCCTTCGGCGGCCCGGCCGCCATCGAGGCGCCCTCCGTCCCGGCGCTGCCGCCGGCTCCGGCGCCCGCCGACGTCCCGCCCCCGGCCGGACCGATGGGCGAGGCCTACGGGTACGCGGCGGGCGGCGGCTACGACAGCGCGCTCGGCGAGGCCTGGGGCGACGCCGACGGGCACTACGACCTGGTGCGGCCCAAGCCCGAGGAGCGGGCGGCGTCCGTCCTCGACCACCGCACCAGTGACTGGAAGGACGGCTGATGCGCGACGGCTACATCGCCCGCTGGAAGGGCGCCGAGTACGACTCCAGCCCCGACGGGGCCCATGTGCGGCTCTACTCGCCGACCGGCGGCGACGGGTTCGTGCAGGTCGCCGAGGGGCGCTACCGCCGTGGCGTGCCGATCGGCGAGCTGGAGGACTTCTTCTACGTGCGCACGGTCTGCACCTGGCGCGGGGAGCCGTTCCTGCTGCTGGGGGCCTCCGGCGACTGGTACCGGCTCGAATACCGGGGCGGGCGCTCGGACACGGCCCGCGCGCTGGGCCTGGAGCCCTACGACAACGGGGTGTACCAGATCTGGGCCCCGGCCGAAGAGGTCACCGACATCAGCGAGCAGTACCTCTAGACGACACTTGCGACCCCGGTCCGTTCGGACCGGGGTCGCGTGTTGTCCAGGGGCGCAACACCTGGACGAGACGCATCGACTTGTGTAAATCTGTGTAGAGACCGCTTTCAAACCGGCCCGATATTGCTGTATGCTTCACAAGACTGTATGAAAGCGCTTGCCTTATCATCTGGAGCAGATCCCTATGGCAGAGAGAATCACCGTCGGCATCGCCCTCAACGGCGTGACCGGGCGCATGGGCTACCGCCAGCACCTCGTGCGCTCGCTCCTGGCCATCCGCGAGCAGGGCGGCGTCCAGCGCGCCGACGGCGGCGTCATCTGGCCCGAGCTGACCCTCGTCGGCCGCAGCGCCGACAAGCTCGCCGCGGTCGCCGAGCGCCACGGGCTCGACAAGTACACGACCAGCCTCGACGAGGCGCTGAACGACGAGTCGATCGGGATCTACTTCGACGCGCTGACGACGCAGCACCGCCTCGCCGCCGTCAACGCCGCCATCAAGGCCGGCAAGCACGTGTACACCGAGAAGCCCATCGCGACCAGCCTCGAAGACGCGCTCTCCCTGGCCCGGACCGCCCGCGACGCCGGCGTCAAGAACGGCGCGGTCGCCGACAAGCTGTACCTGCCCGGCCTGCGCAAGCTCAAGCGCCTGGTCGACTCCCGCTTCTTCGGCCGCGTCCTGTCCGTGCGCGGCGAATTCGGCTACTGGGTCTTCGAAGGCGACTGGCAGGAGGCCCAGCGGCCCTCCTGGAACTACCGCGCCGAGGACGGCGGCGGCATGGTCCTGGACATGTTCCCTCACTGGTCCTACCTGCTCGAAGGCACGTTCGGCTCGCCGATCAAGTCGGTCATCGCGAACGTGACCACCCACATTCCGGAGCGCTTCGACGAGCAGGGGCAGCCGTACACCGCGACCGCCGACGACGCCGCGTACGCGATCTTCGAGCTCGTCGACGGCACCGTCGTCCAGATGAACTCGTCCTGGGCCACCCGCGTCGACCGCGAGGAGCTCGTCGAGTTCCACGTCGACGGCACCGAGGGCTCGGCGATCGCCGGCCTGCGCAAGGCCCGCGCCCAGCACCGCGCGCACACCCCCAAGCCCGTGTGGAACCCCGACATCGACCAGCCGATCCCCTTCCGGCAGCAGTGGCACGAGGTGCCCGACAACGAGGTGTTCGACAACGGCTTCAAGCTCCAGTGGGAAGAGTTCCTTCGCCACGTGGTGGACGACGAGCCGTGGCACCATGACTTCCTGGCCGCCGCCCGCGGCGTCCAGCTCGCCGAGGCCGGCTACCGGTCCGCGCGCGAGGGCCGCCGCATCGAGCTTGAGGAGCTGGTCCTGTGACCCGCGAGTTCACCTCCCGCGTCATCTACTCCGCCGCGCACGTCGTCGCGAACCCCTTGGCCGACAACGGCCCCGGCCGCCCCGCCGCGGTCGACTGGGACGCGACCATCGGCTTCCGCCGCCACCTGTGGGACCTCGGCCTCGGCGTCGCCGACGCCATGGACACCGCCCAGCGCGGCATGGGCCTCGACTGGGACGCCACCAAGCAGCTCATCCGCCGCTCCGCCGAGGCCGCCGGCCCCGACGACCTCCTCGCCTGCGGCGTCGGCACCGACCAGCTCGGCGCGGCCCCCGCGACGATCGACGACATCCGCGCGGCCTACCTCGAACAGCTCGCGGTGGTCGAGGACGCCGGTGCGGGCACGATCCTCATGTGCTCCAGGGCGCTTGCGGCGAGTGCCAAGGGCCCCGACGAGTACAAGGCCCTGTACGCCGAGCTGCTCGGCGAAGTCAGCGGCAAGGCGATCCTCCACTGGCTGGGCCCGATGTTCGACCCGGCGCTGGAAGGCTACTGGGGCACAGGGAATCTCGAAGAAGCCGCAGACGTCTTCGTGGAGATCATCAGTGAGAACGCCGCGAAAATCGACGGCATCAAGATGAGCCTCCTGGACGCCGAGGCCGAAATCTCGCTGCGCCGCAGGCTCCCTGAAGGCGTCCGCTGCTACACCGGCGACGACTTCAACTACCCGCGCCTCATCGCCGGCGACGAGTTCGGCCACTCCGACGCCCTCCTGGGCATCTTCGACCCCCTCGCGCCCCTCGCCTCGCAGGCCGTCAAGCGCCTCGACGACGGCGACGTGGCCGGCTTCCACGCGATCCTCGACCCGACGGTGCCCTTGGCCCGCAAGGTCTTCGAAGCCCCCACCTTCAACTACAAGACCGGCGTCGTCTTCCTCGCCTGGCTCTCCGGCTACCAGAACCACTTCAAAATGGTCGGCGGCCTCGAATCCGCCCGCTCCATCGAGCACTTCGGACAGATCGTCGACCTCGCCCTCGAAGTCAACCTCTTCCCCGACGAGAACCTCGCCATCGACCGCTTCAACGCCCTCCTCAAAACCGCAGGCCAACCTCCCCGGACCCTCGCATGACCGCCGCCGACCGCTTCTCCTTCAACCACGCCACCGCGAAGTTCTGGGACCAGCGCGAAGCCGTCGAAGCCTGCGCCCGCGAGGGCGTCGGCATCGGCCTGTGGCGGGAACCGTTGCAGGAGATGGGTGTCGAAGCGACCGCCAAGCTGGTGAAAGACGCGGGGGTCGAAGTTACGAGCCTATGCAGGGCAGGCTTCTTCACCAACCCAACCAAGGAAGCGATCGCTGACAACAGAAAAGCGATCGAAGAGGCCGCAGCAGTAGGAGCCCCGACGCTGGTCCTCGTCTCAGGAGGAATCCCCGAAGGCAAAACGATCGACCAAGCCCGCGAAGGCGTGAAAGAAGCCCTGGAAGAACTAGCCCCCTACGCTGTAGAGCAGGGCATCACGCTGGCAATAGAACCCCTGCACCCAATGTTCGCGAGTGACAGGTGCGTGGTCACCACCCTCGGGGAAGCCCTGGACCTAGCAGCCCCGTTCTCTCCTGAGGCCGTAGGCGTAGTGGTGGACACGTACCACATCTGGTGGGACCCCGAAGTCTGGAAGGGCATCGCCCGAGCAGGCCGAGAAAACCGAATCGCCTCCTTCCAATTCGCCGACTGGATCACCCCCCTCCCCGCCGGAGTCCTCACCGGCCGAGGCCAACTCGGCGACGGCTGCATCGACTTCAAGCGCTACCTCAAGGAAGTAGACGCCACCGGCTTCACCGGCCCCATCGAGGTCGAGCTGTTCAACGACGCCCTATGGGCCCGCCCGGGCGCAGAGGTCTTCGCAGAAACCAAGGCCGCCTTCGAACGCGTGGTCGCCTGAACACAATAAGAAAGGGCCGCCTGATGGGCGGCCCTTTCTAATTCGCTGATTTGGCGCTGTTAACGCCACTTCGCCGGACTTGATGGCGGTGATGAGGCCGGTCCAGGTGTCGGTGTCCAGAAGGAGGTGCGGGAAGTCGCCTTCGGTAGGAAGTTTCGAGTCCCGGACCGCGACTGCCTCCGCGGTCGGGGCCACCTCAACGCAGTTTCCGTTGCCGACACTACGACTGGACTTGCGCCAGGCAAGAGCGTTCATTTGTCACCTTTTTGAGATCCGAGCCAATGATCAGTAAAGCTTAGCCATGACTTGGCTCACTTTTGCACGGGTCTCGGAGGTGGAATCCGCGAGTGTTTCCAGGCGATCGAAGGCGTTCTGGTAAACGCTTACATCTTCTTGTTCTTCCAGGACCTGCCCTTGAATGTAACCGTCGAGATAGACGACCGGACCCTCCGTAGGGTCGGGGAAATTCAAGAGCGTGAACGGTTCTGACATCGCTGGATGTCCGCCGACCGAGAACGGCAGGATCTGCAAGGTGATGTTCGGGAGCTCGGACAGTTCGAGCAAGTGCTGGAGCTGGGTGCGGAACTGCGATCGCGACCCCACCGGGCGCAGCAGGACGGCCTCGTTGATCACTGCTGAGATCCGCACCGGGTTCTCGCGGGTCAGGATTTTCTGGCGCTGGAGCCGGGCATCGACCTTCTGTTCGATCTCGGCGTCATGGGTCGTCAAGCGGAAGAGCTCCCGGGCGTAGTCCGCGGTCTGGAAGAGGCCCGGAACCGCCTCGGACTCGTAGGTCTCGATCGAGACCGCCGCTTCTTCGAGGCCGACGTAGAAGCCGAACCAGTCGGGAATGACGCTGAACTTCTGCCACCAGCCGCGTTCGGTCGCCCCTCGTGCAAGCTCGATCAGCGCTTCCGCCTGCTCGCCCGTCACTCCATAGAGGGCCAGGGCGGCACGGACCACCACCGGTCTCGCGGTGATCTCGCGGTTCTCGATGCGCCCCAGATTGCCCGGGCTCATGTCGAGGGCCTTCGCCGCTGCACTGCGAGTCAGCCCTGCCTGTTCCCGAAGGGCGGTGAGCTCCTTGGCGATGCGGCGGCGCTTGACTGTTGGGCTGCGCAGCTCGTACATGGGCTGAGTATTTCATGCAGACCGCGTTTAGGCAAAGATCAGTCACACAATCGGGTCTCATGCAAGTTGCATAACGATTTGGTTGCATGTATGATATGGATCACGGGCGAAAAGCCGCAGACTTCGCATCAGGTCGAACGCGAACGCTGCTGACTCGCAGGCCGGCCGGTCGACGTGGGGGACCGGGCGGTGCAGCCGATGCACGACCTCGGCCCGCTCCTTCGGAGTCGTAGACCGAAGGCGCGGGCCGTTTCGAGGGCCATCGCCCACTTGCACAACCGCATAGGTCGCACAGGCGGCGGCCCACTGGAAGATCTTTGGCGAGAAGCCAGCAGGCCGCCTACCCCAAGAGAGGTGAACTCTCATGGCACTTCTGACCATAGCCCTCGTCGACACGCCCCCTTCGCCGAGGCCGACCCCCGACCGCGTCGTCTGGACCGCCGCGATGGTCGAGTACCCGTGGCTTTACCTGGGAGAGTTCACCCGTGGTATCGGCATGGGGGCCAAGGTCCGGTTCCTCGTCGAGAGGTCCACTGCGGAGCTGACGCTGCACCGCATCCGCTACAGCGAGGGATTCGGAAGGGAGCCTTCGCTGGTCGCGTTCTTCACCGAGCCGGCCGCCTCCCCGACCATATGGCAGGCCGCCTGGAGGGGCGACCGGCTCAGTCCGGGCATCGAGGCCGATGCCAGGTTGATCGCGCGTTAGTCGCGGTCTTTGAAGGCGTCCCTGCCGTTGAGGGGGCGGGCGAGGTCCTTTTCGGTCGCCTGGTGGTGGCCGGTGTAGGCGGCGAAGACGACCACGTTCTCGGTGTAGTCGCCGGACTCGCGGTCGAATTCGCCGCCGCAGGTGATCAGGCGGAGGACCGGTTCGGGCTCGACGCCGAAGATGTCCTCGTACGGGAGGCGCTTCTTCGGATAGGACTCGACCTCGGTGACCTCGTAGACCACTACCATGCCGTCCTCGCGCGTGAGCTCGATTTCGTCGCCCTCCTTGAGGCGCTTCACGGCGTAGAAGACGGCCGGACCGCTGCGTTCGGTGTCCACATGGCCCATCAGGACCGTCGGCCCGAACTCGCCCGGGGTCGGGCCCGGCTCGAACCAGCCGGCCTCGTGCGGGCGCCACATCTTGGGGACCTCGAAGTTGCCCCTGTAGTCCAGGCCGAGCGCGACCAGAGGCGCGTGGACGTCGAGGCGGTCGATGTCGACGCGGGTCGGCTCGGAGCGGTCGAGCCAGTCGCCGCCGGCGGGGTCGGCGATGAGGAAGGGGTCGTCCTTGAAGGGGCTGCCGAACTCGGGCCAGTGGAGGGACGGGACGGGCGTGACGCTTCCCAGCATCAGGCCGAGGCCTCCTGCCAGGAGCATTGAGAGGACCACAGCGGCCACCGGCCGGAACGCTGGTTCCGGCCGGTGGCTGGGCCTCTCAAGCTGTTTCTCAGAATCCGATACGTCCATTTAGGCGGTCGTCACGCCGCTGCGGCGCTTCAGGAGCCACATGCCCGCCGCCGCCGCGAGGACGATGCCCGCGCCCGACCACAGGGCGATCGCGGCCGCATCGGAAGCGGTCGAGCCGCCGCCGGTCGCCGGAGCCGTCCCCGAGGTCACCGTGAACTTCGCGGTGGCGGTATCCGAACCGCAGGTCACCGAGATCGTGTAGGACCCGGGTTTCATATCGTTGGAGACGGTGAAGGTCCCGGTGGCATTGTTGTTGTTCTTGGGCAGCTTGAAGCTGACGTTCGTGCCCTCGACGTCGCCGGTGGCGTCCTGGTCGCAGTTCGAGGCCATGACCCCGACCAGCGTTCCCTCCGTACCCGTCGTCTGCGAGAGCGTGATGGTGATGGCCGCGTTCGCCGGAGCGGCGCTGGACAGCACGACCGCGGCGCTGAGCGCGATCGCCGCGAGCATCCCCCGGATGGGCTGCGTCATTCGCATGGGCACGGTTCCTCCCGATCGTCACCGGGACCGACCCGGTAAGACGTGACGTGTCAACTGCTCACGGTAATGGCTGGCAACGCGAGTGCAGGGGCTTTCATCGGAAAACGGGCCGCGGCCCGAAGCGTCGGGAATCGGACAGCCCGATATGCCGAACCGCTTGTCGGGGCTGGATTCCAGCGGTGTCATCTGACAAGCTGAGGACATGAGGCTTCCCGGGAGCGGTCTGGTCAGCGGTCTCGCCGCGACCGCGCGGACCGCAACGCGCCGTGCCGTCACCAGCCAGTACCCCGAGAACGAACCCGAACTCCCCGAACGCACCAGGGGCGTCATCGCCCTCCACGAGGGCAACTGCACCTCCTGCATGCTCTGCGCCCGCGAATGCCCCGACTGGTGCATCTACATCGACTCCCACAAGGAGACGGTCGAAGTGGAGGGAGCTGCCCGCCCCCGCCAGGTCAACGTCCTCGACCGCTTCGACATCGACTTCTCCCTGTGCATGTACTGCGGGATCTGCGTCGACGTGTGCCCCTTCGACGCCCTCTTCTGGGCCCCCGACTTCGCCTACGCCGAAGGCGACATCCGCAACCTCCTCCACGACAAGCAGCACCTGGGGGAGTGGCTGGAGCACGTGCCGCCCTCGAAACTCCCCAAAGAGGAGGAGGAGGACGCGTGACGCTCGCCGACGTGCTGCTCGCCGCGTTCGGGATCCTCGCGCTCGGCGCCGGCCTCGCCGTGGTCAGGACCGACCGGATCGTGCGGGCCGGGCTGTGGCTCGCCGTCGCGTTCGCCGGGATCGCCGGAGCCGCGCTCGTGCTCGCCGCCGAGTTCCTCGCGTGGGTGCTCGTCCTCGTCTACGTCGGCGCGATCGTCGTGCTGCTGCTGTTCGCGACCATGCTCACGAAGGCGCCGACCGATAGGTCGGAGGACATCGACCGGGTGCGCTGGCCCGGGGGACTCATCGCGGGCGGCGTCGGGCTCGGGCTCGCCGCCGTCATGGTCGGGGCGTTCGGGTGGACGAAGGCCGAAGTGCGCTCCGTCGGCGACGCGGCCGCCATGGGGGAGGCGGTCTTCGCGGAATGGGTTCTTCCGTTCGAGGTGCTGTCGCTGCTCCTCCTGTCAGCGCTCGTCGGGGCAGTGGTGGTCTCGACCAGGTCACGGTGACCGCGGATCTTGAAACAAACGCTTCCTAGCCGGGCGGTAAGCTGATGCGCATGACCTCACCGATTTTCGCTCTCGCCGACGAGTACATCACCTCGTACGCGCAGCTCGACCCCATGTTCGCCGGCGCCGTCGGCATCAAGGGCGACTTCGGCGTCGCCACCGACTTCGGGCCCGAGGCCGTCGAAGCCCGCGCGAAGCTCGACCGCGACACCCTCGCGACACTGAACGCCCTCGAATCCACCGGCCCCGCCGACGACCTCGCCCGGCTCCACATGGCCGAGCGCCTCCAGGTCTCCGTCGACCGCCACGACGCCGGCGAATGGCGCCGCGCCCTGCGCGTCCCCTACGGCCTGCTCCAGAGCCTCACCGGGTACATCGACCTGACGTCCCGCGAGACCGAGAACGACTGGCGCCTCAACGTCGCGCGCATGCGCGCCATCCCCGAGATGCTCGCGACCTGGCGCCAGACCATGAACGCCGGGATCGAAGCCGGCCAGACCGTGGCAGTCCGCCAGGCCGTCGAAGGCGCCAAGCAGGCCCGCCGCAACGCCGAGTCCCGCGTGTTCGACAAGCACCTCAAGGCCTACGGGGACGGCGCCCAGGCCGGGGACCTCCGCGACGCCGCCGAAGGCGCGTACGCCGCGTTCGCCGCCGCCGCCGACTACCTGGAGCACACCTACGCGCAGCACGCCGTCGCCGAAGACGGCGTCGGCGAGGAGCGCTACCTGCTCGCCGCCCGGTCCACCCTCGGCGCGGACCTCGACCCGCACGACGCCTACGCGTGGGCGTGGGACGAGCTGCACCGCATCGAGGACGAGATGACCGCCGAGGCCGCCAAGATCCTCCCCGGGGCGAGCCTCGACGAGGTCATCGCGCACCTCGACGCGACCGAGGCCGTCGACACCCCCGAGGAGTACCTCGACTGGCTCCAGGCCAAGCACCGCGGCGCGCTGGAGGCCCTCAACGGCGTCCACTTCGACATCGACCCGCAGCTCATGAACCTCGACGTGCAGCTCGTGACCGGCTCCTCCGCCGGGTCGGCCTACTACTCCGGCCCCAGCGAGGACCTGTCCCGCCCCGGCCGCACCTGGTGGCCCGTCGCCGACCGCGAGCGCTTCCGCACCTGGGGCGAGCTGACCACCGTCTTCCACGAGGGCGTGCCCGGACACCACCTTCAGATCGGCCAGTCGAAGGTCGCCGGGGACGGCATCTCCCGCTACGCCAAGGTCTTCGGCAGCGTCTCCGGCCACGCCGAAGGCTGGGCCCTGTACGCCGAGCGGCTCTCCGACGACCTCGGCTGGTTCACCGAGAAGGGCACCCGCCTCGGCATGCTCAAGGGCTCCGCGCTGCGCGCCGCCCGCGTCGTCATCGACGTCGGCTGGCACCTCGACCTGCCGCTGCCCGCCGCCGAGGCGAAGCTCCACGGCGAGCGGTGGAACTTCGACGTCGCCCTCGACGTGCTCACCAGCCGCGGCCGCATCGCCGAGCACCGCGCCTACCCGGAGATCGTCCGCTACGCGGGCTGGCCGGCCCAGGCGATCTGCTACAAGCTCGGCGAACGCGCGTGGGTCGCCGCCCGCGACGAGGCGAAGGCCGCCGCCGGTGCGAAGTTCGACCTGAAGGCGTGGCACACCGCGGCCCTGAACCTGGGCCCCATCGGGCTCGACAACCTCGCGTCCACCCTGCGGGGGGTGTGAGGCCGTGACGACCCCGATCTTCGCGCTCGCCGACGAGTACATCGACGCCTTCGCGCGCCTGAGCCCGATGTGGGCCGGCGCCGTCGGCGTCAAGGGCGACTTCGGCGTCGCCACCGACTTCGGCCCCGACGCCGAAGCCGAACGCGGGAAGCTTGAGCGCGACACGCTCGCGAAGCTGAACGCCCTCGAATCGACCGGCCCGGACGACGACCTGGCCCGCCGCCACATGGCCGAGCGCCTCGCCGTGCTCGTCGACCGGCACGAGGCCGGGGAGTGGCGCCGGGCGCTCATGGTCCCGTTCGGGATCCTCCAGAACGTGGTCAGCTACGTCTCGGTCGCGCCGCGCGAGACCGAGGACGACTGGCGCCTCAACGCCGCGCGCATGGCCGCCGTCCCCGAGATGCTCGGGACCTGGCGCCGGACCATGGACGCCGGGATCGAAGCGGGCCAGACCGTGGCAGTCCGCCAGGCGGTCGAAGGCGCGAAGCAGGCACGGCGCACCGTCGAGGCCCGCGTGTTCGACAAGCACCTCACGGCCTACGGCGACGGCCCGCTGGCGCAGGAGCTGCGGCAGGCCGCCGAGGCCGCCTACGCCGGATTCCTCACGGCCGCCGAGTACCTGGAGCGCGAGTACCTGCCGCACGCCGTCGAGCACGACGGCGTCGGCGAGGAGCGGTACCTGCTCGCCGCCCGGTACACGCTCGGGCAGCGCCTCGACCCGCGCGACGCCTACGCGTGGGGCTGGGAGGAGCTGCACCGCATCGAGGAGGAGATGGCCGCCGAGGCCGCGCAGATCCTCCCCGGGGCGAGTCTCGACGAGGTCACCGCGCACCTGAACGCGACCCGGTCGCTCGACACCCACGAGGCGTTCCTCGCCTGGCTGGAGGAGAAGCACCGGACCGCGCTCGACGCCCTGAACGGCGTCCACTTCGACATCGACCCGCGGCTGATGGACCTCGACGTGCAGCTCGTGCACGGGTCCTCTTCGGGCGCGCCGTACTACACCGGCCCCAGCGAGGACCTGTCCCGGCCGGGCCGCACCTGGTGGCCCGTCGCCGAAGGCGAGAAGTTCGGGATCTGGGACGAGCTGACGACCCTGTTCCACGAGGGCGTCCCCGGCCACCACCTCCAGGTCGGCCAGACCCGCATCGCCGGCGAGCGGCTGTCGCGCTTCACGCGGGTCTTCGGCAACGTGTCCGGGCATTCGGAGGGCTGGGCGCTGTACGCCGAACGGCTGTGCGACGAGCTCGGCTGGTTCACCGACACCGGCTCGCGCCTGGGCATGCTCGGCGGTTCGGCGATGCGGGCGGCGCGCGTGGTCATCGACATCGGCTGGCACCTCGGCTACCCGCTGCCGGAGGCCGAGGCGAAGCGCCACGGCAAGGAGTGGACCTTCGACGTCGCGCTCGACGTGCTCCACACCCGCGGCCGCGTCCCGCTCCACCGGGCCCGGCCCGAGATCGTGCGCTACGCGGGCTGGCCGGCGCAGGCGATCTGCTACAAGCTCGGCGAGCGCGCGTGGGTCGCGGCCCGCGACGAGGCGAAGGCCGCGGGCGGCGCGGACTTCGACCTGAAGGCGTGGCACACCGCGGCGCTGAAGCTGGGTCCGATGGGCCTGGACAACCTCGCGGCGATCATGCGCGGGTAGTCAAGACACGACAACGGCGGGCGCCCATCTGGGTGCCCGCCGTTCGCTTTTCTTCTACTGCCAGCGCTCCGACATGTCTGCCGTCGCGGCGTCGATCTGCTCGCCGAGCTGGCGCAGGTGCTCCTTCTCCAGGTCCGCGAGGCTCGCGGAGAGCCGGTCGGCGCGGTCGGCGCCCGGGAGCCGCAGGAGCCAGTTGCGGGCGACCACGGCCTGCCGGTACTGGACCAGGAGATGGCCCAGATCGGACACGGGCGCGATGATCTCGTCGGCGGCGCGGCCGAGCGCGGGTTCGGCGGCCTCGGCGAGGAAGTGCGTCTCCCGGGCCGCGATCCGCATCTGGTCGCGGGCGGCGACGAGGTCCGTCGCGTGGCTCATCTTCGCGTACGTGTCGAGCAGGTGGATCTTCGACTTGGAGAGGACCGCCATGAGCGAGGACGCGGGCTTGTCGCCGTCGCGGGTGAACCGCGCGTGCTCGGCGAACATCCGGACCTGCCCGAGCAGGGCCGCGACCCACGCCTGCGAATGCACCCGTTCGATCTGCCGGTAGGACTCGCGGACCTCCTCGTCAAGGGCGCCATACCATTTCGGGTACTCGGCGACCGTGAGGCCGAGCTGGTCGAAGCGGTCGGCGAAGTGGACGCGGAGGCGTTCGAGGTCCTCGGTGTGCTTGAGCGCCGCCAGCAGCTGGTCGAGCTGCGGGCCCCCGTGCGGGGTCTCGGCGAAGAGGTGCTCGTAGCCGCGGATCGCCGTGCGCAGACGGTGGATCACGGCGCGGACGCCTCCGGCGGAGCCGGGCGCGTGCCGTTCGGTGGCCGCGATCGCGCGGTTGAGCGCGTCGACCTGGCTGGAGATGTAGTACTGGACGACGGCGCCCGCACGTGTGGACGCGGTCATGGGCTCTTCGGTCGCGGCTCTCATGGGTGCCGCTGCGGCTGCTGACATGGCTCCTCCCCCCGGAAGACCTGCTGCAATGAGTATTCCAGCGGGTTCCCGGAGGGAGGAGCGGAAGCGGCGATTTTTCGACGATCGTTCAGGTTCCGGACGTGAAGTCGTCACCCGGAGCGATCACCCGGCTGTCATCCCGGGATGCATTCCATCGCCGGCATCGTCGTCAGGTTGCCCGTGACGTTGAAGCCGAAGTTCACCGATCCGTTCGCGTTGATGGTGCCGTTCCATGCGGCTGGACCGGCCATCTGCATGTCGGCCATCGACGTTATGGTCGAGCTCCAGTAGTCCCTGATCGTGATCCCCGAGTTCGGGGGCCACAGCCAGTGGATCATCCAGTTGCTCACCGGTGTGGTGCCGTTGTTCTTGACGGTGATGTTCACCGTCGCGCCGCCGCTCCAGGAGGAGACGGCCGCGGTCGCGGTGCAGGCCCCGGTCGGGTTGCCCGTCGGGCTGGTGGTCGGGCTCGTCGGGTTGGTGCTGGGGGAGACGACGCCGCCGTCGTTGCCCGGGAAGCTCGTGCCCGCGCGGACGCCGGAGATCTGGCCGTTGCCGCCGTCGAAGACCACGTCGGAGCACGCGTAGAAGTTCTCGTTCGAGTCCGAGCGCACCCAGTGCGTGAACACCATGTGGTAGCCGGACTTCTGCGGGAGCGTCAGGTTCGCGTAGTAGTAGTGGTCGTTGCTGCCGGGCCCGCCGTTGGAGGCCGGGTTGGTGAAGGTCTGGAACTTCTCCAGGTCGTCCCAGGCCAGCGGCTGGTTCGGGTCCCATCCGTCCTTGGTGATGTACAGGTCGAACTTGCCGGGGTGGTGGGCCCAGTTGTTGTAGCGCCACTGGACGGTCGCGCCCGCGGTCACGTGGGTCTTGGGCCAGTCGCCGGGGTCGTTGAACGCCGAGAAGTCGTACGGGCCGCGGCCGCCGCCGTTGCAGATCTGGCCGTCGGGGATGTACCCGACGGTCCGGCCCGCGCCGTTGGAGTCGAGGTTGCCGAACCAGTTGTAGAACGGGGTGGCCCCGCCCTGGTCCAGCGCGGACTGGCAGGCCTCGTTGTACGGGTCGAGCGCGCCGTTGCCGCCGAGCGCGTCGAAGTAGCACAGGTACTGGCGAGAGCCCGGGAACACGGTCGCCCCGTGCGCTTCGGCGTCGCTCTTCGTGAATAGCGTCGAGATCGTCAGGGCCGCAACGGCGGCCAGGACCATCGACATGACGGCGGCGATGCGGCGGCGTCTGCCGCCGAGCACCGCCGTGGCGGTAGTGGACATGGAGTAACTCCCTTGCCGGTTCTGGAGCGCTCCCAACCAGGCCCTGCGAGCCCGCGCGATCTTTTGGACTGCTGCTGACGCGAATTGCTATATTCGAGTGTATCTATATTGAGGCGTGAAGCGCAATCGCCCCCCTTGCGGACGGATGGCGCAAGCCGGGCACGTGGATAGACTGGGCGTCATGGACATCGGAGACACCGCCCCGGCATTCACGCTCGACGACGAGACGGGCAAGCCGCGGAGCCTCGACGACCTCGTCGCCGACGGCCCGGTCGTGCTGTTCTTCTACCCGCTCGCCATGTCGGCGGGCTGCACCGCCGAGGCCTGCCACTTCCGCGACCTGGCCGCCGAGTTCGGCGAGCTGGGCGCCACCCCGGTCGGCATCTCCACCGACGCGGTCGCGCGCCAGGCCGAGTTCTCGCAGAAGCACTCGCTGGGCTACCCGCTCCTGTCCGACGCCGACGGCGCGGTCGCCGAGGAGTTCGGGGTCCGGCGCAAGATCACGATCGTCCCGACCAAGCGCAAGACGTTCGTCATCGGTGCCGGCCGCGAGGTCATCGGCGTCGTCAAGAGCGAGATGAACATGCGCGCCCACGCGGACAAGGCCCTGGAGATCCTCAACGCGAGGAAGTGAAAGAGGCGGCCCGGAGGCCGCCTCTTCCTTCAGATCTTCGTCGCCAGTTCCCTACTGTGCTTCAGATTCTGCTCGCAAGCTCGCGGAATGCCTTGCCGCGGTGGGAGATCGCGTTCTTCTCCGCCGCGGATATCTCCGCGCTGGTGAGCTCGAACCCGTCGGGGACGAACAGCGGGTCGTAACCGAACCCGTTGGCGCCCTTCGGTTCGCGGATCACGCGGCCGGGCATCTCGCCGTGGACGACGAGCTCGCGCCCGTCGGGCCGCACGATCGCGGCCGCGCACACGAACTGCGCCGAGCGCAGGCCGTCGGGGACGTCGGCGAGCTGGTCGAGCAGCAGGGCGTTGTTCGCCGCGTCGTCCTTGTTCGTGCTGCCGGCCCAGCGGGCCGAGAGCACGCCGGGCATGCCGTTGAGGGCGTCCACGGCCAGGCCGGAGTCGTCGGCGATCGTCGCCAGGCCGGTGTGCTTGACGCCGTCGCGGGCCTTCAGCAGCGCGTTCCCGGCGAAGGTCAGCTCGGTCTCGGGGGTCTCGGGGTACTCCTCGACCGCGTCGAGGCCGACGAGTTCGACGTGGGGGGCGGCCTCGGCCAGGATCTGGCGCAGCTCGTCCACCTTGCCCGCGTTGCGGGTCGCCAGGAGCACCCTCATGAGGTCAGGAGGGTCCGGGCCTGGAGGCCGGCGAGTTCCTTGCAGCCCTTGAGGGCCAGGTCCAGGAGCTGGTCGAGCTCGGTGCGGTTGAAGACCGCCTCCTCGCCGGTGCCCTGCACCTCGACGAAGTCGCCCTCGCCGGTGCAGACGACGTTCATGTCGACCGACGCGGCCACGTCCTCCTCGTACGGCAGGTCCAGGACCGGCACGCCGTTGACGACGCCGACGCTGATCGCCGACACCGAGGTGGTGAGGATCTTGTCGGGCTTGCGGGCGAGCTTCTGCTCCTTGAGCCAGTCGACCGCGTCGTGCAGCGCCACGTAGGCGCCGGTGATCGAGGCGGTGCGGGTGCCGCCGTCGGCCTGGAGCACGTCGCAGTCGAGGGTGATCGTGTTCTCGCCGAGGGCCTTGAAGTCGACGCAGGCGCGCAGCGACCGCCCGATCAGGCGAGAGATCTCATGGGTCCGGCCGCCGATCTTGCCGCGGATCGACTCGCGGTCGGACCGCGAGTGCGTGGAGCGCGGGAGCATCGAGTACTCGGCGGTCACCCACCCCTCGCCCGAGCCGCGGCGCCAGCGCGGCACGCCCGGCGTGACCGTCGCGGTGCAGAGCACGCGGGTGCGGCCGAATTCGACGAGGACCGACCCTTCCGGGTGGTCGGTCCAGGAGCGGGTGAACTTCACGGGGCGCAGCTCGTCGGCCGCGCGCTTGTCAGGTCGAGTCATCCGCACCAGCCTACGGCAGCGTACAGGCGTGTGACACACTAGTTGCTGCTCAAATGAGAGCATCGGCACGCACACGACCGGCCCCATCCCCGGTCGCGGCGAGGCCGCAGGGCGCGCGAGCGGCGACTGTACATTCGGTCCGCCACGTCGCGCTCCGCGCGAGTGGCGGAACTGGCAGACGCGCAGGATTTAGGTTCCTGTGTCCTAGGACGTGGGGGTTCGAGTCCCCCCTCGCGCACCAAAGTGATCGTTGAGCTCATCTCGATGATCACGGATCAGTGCGCGTGGCTTTACCTGCAGGGGCGGAGCCACCCGCAATGATCCAAGATTCGATCTCGATCCGGTCGACGCTGCGGGCTTGACGCCTCGAAGGCGGCTACAGAATTGTGTATCTGCAATTCTGGTAAAAATTCATAATTCAGTCCTGATCGCATCATTTGGCCGAAAATATGTGTCAGGCGAACCATCACGGGGCGGTCTGCTCACGTGCGCGCGACGTGAGGTCTTGCCGAACTGTGCATTGATGCACCGTTTCGGTTATCCTTGCTATGGAAATGCGAGTTCTTAGGGGGATGGATCTTAATGCTTTCGCGGAAGAACCCCATGATATTGAGATATCTCTCTTCGTTGAAGTTGGCAAATGAGTTCGGGGCGATCGAGGGACTCAATGTCAAGGAAGACATATGGCGAATCAAGGCGAATCTTGACTTCGTCGAGGCTGAATATCAGCGAACTCGACAACAATCCGTAACTGAAATAGATTTTAAGAAGCTTCATCATGTGGTGAGGTATTTGGACCAGACTGTTATCGATGATATCGTGGATCCACGAATCCGAGTGCATCAATGGGTTCGCTTTGACCTCGACCTCGGATCCAGTACCCTTCGGAGGGATACTGGCAGTCGTTCAGATGACGTAGCTGTATTTGCGGGACTGCGATGGAAGCATGAGATCGGCCAAGAGCGAGATCTTGCAATCCTCCTATGTGGTTCATCATTCAATCTTACTGAACGTGTTGGAATGACGATGGGGAGGAGTGGCTCGGGAAGCGAGTGGATGTATGACGTAATTCTCGAGCTGCATCAGCGTGAGAAAGAAGGCATGTTCGCGATTCCCACCCTCCCAGAAGAGCTCATCTCCTGCCAAGGCTATGGCTCATTGGATGACCAGGCCGAGATCATTCACCACATGGCAATCCGAGATCAGACCCCTTCTCAACGAGGAAGACTCCGGGGTTACGCACGCGTCCTGCGAAATGTCGAGCAGGCACGGTATGGACAGAGACTTGTTGTTGCAACCCCGCTCTACGTTGAAGCGGTGCAAGAAGATCAGGAGTTGGTCTCTCCTGCAACTTCGATTCCCTCCTTGAGGTCACGGCGGCTCTGGCGTACTATGGTATCCAAAGTCTTTCGCAGATCCGAGCATGATTCCCAAAGTTTCTCCAATTCATAGGGGAACCAGTAGCAGCGCTCTTCTTTTGAATTGAGGAGCAGTTCTCTTGCGGTCAATGCGAGTCTCGCATCAAAGCTGAACCTTGCGGATATTTCTTGAAAACGGGCGAGCTGGTACCAGATCTCTGGGCTCCAGTAGGGTTCATATGGGGCGATCTGCAAAGGAGCCCGAAGTGTGTCCCATGGCCAGCGTTCGAGCTGCGCGCGCGCCCGTTCTAGATCCTGCAGCTCACCTTGGCAGCCATCTTGGACCAAATCCACTGCTTGGCGTAGGCTATGCAGCCATTGAGATAGTGCCTCGTACGCGATTTCAGTCCGTTCCTCAAATCTCTGGCGACGCTGATCTTCGATGTGAAGTCGATGCTGCTCATGCAAGATCGTGAGCTGCTTTTCCATAAGATTTGAGGTCAGTGCGGCCTGGTCGTATTGAGAGAATCCCAGTCGAAGTCCCGTTTGTATCCCGATCCGGTTCGCAATGAACAACATCAATAGGGCCAAGGGAATCAAGAAATATGAGATCAATTCGAGTTCTTCCGGGTTGATGGTCAATTGAAATTCTGACCATGTTTCTGTGCTACTGTTATGCGACAAATGGTTGGATTCTAGAGTTCTCAGGACTGGAACTCTCGGTATCGACTTCGTACTTGAATATCAGCTCGCTCGGAAATTCGCATTGCTCAGTATGATGTGCTTGGAATTCAGCTCTTCGGCATGCTTTGGATTTTCTATGATCTCGGGCGCGGCCACGAATATGCCCTCCTGGCGGCGGACCTTGAAAACGTCCTGCGGGCCCTTGGCGATCATGTCGTCAACGCCGGCATTGCTATTGCCTTCGCGATGTGCCTCAACTAACCCTCGCTGCCTGAGTTGAACAGCGTCTCCGCAAAGCGGCGACGATTGTCAGTTCGCCAGATAGCCGGCAAGCTGCTCGATACTATCGAAGCGGTTGTCCGGGACGACGTGGACCGTGATCGAGAATCTCAGGAATCGAAGCCTTCCCGCTCAGAAACCGAACGGCGTCGAGAAGTGAGAACAACTGGACTCGCCTCTTTGGGATCGGCGATAGTTTGCCCGTTCAGGGAAGCCCTGTCAACTCGGTGGAGCATCGTGTTTCCTTTCGATTCTCAACCACCGCTGGGGCTCTCGGAAGTGGTGGCGAACGGGTCGATGGCCTTGCTGGTTGAGCTCTCCGGGGGATTCATGCGGTTCTGGGCCGCCGGGTCGCTCTCGGGGAGGACACCACCGGCAGGGGGGATGTAGTCGGGCTTGTCGAACCCCTCGGTGGCGGGGATGCATCCGGTCTGCAAGGTCAGGGATACGCTGTCGGCGACCCACCACCACAGGTTGATTCCGTCCGGCCGCTCCGCCTCCAGGGACCCGCGACCGGTATCGAGTGCGATGTCGTCTCGGTGGATGTTGTAGCCCTCAGACTCCCACTGCTCGCGGAGGAGCATGGTGTAGTCCGTCCGGACCAGCGGCAATGAGGAGGTCGCATCGCTGAACGTGTAGCTGATTTCGAGGGCGACCCAACCTTCATAGCCGCTTCCGAGCGCTTCGGCACAGTCTTCAGGCCGGAGGTAGATCCGCTTCTCGAAACCGGGGAAGTCCGGAAGTTCCGAGATGGTGTCGAGCACGATCTGCTCCATGAGCGGATAGGCTTCCGCCTCATCGAACTCGCGATCTGGCGGGGGGTCTTGGAACATCGAGCATCCTCCGAGGGCGAGAGCGGGAATTGAGAGCAGCGCGCAGATTCGGGATCGCATGGGATCACTCAGTCCTTCTGGCCGGTGATGATCTCGGCCATCGTGGTCCGCGCCCGGTTCGGCTCATCATCGGCGTTCTCCTTCAGGTATCCGCTGTGAATATCGATTGAGTTCCCACCGATCGTGTCGGCATCGAACGTGTTGCCGCCGTAGTACTCACCGGTCGGATCGGCACCGAGCGCGCCTGTCAGCACGGCGGCGTTGATGACGTCCCCCTCGGCCCTGGTAGACCAGACGTCGTCTCCGCCGACACTCAGCTCATCGGCGGTCTCGACCATCAAACCGGGGCTGGCGAAGTCGATGATCTGGTCGGCGTCGATCTGATATTCGGCCGCGGTTGCACCCACCACTGCGCTGCCGTAGGAGTGGCCGAGCACTGTGGTGTGCGATTCGCCGTCATGCGTGGCGGAGAGGCCTTCGAGGTACGAGTTGAGGCCGCTCCTCGCTTCCAGCGCCTGATCGGTGTGCCATGCTTCGGGGTCGACACCGCCGTTGTGAGTGGGGTAGGCGCCGTCGGGGGCGTCGTAGTCCAACCACAACGTCACGGCGGTCTCCCCGTTGCCCGCCTTGTCCGCGTCGTACTGCATGACGCTCACGTCCGAGATCAGGCCGTCGATGCCCTGCATGTCCGAGGTGGTCCCCGGAACGTAGACCGCAGTGTGCTCTGCGGTGTCCGGGTTGCCGACCGAGACCACGGCATTGCCGTCTTCGCTGAGGTCGAAGTCGACGAGGAGCAGTGGTGCGCCCGAATCGGACCCATTGGCGAGAGCGGCCTGCAAGGCCTCCGCGTTGTCCAGCCGGGCCCGCGCCTCGGCGAGGTCGGCCTGGAGTTCGACCATGTCCGCGTTCTCGTACGAACCGTACGGTGAACCGCCCTCCTCCATCAACGCGATCTGCGTCTCCAGGGCCGAGATCTTGTCTTCCAGGTTCGGAATCGATGCGTCGAGCAGGTCCCGGTTGACGGAGTCCCGCGTGTCGGAGGGAATGCCGTCGAGGCCGCCGACGAGTTCCGGATGCGAGTCGATCAGTGCCGTCCGCTCCTCGTCGGTCAGGCTCGCCCACCAGTCGTTGACTCCGCCTGCGGTGGCCTCGGACTCATCCGAAGCGAGCGCGTATAGGAAATCCCGATTCCGCTCGGCATCGGCTTTCTCGTACTCCTCGATGAGGTCGTCGTAGGTGGCGCCGAGAGGCGGCGGCTGCTCTGCCGGGGTGTCCACGACCGACTTGAGAACGGCGGCGGCCTCGTCGTCGGAGTTGTGGGCACGGGTCATGATCGCTTTCAGCACCTCGGTCAACTCGCCCGCGATGGTCTCGGCCGTTTGGATGAGACGTTCACGGGACTCGTTCTGCCCGAAATCGGATGCGAAGTCGGACTGATCGACGCCGGCGCGCTCCATGAGGGCGGCGGTCACGTCCAATGCCGCGATCCGTTCATAGTGGCCGTCGGAGACGACGACGTACGGGTCGCTGGAGCCTCCCTCGAACCGGTACTCACCGGTGACGACGTCGATGAGGTCGAAAAGCTGGGCCTGGCATTCGACCAGTTCGTCATGGGCGTCTTCGAGAGTCGCCTTGATCTTGACCATCGCGTATTCGTGGAGGTCGTCCTGGAGAGAGTCGGCCAGCAGGTCGGCCTGGTGGCGGACATCGTCCGCGGTTTCGGATTCGAAGTTCTCGACGCTGAGGTGCTTCTTGACGACATCCTCGGTGATGATCTCGGCCTGCGCGGTCACCTCGCCGATGTAACTGCCCCACTGGTCCGCCAAGGTCTTCAAGACGCCGAAGTCCGTCTCTTTCAGGTCCTTCCAGTGCATGTCGCTCATCTGCTGCTCCTACCAGTCGGGGCGCGCGGAGGCGTTCTCGGCCGCGCGGCCGGGATAGCGGTCGTGGTCGGCCAGGGTGGCGAAGTCGTGGGCGGTGAAGTCGTCGATCTCGACCGCCTGTTCGGCGCAGACCGCGAGGTACTCGCCGAGGTTGCCGACCAGGCCGGTGAAACCCATGGTGCGCTGGACGCACCAGAAGTCCGATGCGGTCTTCAGTGCCTCGCCGATCGCGCACTGGGCGTCTGCGAGGACGCTGGCGACGCCTTCGGTGTCGGTCTGGATGCCGGTGGTGAGGTTGTCGACCTCGGCTTCGACCCCGAACAACACCTCCACCGCTTCGTGGACCTTCTCAGGAGCCATGGTGAAGACGTCGGCGCCGGACATCGGCTACCTCCTGGGCATGGGCGGGACGGGGAGTCGTCCGCTATGGGGCTCGGGGCGGGGCGTCGGTATGTGGTCGTGTTCGGCGCTGAAGCACGACTGGTGCGCGTGTGGCTACCGGCGGTCAGAACATGATGACACATTCGCGCAACTTCTTGGGATCCGGCTGTTTTGTCGGCTCTGCACGCTTCGTCTTCGACAAGAACGGGCCTGGCTGGGCAACCCGCCGGGCCCGTTCGCGCGTATGCAGGGGGACGCCATTGTGGGCGGATTCGGTTGCATCGGCACCGGAAAATGGATGTATTACACAAGTTCGTTTACCTTTGGGTGGTAAGGGATTATAAAGAGGACAAGTGAATGGTTCTTCCGAAAGGTGATCTTCATGTCCACTGCCAAGACCGCCACCCGCACCGCCTTCGCCGCCATCGCGGCCGCCGCGGTGTTCCTCCCGGCGACCGCCGCCTCCGCGCAGGAGACCGAGATCCCGGAGGAGGGCTGGGAGTACTCCGAGAAGTGGGACTTCGTGCGGGACGAGTACACCGCCGAGTTCCAGGCCGACGTCGACGACGCGCTCGCGACGCAGTTCGGAGACTGGACCTTCGACAACAGCCTGGAGGCCGTCCGGCTCCAGAACTACTACATCGACGGCGCCAACGAGACGCCCGTGCAGCGCAAGTTCCGCGCCGACTTCTGGGTGAACGAGACCGGCGAGGGCTTCGAGACCGCGGTCTACCTGCCCGGCGGAATCACCCCCGGGGTCCAGGACCTCACCGACGGCGGGGAGTACGACGCGCACTACCTGCTCCAGTGCCGTGCCGACGACACCGAGTGCGAGTCGACCGAGCTCGCCGACGGGACCGTGGTCGCGTACACGACCGACGGGACCTATGTGGAGGCCGCCGCGTTCTACCCGGACGGCTCCGCGAGCTGGTCCTGGTGGGGCGCTTTCGAAGGCCCGCTCCAGGTGACGCCCGACGACGTGACCTCGCTGGTGCTCGACCTGAGCACCGAACCGGTCTGGCACGCGCTCGAAAACGACTAACTCTCTTTTGGACGACGGCCCCCGCTCCTCCCGGCGGGGGCCGTTCTCATTGCGGGAGGCGGGATCTGACCGCGAGGGCGGCGCAGGCGACGACGGCGAGGCCGCCGAGGAGGGTGGGGAGACCGAGGGGCTCGCCGAGGAGGAGGGCCGACCAGGCGATCGTCATGACCGGCTGCACGAGCTGCACCTGGCTGACCTGGGCCATGGGGCCGAGGGCGAGGCCGCGGTACCAGGCGAAGAAGCCGAGGAACATGCTCACGGCCGCCAGGTACGCGAAGGCGCTCCACTGGACCGGCGTGGCGGACAAGGGCTCGGCGGCGAGTGCGAAGGCCGTCGCCGCGGTCATCACCGGGGCGCCGAGGACGAGGGCCCACGAGATCGTCTGCCAGGCACCGAGTTCGCGGGCGAGGAGGCCGCCCTCGGTGTAGCCGACCGCGGCCGCCGCGACGGCGGCGAACAGGAGCAGGTCGGGCCAGCCGAGTTCACCGAGGCCGCCGTTCCCCAAGGCGGCGAAGACGACCGCGGCGACAGCACCCGCGCCGGCCGCGAGCCAGAAGCGCCGCGGCGGGTGCTCGCGGGTGCGCAGCACCGTGGCCGCGGCGGTCGCGGCCGGCAGCAGCGCGATGACGACGGCCCCGTGGCTCGCCGACGTGTGCTGCAAGGCGAACGAGGTGAGCAGCCCGAACCCGGCGACGACGCCGGCCGCGACGAACACGAGGCGCCGCCACTGGGTCCAGGTGGGGAGCCGCTGCCGCGTGACCGCCAACGCGATGCCCGCGAGGACGGCGGCGATGACCGCGCGGCCCGCGCCGATGAACAGCGGGGACATGCCCTCGACGGCGATCCGGGTGAGCGGCAGGGTCAGCGAGAACGCCGCCACGCCGAGCAGGCCCCACCACAGCCCGGCCCGCGTGCGCGATAGCGGTGGCGTCGCGAGCGCGGTAGCGCTACTGTTGTCTCTCATGTTCAACGATAGCAGTGCGCGGATCGTGGAAGCACTCCGCGAACGGATCGCGCTCGCCGCACCCGGGACCAGGCTGCCGTCGACCAGGGAACTCGTCGCCGACTTCGCCGCCAGCCCCGTCACCGTGCAGAAGGCGCTGCGCGCCCTCGCCTCCCAAGGGCTGCTGGAGAGCAGGCCCGGCGTCGGGACCTTCGTGCGGGCCGTGCGCACCGCCAGGCCCAGCGACTACCGCTGGCAGACCGCCGCTCTCGGGGCGCCGCCCGCGCGCGTCCCGCGCCTGCCGACCGCGCTGAAGACCGCCGGGAACGAGGTCATCGCGCTCCACTCCGGCTACCCCGACCGGGAACTGCTGCCCGAGCGCATCGTCCGCGGCGCGTTCACGCGGGCCGCGCGCGGCGACATGGCCATGAGCAAACCGCCCGCCGCGGGGCTCCCCGAACTCCAGAACTGGTTCGCCGCCGAACTCGGCGAGACCGCGCCCGCCGGCGTCGCCCCGCCCGCGCCCAGCGACGTCATCGTCGTCCCCGGCAGTCAGACCGGACTCTCCTCCCTGTTCCGCGTCCTCGTCGGCCCCGGCCGGCCCCTCCTGATCGAATCGCCCACCTTCTGGGGCGCCATCGTGGCCGCCGCAAGGGAACACGTCGACCTCGTCCCCATCCCCGTCGGCCCCGACGGGCCCGACCCGGACGTCCTCGCCGAAGCGTTCGAGCGCACCGGCGCCCGCGCGTTCTACGCCCAGCCGAACTTCGCCAACCCCACCGGCGTCCAATGGAGCACCGGCCTCGCCGAACGCGTCCTCGACGTCGTCCGCGCCCACGGCGCCTTCCTCATCGAGGACGACTGGGCCCACGAGTTCGGCATCGGCGCCGAAGCGCGGCCCGTGGCCGCCCGCGACGACGGCGGGCACGTCGTCTACGTCCGGTCCCTCACCAAGAGCGTCTCCACCGCCGTCCGCGTCGCCGCCGTCATCGCCCGCGGCCCCGCCCGCGACCGCATCCTCGCCGACGCCGCCGCCGAGTCCATGTACGTCAGCGGCCTCCTCCAGGCCGTCGCCGTCGACGTCGTCACCCAGCCCGCCTGGCGCACCCACCTCCGCGGCCTCCGCCACCAGCTCGCCGCCCGCCGCGACCTCATGGCCGCCGGCCTCGCCGAACACGCCCCGCAAGCCCACCTCGAAGCCATTCCCCAAGGGGGCCTGAACCTCTGGGCCCGCCTCCCCGACGCCACCGACCTGCCCGCGCTCGCCCGCGCCTGCGAGGACGCCGGCGTCCTCGTCGTCCCCGGCGACGAATGGTTCCCCGCCGAACCCACCGGCGCCTACCTGCGCCTCAACTACTCCGGCCCCAACCCCGGCGCCTTCCCCGAAGCCGCCCGCATCATCGGCCGCGCCTTGGGAGGGTTTTGACGCTGGTGATCAGATGAAGTCGCCGTAGGTCCGGCCGTTGCCACCGCACGGATCGTCGAAAGAGACCTCATGCTGGCGGATGTGGTGGAAGTGCTCCGAGTCCATCACCTCGCCCCAGGTCAACCCGGTGGCGGACATTAGCTGGTATGTCGACGGTCTGCACCCGTGCTCGGCTTGGTGCTCTCTCATCGCCTTGAGCACCCTCGCATGTCGCCTCCTGAGGGCCTCGGGCGTCTCCCCGTAATACTTCGCGCTGAGCACGCCGCGGGTCTTCCCTTCGCACCGTTTCCACGCGTACGACTGGAACTTCCCGAGATACGGGAGGTGCATGAGAACCGCGCTTCGGAGGCTGATCTGGGCCTCCTGAGCGAAATCCTCGCGCTCGGAGGCATTGAACACGATGCGGCGTGCGACGGCCTTGGGGATGTAGTCGTACTTGAGCCAAAGTCGATCGAGCCGCTTCTTCTCCTCCTTCGATCCGATCGGAGTGTCGGCCAGACCGAGGAACTCCTCTTCCTCCTGTGAGTTCCGGAGTTCCTCCGAGGCGTTCGCCCATGCGAAGTGGTCGATGCAGCATTCGAGCCACGCCAACGGGAGGTCGAGTGCGTCCCGCAACCCGCGAAGGAACAGCATGTGGGGAATCGAGCGAGCCGATTCGAACCTGGCGACCATGTGAGCCTTGGTGTTCGTGAGGATCGCGACCTCGCCGATGTCCAGCCGGTGCCCCACTCTGGTCGCGAAGAGCAGCTCGGCGAAGGAGTCGAAGTGCTCGGCACGTGTGAACCGCTTTGCAGTTCCCCGCCTCGGCGAGGATCCGGGAAGAGCGCAATTGATACTCATGAACGGCCTTTCGGTCGAATGGGTCTCCGCGAACGAAATGAGCGTGAACCAGTGACGCGGAATCGGCCACCCCCAAACCGAGCCGGTCCGTTGACGCAAATGCCCTCGGCGCCGATTGAGGCCGCCGTGTGGGGCGGCGTTCATGCAGTGTTCGCCTTGCGGCCCACCGGGTCGCGGAGATTCGGGGTATGAGGGTTGTCGATGAGGTCGACCGGGTCGCGGGCCTGGCGCTGGCGGTGCAGCGGTCCGGGATGCTGCCGCTGGAAGAGCAGGCCGCACTGCTGGACACGTACCGCAGGGCCCGGGAACGGGTGCTGCGGCAGGGCGGAGAGGATGCCGTCAGGAGACTGCGCGAGATCGACGAGGCCGTGGGCCCTAGGGCCCGCCCTGCGGGTCAGGGCGGGCCCCGCCGGTTCTGAGTCGGTTCTGAGGTCCGGTTGAGGGCGCCCCGAGCGCGCCCGCCGACGCTTCAGCACATGGCATCAGTCAAGACCGCGGTGATCGCCGCATCGGCCCTCGTGCTCGCCGCGGGCGGCACCGCCGCGTACCTCCTCCTCGGCGATGCCGAACCCGCCACCGCCGCCACCACGGTCGAAGTCGAACGCGGCGACGTCTCGCTCACCGCCTCGGCGTCGGGCACGGTCGCTGCGGCCCGGTCGTGGTCGCTCGGATTCGAGACCGAAGCCGAGGTCACCGAAGTCAACGTCGCCGCCGGGGACGTCGTCGCCGAAGGCGATGTGCTTGCAGCCATTGACGACACCGAGGCATCCGAAGACGTCGACGACGCCCAGACCGCTCTCGATGAGGCAGAAGACGAGCTCGACGAGGCCGAAACCGACGCCTCCGAGGCCGAGTCCTGCGAGACCGCGGCCGCCGCCACCGACCAGGCGGCCATGGGCGGCCAGACCGGCACCTCCTGCGACACCTCCTCCGGCACCGACGCGATCCTCACCGCCCAGCAGCGCCTCAACCAGGCCGAAGCCGACCTCGAAGACGCCGAGGCCGCCCTCGACGCCACCGTCATCACCGCGCCCGCCGACGGCACTGTCATGTCCGTCTCCGCCAGCGAAGGCACCGTCCTCGCCGCCGGGACCGCCCTCATCGAGTTCGCCGACCTCTCCTCGGTCACCGTCGCCGCCGACTTCGCCGAAGCCGACGCCGCCGCGCTCACCGTCGGCCAAGCCGTCACCGTGACCTTCGGCGACGACCCGGCAGTCGACGCGCAGGTCGGCGCCATCGACCTCGTCGGCACCGCCACCGACAGCCTCGTCACCTACGGCGTCACCATCGGCCTCGCCGAAGCCCCCGAGGACGCCCTCGCCGGCTCCACCGCCACGGTCACCGTCGTCCTCGACAGCGCCCCCGACACCCTCTGGGTCCCCGCCGCCGCCCTCCAGGACATCGACGGCGACACCGCCACCGCCGTCGTCGTCAACGACGACGGCACCACCGAGACCCGCGACGTCGTCCTCGGCCTCCGCGGCGACGACGGCGTCGCCATCGCCTCCGGACTCGGCGAAGGCGACACCGTCAGCCTCGGCACCGACTAGACTCCGGCGGACTCTGACATTTCTTTGAGCTTTCTCCCAGCAAGGCCACGGCCTGCGGCGATAGGCATTCAGGGCACTGAGAAAAGGAGCCCTGGTGAGCGAAGCGCCTGAACACAAGGACCGAGTCCTCGTCGTCGACGACGAGGTGAACATCGGCGCGCTCCTGTCCGCGACACTGCGCCTGACCGGATTCGAGGTCGAAGTCGCCCACGACGCCGCCGAAGCCCTCCGCGCCGCCGGGAGATTCGAACCCGACCTCGTCATCCTCGACGTCATGCTCCCCGACATGGACGGCTTCGAAGTCGCCAAGCGCCTCCGCGCCGAACGCGACCTCCCCGTCCTCTTCCTCACCGCCCGCGACGCCGTCCGCGACCGCGTCACCGGCCTCACCGTCGGCGGCGACGACTACGTCACCAAGCCCTTCGACCTCGAAGAGGTCGTCCTCCGCATCCAGGCGATCCTCCGCCGCGCCAAGGCCCCCGCCCCCGCCGAGGACCGCGTCCTGCGCTACGCCGACCTCGAACTCGACGAGACCGTCCACGAAGTCCGCCGCGCCGGCAACCCGATCGAGCTGTCGCCCACCGAGTTCAAACTCCTGCGCTACCTCATGGTCAACGCCGGCAAGGTCGTCTCCAAATCGCAGATCCTCGACCGCGTCTGGAACTACGACTTCGGCGGCAACGGCCGCATCGTCGAGTCCTACGTCTACTACCTGCGCAAGAAGATCGACGTCCTCGAACCGCCCCTCATCCAGACCGTGCGCGGCTTCGGCTACGCCCTCCGAGAACCCCGCCGGAAATGATCAGGCCGCGGCGCTGGCGGCACTGGACCGTCCGCTCCCGCATGGCGTTCACGATCGTGACGCTGTGCGCGCTCGCGCTGGCCGCCGCGATCCTCATCGCCACCGCCCTGCTCCAGAACGTCCTCATCGACCGGATCGACTCGCAGCTGACGACCGCCGCGGAGATGACCCACCAGAACCAGCCCCGCGCGACCCAGCCCGACGAGACCGTCCCGTACGACTTCAACCCGCCCGGGCCGCAGGCGGGGCTGCCCGACAGCCCCCGCGTCTACATCTACGACTCCGGCGGCGAACTGGTGCGCGCGGTCGGCGGCGAGGACGCCGCCGAACTGACCGGGCTCGGCGACTTCACGTCGCATGTGGACAGTCCGTACACGGTGCAGGACGCCGACGGGAACTCGTGGCGGGTCCTCGTCGAGGAGACGGGCGAGACCGACGGGACCGGCGAGTACGTCGTCTTCGCGCTGTCCTCCGAGTACGTCAGCGCCGCAACCGAATCGCTGCTGCTCATCGGCGGCGGCGTGGTGCTCGCGATCCTGCTGCTGCTCGCGGTGAGCGCGTTCTGGGTCGCGCGCCTCGGACTGCGGCCCCTCGACCGGATGGAGGCCACCGCGGCCGCGATCGCCGAGGGCCGCATGGACGAGCGCGTCACCGACACCGACCCGCACACCGAGACCGGGCGGCTCGGCCAGGCGCTCAACACGATGCTCGGCCGCATCCAGTCCGCATTGGACGACAGCGCCGCCTCCGAGGCGCGGCTGCGGCAGTTCCTCGCCGACGCCTCGCACGAGCTGCGCACCCCGCTGACCTCGATCAAGGGCTTCGCGCAGCTGTACCGCCGCGGCGGCGTCCCGCCCGGGCCCGTCATGGACGACACCATCGGCCGCATCGAGGCCGAGTCGCGGCGCATGGGCCTGCTCCTCGACGACCTCATGCTCCTCGCCGCACTCGACCGGCAGCGGCCGCTCCAGCGCGGCCCCGTGGACCTGCTCGGCGTCGCCGCCGACGTCGTGGGCGACGCCCACATCCGCGCGCCCGGACGCTTCATCGCCTTGGAGCCCTTGGCGGGAGGTGCGGACGAGTTCCTCGACGCCGTCGACATCACCGGCGACGAGCCGCGCCTGCGGCAGGTCCTCACCAACCTCATCGCGAACGCGCTCAGGTACACGCCCGGGAACGCCCGGATCGCCGTGCGCATCGGCTGGAGCCACAGCCCCGGCCCGCGCTGCCTCGCGCAGGTCGGCGACCTGCCCGCGCTCCCGGCGGCCGTCGTCGAGGTCGCCGACACCGGCCCCGGCGTCGCCCCCGAGCACGCCGAAGCGGTCTTCGAGCGGCTCTACCGCGTCGACCAGGGCCGCGTCCGCGGCACCGAAGGCGGCTCCGGGCTCGGCCTGTCGATCGTCGCGGCCATCGTCACCGGCCACGGCGGGTGCGTGCGGCTCTCGGAGACGCCCGGCGGCGGCGCCACGTTCCGGGTCCTCCTGCCGAAGTCCTAGCTACTGTGAGCCTCCTTTGAGCTGACCGGGTCCCGTCCCCGAGCCGCGGCCGCGAGCATCCTCAGCATGCGAAAGCCACCTCCTTCCCTGCTGGTCAACGGCGGGCTCGCGCTGGTCCTCGCGGCCGGCGCGGGCGGGTCCTACCTGCTGCTGCGCGGCGACGCCGCGACGGCCGAGGACACCGGGTCCGCCCAGGTCGCCTCGACCGCGACCGCCGCCACGGGCACCGTCACCCGCACCGTCGCCGCCGACGGCACGGTCACGGCCGCCACCACGGCGACCGCCGAATTCGAGACGTCCGGCACCGTGACCGCGATCGAGGTGGCCGTCGGCGACACCGTCGAGAAGGGACAGACGCTGGCGGTGGTCGACGACGCCGACGCCCAGCGGGACCTCGAACTCGCCGAGGACGACCTCGACGCGGCCGAGGAGAGCCTCGACCGGGCCGAGACCGACGCGGAGACCGAGACCGCCGAAGACGCGGTCGACGAAGCCGAAGCGGCCGTTGAGGAAGCGGAGGACGCCGTCGACGGCACGGTGCTCACCGCACCGGCGGACGGGACCGTGATCGCGGTGAACGGGACCGTGGGCGGCAGCTCCGGCGGGTCCTCCTCGTCGAGCGGCGGTTCGGATTCGATGGGCGGCGAGACCGAGTCCACCGACTCCTCCAGCTCCTCCGACGGGTTCATCCAGATCGCCGACCTCACCGACCTGCGGGTCACCGCCGCGGTCGCCGAGGCCGACGCCGCCGACGTCGCGGTCGGCCAGACCGGCACCGTCACCTGGAACGCCATCGACGCGACCTCCGGTGCCGAGCTGACCGCGGTCGCGCCGACCGCCGGCTCCAGCGGGAACGTCGCGACCTACGACGTGACGCTCACGCTCGACGAACTCCCCGAGCAGGTGCGCCTCGGGCAGACTGTCACCGTGGCGATCACCGTCGAAGAGGTCGCCGATGTCCTCACCGTTCCGACTGCGGCCGTGGAGATCTCCGGCGACACCGGCACGGTGACCCTCATCGGCGACGACGGAACCCAGACCGAGGCCACCGTCCAGATCGGCCTCGAAGGCGACAGCTCCGTCGAGATCGCCTCCGGTCTCGCCGAAGGCGACACCGTCGCGCTCGTCGTCACCGACGAGGAAGACTCCGGCACCGGCGAGATGCAGTTCCCCGGCGGCGGGACGTTCCCCGGCGGCTCCGGCGGACAGGCCCCCGGTGGAGGCGGCTTCCCGGGAGGCAACGGATGAGCACCGTCATCGCGCTCGACCGCATCGCGAAGGTCTACGGGCACGGCGAGACCGCCGTCCACGCACTGCGCGGCGTCTCGCTCGCCGTCGAGCGCGGCGAGTACGTCGCCATCATGGGCACCTCCGGCTCCGGCAAGTCGACGCTCATGCACATCCTCGGCCTCCTCGACCAGCCCAGCTCGGGCTCGTACCGGCTCGACGGCGTCGACGTCGCCGGGCTCGACGAGGGCGCGCAGTCCCTGGTGCGCAGCAGGCGGATCGGGTTCGTCTTCCAGGCGTTCAACCTCATCCCGCGCACCACCGCGGCCGCCAACGTCGAACTCCCGCTGTCCTACGCGAAAGTCTCGCGAACGGAACGGCGACAACGGGTCGCGGCCGCGCTCGCCCAGGTCGGGCTCTCCGACCGGGCCGGGCACAAGCCGAACCAGCTCTCCGGCGGCCAGCAGCAGCGCGTCGCCGTCGCCCGGGCCCTGGTCACCGCGCCCTCGCTCCTGCTCGCCGACGAGCCGACCGGGAACCTCGACTCGCGGTCCACTGCGGACATCCTCGACCTGTTCGACCGGCTCCACGGGTCCGGCCGCACGATCATCCTCATCACGCACGAAGACGAGGTCGCCGAACGGGCCGGCCGCGTCATCCGCCTGCGGGACGGCGACGTCGTCTCCGACACCGCCCGAACGGCTTTGGAGGGCAAGCGATGAGTGCCGCCGAGATCCTGCGCTTCGCGCTGCGCGGCGTCGCCGCGAACAAGCTCCGCTCCTCGCTCACCGTCCTCGGCGTCCTCATCGGCGTCGCCTCGGTGATCCTCCTCGTCGGCGTCGGCACCGCCTCCCAGCAGGAGGTCGAGGAGTCGATCGAGGCGCTCGGCACCAACACGCTCACCGTGACCGCCTCCGGTTCCCAAGGGACGCAGGTGCGGTTCACCGACCTGACCGCGGAGATCGCCGAGGGCCTCGAAGCCTCCGAGCTGACCCCGGACGTCGCATCGGTCTCGCCCGTGGCGACCACGACCGCGACCGCCGTGTGGGACGGCGCGGAGTACGAGGTCGGGTCCGTCGTCGGCTCCGACGAGCACTACCTGGAGGCCGCGAACTTCGAAGTGGCCGAAGGCACCGGGATCACGGAGTCCGATGTGGAGGCGGGGGCGCGCGTCGCCGTCGTCGGGTCCACTGTGGTCGACGAGCTGTTCGGCGGCGACGACCCGGTGGGGGAGCAGATCAGCCTCGCCGGGGCCGTCTATACCGTCGTCGGCGTCCTTGAGGAGCAGAGCTCCTCGACCGGCTTCGGCGACAACAACGACCTCGTCGTCGCCCCGCTGACCGCCGTGCAGCGCACGCTCACCGGCTACGGCGCGCTCTCGCAGATCCTGTTGCAGTCCACCGGGTCCGACACCGTCGACGCCGCCGAAGCCGAGGCCTCGGCCGTTCTCGACGGGCTCATGCGCGTCTCCAGCGGCGAGACCGCGCCGTACTCGATCACCAACGCCGCCGAGCTGCTGGAGACCCAGGCCGACACGGCCGAGACGTTCACGTTGCTGCTCGGCGCCGTCGCGGGGATCAGTCTTCTGGTGGGCGGCATCGGGATCACCAACATCATGATGGTCTCGGTGACCGAGCGGACCCGCGAGATCGGCATCCGCAAAGCCCTCGGCGCGCCCCGCCGCGCCATCCTCACCCAGTTCCTCATCGAGGCCACGGCGCTGAGCCTGCTCGGCGGCGGCCTCGGGGTGGGTTTGGCCTACCTCGCGTCCTCGGTGACCATCGCCGGATACGAGACGGTCATCGTCCCCGGCACGGTGCTCCTGGCCCTCGGGGTCTCGGTGGGCATCGGGCTGTTCTTCGGCGGCTACCCCGCCTCGCGCGCGGCCAAGCTGCGCCCCATCGACGCCCTCCGATACGAGTGAAGGAGACCCGCATGGCCGACAGCGACACCGTGCTGCTCAAGGCGGTCAAGGACGACGACCCGCCCGAGCTGGAGCCGATGCCCGACGACCTGGAGCACGCGCTCGCGAAGCGCCGGCCCTGGACCAACAAGGCCACCAAGTGGATCGCGGCAGGGGTGCTCGCCGTCGGCGGCTTCGCCGGGGGCCTCTACGCGCAGCAGCAGTGGGGCGTCGCCGGCGAGGCGGCGCAGGCCGACACCGGCGGGATGCCCGACATGAGCGCCCTCGCCGAGGGCGGCTTCCCCGGCGGCGGTGGGGGAGGCGGCGGCTTCGGCGGGCAGGCGACCACCGGCACCGTCACCGCCGTCGACGGGACCACCGTGACGATCGAGACCGAGGACGGCACCGTGGTGACGGTGGAGACCGGCGAGGACACCGCGGTCACGTCGAGCGAGACGATCGACCTGGGCTCGCTGGCCGAAGGCGACACGATCACCGTGACCGGCGAGACCGCCGACGACGGCACCGTGACGGCGGACGCGGTCGAGAAGACCGGCACTACGGAATAAGCTCCCGCGCCGGCGCGCGCGGGAACACGACGGCCGGCCCCTCCGGGGGCCGGCCGTCGTGACACGTTGCCTACCGCCGTCACTCGTCCGGGTGACACGGGCGCGCGAGCGGCCCGTTTCTGTCGGACCCCCGTGTGAGGCTGGGACCTTATTCTTCCCCGGGTGGGTGGGGGGTAGGGATGGTCGTACACCTACCCCACCCACCCGCCCTGCGGGCGGCGCGCGTTCCTACTCGTCGAGTCCGAGCTGCTTCTTCAGGCGCGCCACGTGGCCCGTGGCCTTCACGTTGTACTGGGCCGCCTCGATGTTCCCCGACTCGTCGATGACGAACGTCGAGCGGATGACGCCCGTGATCGTGCGGCCGTAGTTCTTCTTCTCGCCCCACGCGCCGTACTCCTCAAGCACCTTGTGCTCGGGGTCCGACAGCAGCGGGAAGGTCAGGCCGTCGCGCTCGACGAACTTCGCGAGCTCCTCCGGCTCGTCGGGCGATATCCCCAGCACCGCGTAGCCCGCGGCCTGGAGGCTCGCGAGGCTGTCGCGGAAATCGCAGGCCTCCTTCGTGCAGCCGGGGGTCATCGCCCGCGGGTACGCGTAAAGAATCACCTTGCGGCCCTGGAGGCTCGACAGGGTCATCGTGTCGCCGGTGTCCGTGGCGAGCGTGAAATCCGGTGCCGAATCACCGGCCTGAAGTCGTACGTTCACAGGTCGCAACCCTACCTTCCGTCCCTGACAATCCCCTGGGAGCACGCTTGACGCTCCCTGTTCGAACGACGCGTCCCAAAAAGCGCCCCTGCGGTTGACGATCGCACCCGCACTCTTGCAAAATAATTGCAATAGCCCAACGCGGGTTGTTGATTCCAGCGTGGGCGCCTTGCATCCGGCAGGGCGGCCGCCGAAAACTCCCCCCGGACACATACGGCAGTACCCATGCAGAAAGGCGCGCCGCCCGTGGAAGACCTCGCGCTGCACATCCCGACAGACGTCATCGACGGCCCCACGTCGCTCATATTCGCGCTCGTCGCCGTCCTCGCCGTCGGCTGGTGCACCGTCGCCGCCCGGCGCGGCCTCGACGAGCGGCTCGTCCCGCTCGCCGGCCTCGCGACCGCGTTCATCTTCGCCGCCCAGATGCTCAACTTCCCGATCGCCGCCGGCGTCTCCGGGCACCTCCTCGGCGGCGCCCTCGCCGCCGCGCTCCTCGGGCCCTGGCTCGGGGCCCTGTGCGTCACCGTCGTCATCGCCATCCAGGCGCTCCTGTTCGCCGACGGCGCCGTCACCGCGCTCGGCCTGAACGTCGTCAACATGGCGCTCATCGCGACCTTCACCGCCTACGGCGTGCTCGCCCTGGCGCTCAAGGTCCTCCCGCGCACCCGCTGGGGCCTCGGCGTCGCCGTCTTCGCCGCGTCGATCATCAGCGTCGTCGCCGCCTCCGCCGGATTCGTGCTCCAGTTCTGGCTCGGCGGCGAAGAGGTCGGCCAGTCCCTCGGGGCCATGGCCGCCGCGATCCTCGGCACCCACGTGCTCGTCGGCATCGGCGAAGGCGTCATCACCGCCGGAGCCGTCACTGCGGTCGCGGTCGCCCGCCCCGACCTCGTCCACGCCCTCCGCGGCACCCCGCTCGCCCGGCCCGCGACCCTCGCCGAGACCCTGCCCTCGAAGACCCTTCCCTCGAAGGACGCCGCATGAAGAAGTTCCTGATCACCGGCACCATCGTCACGGTCGTCCTCGCCGGGTTCGTGTCCCTGTTCGCCTCCGCCTCGCCCGACGGGCTCGAATCGGTGCTCCTCACCGGCTGCGAGACCACCGACGGCGAGATCAGCGGCGGCACCTGCGTCCTCCAGGCCACCGGCGACCACGAGATCGGCGGCGTCTTCGCCGACTACGGCATGTCGTTCCTCGACAACGAGATCCTCGGCGCCTCGCTCGCGGGCATCCTCGGGGTCCTCCTCACGCTCGGCGTCGCGACCGGCCTGTTCTGGCTCCTCGCCCGCGGCAAGAAGCCCGCCGCGCCCGCGAACGACGTGCAGGCGTGACGCCCCGCAGGCGACCGGAGGAGCGGGCGTGAACGCCGTCGACGGCCTCCACCGGCCGGGGGACTCGCCGCTCCACCGGCTGCGGCCGCAGGTGAAGATCGTCGGGCTCGTTGCCTTCACCTGCGCCATCGCCGCGACCCCGCGGGAAGCGGTGTGGGCCTTCGGAATCCACGCCGGAGTCCTGGTGGCGCTGTTCGCGGTCGCCCGCATTCCCGCGAGCTGGGTCCTGACGCGCAGCCTCGTCGAGTCGCCGTTCCTGGTGCTCGCGCTCGCGTTCCCGTTCATGGTCGACGGCCCCGCCGTCCACCTCGGATTCCTCACGGTCTCCGAACCGGGTCTGTGGGCCGGATGGAACCTCCTCGCAAAGGCGACCCTCGGCGTGTGGGCCGCGCTGCTGCTCGCCGCGACCACGCCGGTCGCCGGGGTCCTCGCCGGGCTGTCGCGGCTCAAGTGCCCCGAGATCCTCCTCCAGATCACCGCGTTCGCGATCCGCTACGCGCACTTGACCGTGGCCGAGGTGACCCAGATGCGGCTCGCCAGGCTCGCCCGCTGTGACGACCCCCGGTTCCTGTGGCAGGCCGGGGCCCTCGCCCGCAGCCTCGGCACCGTCTTCATCCGGTCCTTCGAACGCGGCGAACGCGTCTGGCAGGCCATGTCCGCCCGCGGCTACACCGGCCGCCTCCCGCTCGAAGTCGGGCCCGCGCCCGCCAGCGCGGTCCAGTGGTCGGCCGCCATGGCCGTCCCCGCGATCGCCGTCGCCGTCGCGGCCTGGACGGCGGTGACTCTGTGAGCGCCTTGGAGATCCGCGGCCTCAAGCACGCGTACCCGGACGGCCACCGGGCCCTGAACGGCGTCGACCTGCACGTCGAGGAAGGCGAGCGCGTCGCGATCCTCGGCCCCAACGGCGCCGGCAAGACCACGCTCATGCTCCACCTCGCCGGGCTCCTCACCGCGACCGAGGGGGAAGTGTCGGTGGGCGGTGTCAGAGTGGAGAGGAAGACGCTCGCCGAGGTCCGCCGCCGCGTCGGCATCGTCTTCCAGAGCCCCGACGACCAGCTGTTCATGCCGACGGTCGCCGACGACGTCGGCTTCGGCCCCGCGAACCTCGGCCTGCGCGGAACCGAGCTCGCCGAACGTGTTGCGGAGGCGCTCAAGGACGTCGACCTCGCCGACCTCGCCGACCGGCCCCCGCACCACCTCTCGGTCGGCCAGCAGCGGCGCGCCGCGCTCGCCGGGGTCCTCGCCATGCGGCCCGACATCGTCGTCTGCGACGAGCCGAGCGCGAACCTCGACCCGGCCAGCCGCCGCGACCTCGCCGCGATCCTCCACCGGACCGCGCCCACGCTCCTGCTCGTCACCCACGACTTGCCGTACGCCCTCCAGCTGTGCGACCGCGCCGTCATCCTCGACGCCGGCCGCGTCGCCGCCGACGCCCCGGTCGCCGAAGTCCTCGCCGACCCCGAGCTCCTGGCCCGCCACCGGCTCGAACTCCCCTTCGGCTTCTCCCTGGAGACTGCGCTGGCCGCGCTGCGGCGTTGAACGACGAGACCGCTTCGGCCGTCGGGTACCGCTGCCGCGCCGCGCTTTTGTCGTACTCGCCGGGCACTATCGAACCGGGGGCGACTCAGACCGGGCGTGCTCGGCTCTGCCCCTGCCCGAAAACTTCCAGCGAAAAAGGGGCGCAGCCGTTTCCGGCTGCGCCCCTTTCACTGTCAAATCAAGAGGCGTCGATCGCGGCCTGGACCAGGTCGGCGAACTGCGCGTTGTCCTCGACGGCCGTGCCGTCGATCTTCGCCGTCGGGGTTCCGGTCACGCCGCCGTCGCCGGTGGCCCACGTGGTGCCCGCCTGGACCCAGCCCTTGTACGTCTCGTTCTCGACGCACGTCTGCCAGGTCGAATCGAGCCCGACGTCGTCCATGCCGATCGATATCAGCTCCGCGTCGGTGAGGCCCGTCGAGTTCTCCGCGGGCTGGTTCGCGAACAGCGCCAGCGAGTAGTCGAGGAACTGCTGCTGGCCCGCGTCGGCCGCGCACACCGCGGCCGAGGCCGCGCGCGTCGAGTACTCGGTTCCCGAGGAGAGCCGGTCGAGGATGGTGATCGGGTGGTAGTTCACCGTCACCGAACCGGCGTCGATCCACGACTGGATCTGCTCCGAGTACGCGGTCTCGAACTGGTTGCACACCGGGCACATGTAGTCGATGAACAGGTCGACCTCGACCGGCCCGTCCCCGACGGTCACCCCGTACGTGTCGGTGACCGCGGCGGTCGGCTCGGTCACCTCGTAGTCGTCGCCCTTGGAGTTGTTCCAGATGCCCCACCCCAGGAGCCCCCCGATCAGCACCACCGCGGCGCCGATCGAGACCCACAGGAGGATCTTGCGGCGCCTCGCCTCGGCGGCCTGCTGCTTCCGCAGGGCCTCGGCGGCCTTCCTGCGCTCGGTCTTCCGCTCTGATGAGCCCATGTGCCTCGCTCAGCCTTTCTCAGGTCCAACACTCGATTCGCGAACCGGTTTCGAGTACGCTCAGCGGCGATATGACGTACCGTCTGAGCACTCGACGCCGCTTCTTCGCCCGGAACCCCCGCACCGCCCGGCATGGTGCAGGCCCCTGGCGGCGACGCGCCGCCCGCCTCGCCTGGTCGTCGCTCGCGGCGGGCCTCATCGGAGTGCTGTGGGCCTCGGCGGCCTCGGCGCACGCGGCCGCCACCGAGACCGACCCCGCGTCCGGAGCGATCCTGGACGCGGCCCCGAGCGAAGTCGTCGTCGAGTTCAACGAGCCAGTCACCCCCGTAGACGCGGGCACCGGCGTCGTGGCTCCCGATGGTGACCGAGCAGACACCGACGTGGTCCGCAGCGACGACGGCACCAAGATCACCATCGAGGTCGACGCCGACCAGGAAGGCACCTACCTGGTCGGATACCGCGTCGTCTCCGACGACGGGCACCCCGTCTCCGGGACCTTCACGTACTCGGTGATCACCGAGACCGAGGCCCCCAGCGCCGAAGCGCTCACCGCCGCCGGCACCGACCCGTTCGTGCAGGCGCTCCTGTACGGCAACCGCTGGTTCGGCTACGCCGCCTTGGCACTCGCGTTCGGCGCCGGCATCCTCCTCGTCGCCGGGGCCCGGCCCCGCGACGCCGTCGCGAAGCTCGTCGCCCTCGGCCTCGCCGTCGTCGCCATGACCGCCGTCCTCGGCCTCCCGCTCCAAGCCGCATACGAGACCGGCACGAGCGTCTCCGACCTCGACGCCACCGGGCTCCAATCCGTCATGCAGTCGAACATCGGCCTCGCCGCGCTCCTGCGGCTCCTCCTCGTGCTCCTCGCGCTGCCGCTCATGCGCGCGGTCGTCACCGCCGAAGAGGAACCGGGCCCCGCGCTCACCGCCGGACTCGCCGGGGTCGGGCTCGCGCTCGGCGCGACCTGGCCGCTCGCCGGGCACCCCATGGCCTCCGACCCGGTCGTGGTCGCATTTCTAGCCGACTGGGTCCACCTGACGACCGCGCTGGCCTGGGGCGGCGGTGTGTTCGCGCTGCTGAGCCTCGCCCTCCGCAAGGACGCCGAGATTCCCGACCGCACCGCCGACACGTGGATCGCCCTGGTGCCGTGGCTCCTCGCGAACCTCATCGTCGCCGGGATCGCGTCATCGCTGCTGCACATCGACTCGATCGAGGCGCTCACGCAGACGCAGTACGGGAAACTGGTGCTGCTCAAGTCCGGGCTCGTCATCGTCATCGTCGTCATCGGCCTGTTCACACGGAAGGCCCTGGTCGGCCGCGCCGAGGGACGAGGGCGCCTGCGGCTCATGGCGGGCGTCGAGACGCTGTTCCTCGCGGTCGTGCTCGGGGCCGTCGCGGTGCTCGTGCAGGCCGTCCCGGCGAAGACCGCGCTGCTGGAGGCCGAGACGACCGAGAGCGCCTCCACGGAGACGGCGACACTCGTGACCACCGAGGTCTACACCGCGCAGCTCGTCCTCGAACCGGGCCGCCCCGGCGCCAACAGCGTCCGCATCCTCGCCGACGACCTCGAAGGCGCCGCGTTCGAGGCCGTCGAATGGACGGCGACCTACGGCCTCGAAGGCGAGGAGCCCGAGGAGCTGCGGCTCATCGAGCTGCGCACCGGCATCCTCGCGGGCGAGGCGAACCTCGGCGAGGAGGGCCGGTGGGTCTTCACGTTCACGCTGACCGACGCCGCCGGGAACACCGCGACGGCCGTCGCCGAAGTGGACGTGTCCTAACCAGGCCCCGAAGGCCGTCTCGGTGTTGCCCCACAGCCGCTCGCACCACGACTTCAGATCGCGCTCAAGGTAATCGGCCAGGAACCTCGCCGTGTAGTTCGTCAGCGCCGGGTGGTTCCGGTGCCCGCGCACCGGGATCGGGGCCATGAACGGCGCGTCGGTCTCGACCAGGACCAGCTCGGGCGGGGTCACCGCGGCGGCGTCGCGCAGGTGCTGCGCGTTCTTGAACGTGACGTTCCCGGCGAAGCTCATGAAGAACCCGCGCCGCGCGCACTCCTTCGCGAACGCCGCGTCCCCCGAGAAGCAGTGGAGGACGACGCGGTCGGGCGCGCCGTCGGCGTCGAGGATCGACAGGACGTCCTCGTGGGCGTCCCGGTCGTGGATGACCAGCGCCTTCCCGCGCTCCTTCGCGATCGCGATGTGCGCGCGGAACGAGCGCTGCTGCGCGGCCCGGCCGGTCTCGTCGGTGCGGAAGTAGTCGAGCCCGGTCTCGCCGAGGGCCGCCACGCGCGGCAGCACGGCGAGCGCGTCGATCTCGGCGAGGGCCGCGTCGAGGTCGGCCAGGCGCGGCGCGTCGTTGGGGTGCAGGGCGACGGCGGCCAGGACGCGCGGATCGGCGGCGGCGAGCTCGGCGGCCCAGCGGGAGGAGGCGACGTCGGTGCCGACCTGTACGACCCGCGCGACCCCGGCGGCCTCGGCCTCGTCGAGGCGCGCGCGGACCTCGGGGGCGTCCGGCGCGGGGGTCGGGAGGTCCTCCTCGGACCCGAACACGTCGACGAGGTCGAGGTGGGTGTGGCTGTCGGCGACGGGGAACGGGAGCGGCTCGGGCAGCGGCGCGGGTTCGGTTCGGTACACGGCTCAACCATGCCACGCCGACCTCGCATCCAGCGCAGTGTGCCGTCCGTAACATCTTCTTCATTTCGCGGACATGCACGCCTGACAGGGCGGGCCTACGTTGGCGGACAGCCGGTGCACCGGCTGTGGAGAGCCCGCTACCGATACATGTTCTTGAATATCAGGCGACATCGCCGTCGCACCCGCGCAGACGAATCGAGCCGCACATGACCCGCGACCTCGCGTCCCGCCGCAACCGCGCCGCAGCGCTCCAGCAACGCCGCCCCGCCGTCCCGGCCGAATCGACGCACCTCCAGACCGTCACCGTCGAATGGGATGGCGAAAGGTTCCCCGGCGCCGCCTACGCCGACGGCGCCGCCTGGGAGCTGTTCTCCGCGCTCCCGCGCCCCGACTTCCTCCCCAACACCCGCCCCGGCAGCGAGTACCCGTACCGGGCGTTCGTGCACGCCAGCGAGGTCCTGCGCGACGGCGTCCCCGTCACGGTGGACGACGAGCACGCCATGACCGTGCCGCTCGCGCCCGGCATCGACCTCGCGTACGTCCGCCGCCTCACTCAGACCGCGCACCTGGAGCCGGCCGCGCGCATCCTCCTCGACCGGGTCCGGCGCTCCGCGCCGCTCTCGCCCGGCGACCTCATGGAGCGGCCCGTCACGGCCGCGCAGGTCGCGCGCCTCATGGAGACCGCCGCGATCCCCGGCGGGTTCTGCTACCGCCGCAGGGACACCGCGCACCTGCGCACGCCCTCGTCGCGGTCGGTCCTCGGCGGCGAATCGGAGCACGGCGAGCCGTGGGCGTACGCGCTGCGGTGGGCCGTCGCCGAACCGGGCGACTACCAGGCGCCCGTGGCCCCCGACTACGAAGGGCTGACGGCGATGCCGTCCTCGGACCGGCGCGGCGCGCCCGTCCTGGGGACCGGGTTCGCGATCTCCTCGGCGCACCTGCTGCCGGAGCACGTCACCGCCGACCTCACCGACCTGCCGCTGCCCGAGGGCGCTTCGATCCTGGGCTACAACGAGAGCGGCGCCGAGGCCGAGCTGTTCCGCTACGGCGGCCAGCAGTGGACGCCCGTCCACGCCGCGTCCGTGCCGCTCGCCGGGGTCGAGACCGGCCGGGCGCACCAGGTGCGGCGCGTCCTGCGCGAGGCCGCCCGCGGGATCTGGAACGGCATCCCCGGGTCCCTTGTGGACGCCGACGACGAGTGGGCCCGGTTCCGGCTCTCGCGCCCGAGCCCGGACGTCCTCTCCCGCACCGGCGCCGAAGCGGTGCGCCGCGGCATCTACGAGAAGTGGGTCGCCCGCAGCGAGATCGCGCCCGCGATCCTCTGAAGGCTCGAACGCGCAGCGGCCCCCGGCGAACGCCGGGGGCCGCCGCGTCTGCGCTGCTTAGGAGTTGAGGCGCTCGATCTCCTCGTCGACGATCGACGGTTCGAGCTTGGCGAACACCGGGACCGGCTTGTCGAGCGGCGTGCCCGGGACCAGCGGCACGGACTCCCACTTCGGGACGTCCGAGTAGTCGCCGGTGAGGATCGGGTACGGCCCGTCGGTCGCGCCCGCGCCCTCGTCGAGGTCGGCGACCTCCTCGATGCGCGGCATCGGCGAGAACACGCCCGCGCCGCCGAGGAGCTCGTGCACGCGCTGCGAGGAGTGCGGCAGGAACGGGCTCATGACCGTCTTCAGGTCCGAGACGGCCTGGAGGACGGTGAACAGGACCGTGCCCTGGCGCTTCGGGTCCTCCTTCATCTTCCACGGCGCGGTGTCGGCGAGGTACTTGTTCGCGGCCGCGACGGTCTTCATGGCCTCGCCGATCGCCGCGCGGACCTTGTTCTGCCCGATGAGGTCCCCGACCGCGTCGAAGGACGCCTGCGTGGCCGCCAGGAGCTCGCGGTCGACGTCTTCGAGCTCGCCGGGCTCGGGGACGGCGCCGAAGTTCTTCGCGGCCATCGCGATCGACCGGTTCACCAGGTTGCCCCAGCCGGCCACGAGCTCGTCGTTGTTGCGGCGCAGGAACTCCGCCCACGTGAAGTCCGAGTCCTGGTTCTCCGGGCCCGCCGCGCAGATGTAGTACCGCAGCGCGTCAGGGGAGTACCGCTCCAGGAAGTCCCGCACGTAGATCACCACGCGCCGCGACGACGAGAACTGCTTGCCCTCCATCGTCAGGAACTCCGAGGAGACGACCTCGGTCGGCAGGTTCAGCTTCCCGAGCGCGCCCGGCTCGCCGCCCTTGGAGCCTTCACCGTTGGCGCCCAGGAGCATCGCCGGCCAGATCTCGGAGTGGAAGACGATGTTGTCCTTGCCCATGAAGTAGTACGAGACCGCCTCCGGGTCCTGCCACCAGCGCTTCCACGCGTCCGGGTCGCCCGAGCGGCGGGCCCACTCGATCGTCGCCGACAGGTAGCCGATGACCGCGTCGAACCACACGTACAGGCGCTTGTCCTTGCGGTCGACCCAGCCGTCCAGCGGGATCGGCACGCCCCAGTCGAGGTCGCGCGAGATCGGGCGCGGCTGGAGGTCGTCGAGCAGGTTCTTGGTGAACCGCACGACGTTCGTGCGCCAGCCGGTGCGGGTGTCGAGCCACGCGTTCAGCGCGTCGGCGAACGCCGGCAGGTCCAGGAAGAAGTGGTCCTCCTCCACGAACTTCGGGGTCTCGCCGTTGATCCGCGACTTCGGGTCGATCAGGTCGATCGGGTCGAGCTGGCGCCCGCAGTTGTCGCACTGGTCGCCGCGCGCCGAGTCGAACCCGCAGTGCGGGCACGTGCCCTCGATGTAGCGGTCCGGGAGCGTGCGGCCCGTCGACGGGCTGATCGCCCCGAGCGTCTTCTTCTGGAGGATGTACCCGTTGCCGTACAGCGTGGAGAACAGCTCCTGCACGGTGTTGTAGTGGTTCCCGGTCGTGGTGCGCGTGAACAGGTCGTACGACAGGCCCAGGGCGTCCAGGTCCTCGACGATGATCCGGTTGTACTTCGCGGCGGCCTCGGCGGGCTTGAGCCCCTCGGAGTCGGCCTGCACCAGGATCGGGGTGCCGTGCTCGTCGGTCCCCGAGACCATGAGCACGTCGTGACCGCGCATGCGCATGTAGCGGGCGAAGACGTCGGCGGGGACCCCGAATCCCGCTACATGTCCGATGTGCCGGGGGCCGTTGGCGTAAGGCCAGGCCAGCGCGGTCAGTACGTGAGTCATGGGCCCCATGGTATCCGTCCCACGAAATGGACGGGAGGCGTCCGAGGGCGCCGACTGCCAGGTCACGGCCGGTGATCATCCGTCTGCGCCTCCGGCGCGGCTCGCAGGCGTCGCCGGTGCCGGAGGCCGACACACTATCCCTGCGCGATTGCGCCCGGCTTCGGCGATTCGGTGATGCAATTACCGGTATGTCTGGAACATACCGCGCGGCAGATCCCCAGCCCCAGCCCGCCGGCTACGAGCCCGGCCGCGGGACCCCCGTGCCCGAGGTCCCGGCCGCCTACGGCGCGGTCGAACACGGCACGGTCGAGCACCCCGAGCCGATCGGCCCGGTCGATTGGAAGCCGGCCGACTGGGACCCCGCCGCCGACGAGCCCCGCCCCGTCTCCCAGCGCAGCCCCCTCGGCTCCCAGTCCGAGGGCATGGCCGCCATCCGCGCCGTGTGGGAACGCGCCGCCGAGACCGAGAAGCGCCGCCCCGCCCGCCCCGGCCGGCCCCAGCGCCGCCGCGAACCCAAGCGCCTCGGCCCCGCGCTCCTCGGCGTCCTCGTCTGCGCGTGCCTGCTCATGTTCTTCGCCTGGGCCGCCGCGCCCGCCCTGTGGATGAGCGTCGGCCACGCCCAGCACGGCACGGTCTCGGTCACCTCCTGCCAGGAGGGCTTCGCGCCCTCGTGCACCGGCGTGTTCACCACCGCAGACGGGAACGGCTGGACCAAGGTCCTCTCCCTCACCGGCGACGCCACCGCCGCCGACGTCGGCACCGACCTGCCCGCCCGCGCCACCGGCCCCGACGCCCACAGCGCCTACACCGGCGGCACCGGCGGGCTCCTGCTGCGCTGGGCCCCGGCCCTGGTCCTGTTCATGGTCGCCGCGATGGCGCTCGTCGGCACCTCCGGCGCGACCCGCCTCTACGAGGGCCGCTCCGGCGCGATCGGCCTGTGCTGGGCCTTCGCCGGAGCCGTGTTCGCCGCAGCCCTCGCGTTCGCATGGTGAGCGCACCCGGTGTGCGTCCACGTGCCGTAGCAGCCGGTGCATGATCGCCGCGGGCGGCGCGCCCGAGCCGCGGACGAGCTGTAATCGCCCCCACCCGAGCGGACTGCGTCAGAACCGCCCCTCCGGCGCGTCGTAGAGTTGGGGCGCCCCCGGAACTCCGCCCGAGCGGCGCGTGGCAGCGCCCAACTGAATTGACCGTTCCTACCCCGTTGCGGGGCTCCTCGGGAGACAAAGCGTGAGTGATTCCTCGAAACCGGTGGCGCAGACCTGGTTCGGACCCATCACCGCCGTGCAGCGCCGCGCCATGTTCGCGCTCGTGCCGGTGGCCGTGGCGTTCGGCCTCGTCGTCGGACTGGCGTTCCTGCCGGTGACCAGCGGCATCGGCGGCCTGGCCAAGGTCGGGTCGGAGGCCGTCCTCGACCTCCCCGACGAACTCGTGCTGCCCCCGGCGCCTGAGTCGTCCACGCTCTACGCCTCCGACGGCGAGACGGTCATCGCGACCTTCGGCGACCAGTACCGGGTCCAGCTCGAATACGACCAGATCCCCGAGTCCGTCATCCAGGCGCTCGTCGCCACCGAGGACTCGAACTTCTTCGAGCACAACGGGGTCGACCCCGAAGGCGTCATGCGCGCCCTCGTCACCAACATCGCCGACGGCGGCACCTCCGAGGGCGCCTCGACGATCACCATGCAGTACGTGCGCCAGGTGCTCTCCTACACCGCGACCACCCCCGAGGAGGTCGCCTCGGCCAGCGAGGTCACCATCGACCGCAAGGTCAAGGAGATGGGCTACGCGCTGGCCCTCGAAGAGGAGATGTCGAAAGAGGACATCCTCACGAACTACCTGAACACCGTGTACTTCGGCAACGGCGCGTACGGGATCGGCGCGGCCGCCCAGGTGTACTACGGGAAGGTCCCCGCCGACCTCACGGTCGCCGAGTCGGCGATGCTGGTGGGCCTCGTGCAGTCCCCGAGCCAGTACGACCCGATCAACGGCTCCTCGGAGGCCGCGCTGGCGCGCCGCAACCACGTCGTCAACCGCATGGTCGACGTCGGGTCCCTCACCTCCGAGGAGGGGAAGGCCGCGAAGGCCGAGGAGCTCAACCTGAACCCGCAGGAGGCCAACAACACCTCCGGCGGCGCGATCGACTCCGACTACGGCTTCTTCGTCGACTACTTCGAGAAGTGGTGGGAGCAGCAGACGGACTTCGGCGAGACCGAGGAGATCCGCAAGGCGCGCCTGTACCGCGGCGGCTACGAGATCACCTCGACGCTGAACGTGGAGCTCCAGGACGCCGCGCAGGAGGCCGTCGAGGACCAGCTGGAGACCGGCTCGGAGTACGCGCTCGGGTCCGTCGTCGTCGAGCCGGGGACCGGCGCGATCGAGGTCATGGCCGTGAACCGCAACTACTCCAACGACGTCTCCGAGAACGGCTCGAACTCGGCGGGCTCGGAGTACGGCAAGGGCACGTACCCGAACACGACGAACCCGCTGCTGAGCGGCAACTCCGCGGTGGCCGGGTACCAGGCGGGGTCCTCGTTCAAGATGTTCACGATGCTCGCGGCCCTCGAAGCCGGGATGCCGCTGGACACCACGATCTACTCGCCGTACCAGTACACCTCGCAGTACCCGATCTCCAGCTCCGACTCGTGCGGCGGGTACTGGTGCCCGAAGAACGCCTCGGCGTCGGAGGTCGGCGACTACAACATGTGGACCGGGTTCGGGGAGTCGGTGAACACGTACTTCGTGCAGCTGGAGGAGCGCGTCGGCGCCGACAAGGTCATCGAGATGGCCAAGCGCCTGGGCATCCAGTTCCACAACTCGAAGGACCTGAGCCTCACCTCCGAGGAGTCCGCGGAGGGCTTCGGGACGTTCACGCTCGGCGTCACGCAGAACACGCCGCTGGAGATGGCCGCCGCCTACGCGACGCTCCCGGCCGACGGCGTCTACTGCCCGCCGATCCCGGTGACGAGCGCGCAGACGATCACCGGCGGGACGATCACGTTCAGCTCCGGGTGCGAGCAGGTCATCGACGAGGAGGTCGCGCGCGCCGCGATCGACGCGGCCCGCTGCCCGACCGGCGACGGCGCCGAGGCCGGCTCCTGCACGTGGGGCACCGCCGAGCAGGTCGGCGCGGCCGTCGAAGGCCCCGTCGCGGGCAAGACCGGCACCACCGACGACAACTCCACGAACTGGTTCGTGGGCTTCACCCCGAACGCGGCCGCGGCGGCGTTCGTCGCCGACCCCGACAGCCCCGAGCACGTGGTGGGCGCGTCGAACCTCGGCAAGCCCGCGAACGCGGTCGCCGACATCCTCGCGGCCCAGTGGGACATCAACGGCGAAGGCGACTTCACGCCCCCGACCGAGCTGGTGCACTAGCGGTGACGGACGGCCTTTAGGGCCTGGCCGGGGCTTCGGACGGGCGTTATCCGGCCCGTTCGCCCGCTCGCTGCGTTGTCGGACCCCCAGATACAACCCCGGTATCTGGGGGTCCTTCCGCCTTGCGAGCGAACGAACGGACTCGGATACCACCTCGCCCGAAGCCCCGGCCAGGCCCTAGACTCGGGCCGGTGAGCGCCACCGCAGTCCGGCCCGAGCAGCCGCCCGCCGCCTGGCGGCCGACCCCGCTCCCCGGCCCCCTCCCCGCCGTCCGGGCGCGCCTTGCGAGCACCCTCCCGGACGACTCCCGCCGCGCCCTCTGGGTGACCCTCGCGGTCACCGGGATCGCCGCGGTCCTGCGACTGATCGGCCTGAACCACCCCAAGGGCCTGATCTTCGACGAGGTCTACTACGCGCAGGACGCGCACACGATGCTGTCGCACGGCGTCGAATGGGACGCCGGCACGACCGGCTCCGCGTACGTCGCGCACCCGCCGTTCGGCAAGTGGCTCATCAGCCTCGGCGAGATCACCTTCGGCTACGACGAGGTCGGCTGGCGCATCAGCGCCGCCGCCGCCGGCGTCATCGGCGTCGCGATCCTCATCCGCCTCATGCGCCGCCTCACCGGCTCCACGCTCCTGGGCGGCACCGCGGGGCTCCTCCTCGCGGTCGAGGGCAGCCACTTCGTGCTCTCGCGGACGTCGCTGCTCGACATCTTCATCGCGACGCTCATCCTCGCCGCCATGTACTGCATCGTCCGCGACCGCGACTGGCGCCGCGCGCGCTGGCTCGCCGCGATCGAGGACGGCCTCGACGTCCGCCGCCGCAGGCCGAGGCTCGGCATCCCGTGGTGGCGGATCGCGTCCGCGGTGTTCCTCGGACTCTCCATGGCCACCAAGTGGTCCGCGCTGTGGTACATCATCGCCGCGATCGTGCTCTACGTCGTCTGGGACTGGCGCCTGCGCGCCGACGTCGGCGCCCGCAAGCCCTTCCGCGACACCGTCATCTACGAGTTCGGCCAGAACCTGTGGTTCGGGCTCCTCGCGATCGGCGTGTACGTCCTGACGTGGACCGGCTGGTTCCTCAACGACACCGGCTCCTACCGGCACTGGCTCGCCGACCAGGGCAGGGACGAGCCGCCGGTGATCGGGGCGCTCGTCAACTGGTGGGAGTACCACCTGAGCGTCCTCCAGTTCCACGAGAACCTCTCCTCCGAGCACGCCTACCAGTCGTGGCCGTGGCAGTGGCTGTTCGACATCCGGCCCGTCGTCTTCTACTGGAGCGGCGACGTCAACTGCGGCGCGACCGACTGCGCCTCCGAGGTCCTCCTCCTCGGCACACCGCTCCTGTGGTGGACGTTCGTGCCCGCCACGATCGCCCTCCTGGCGTGGGCGGTCGCCAAGCGCGACTGGCGCGCCTGGTTCCTCCTCACCGGCCTCGGCGCGGGCATCCTCCCGTGGTTCTTCTACCCCGAGCGGACGATGTTCTTCTTCTACACCGCCCCCGCCGTCCCCTTCTTCATCGGCGCCGTCACCTGGTCCCTCGGCCTCATCATCGGCCGCCACCGCCGCGGCGAACCGTCCCTGGCCTCCCCCGAACGCCGCCTCACCGGCGCGCTCATCGCCGGCGCCTTCGTCGCCGTCGTCGTCCTCTGCTTCGCCTACTTCTGGCCCATCTACACCGGCGAGGCCCTCCCCAGAGACGAATGGCAGGCCCGCATGTGGCTCGACTCCTGGATCTGACCGAGTAACCCGCCCCACACAACTCCCTCGCAGCCCCCTCCCGGCGCCGTGCTAATCTTGTCGCCGCAAGGGGCTTTGGCGCAGTTGGTAGCGCGTCTCGTTCGCAATGAGAAGGTCAGGGGTTCGAATCCCCTAAGCTCCACAGCATGAGGGCCGGTCTCCCGTCGGGGAGGCCGGCCCTTTTCGTGTGCGCTAGGCGGAGACGGGGAGGCGGCGGAGGTCTTCGACCACCGTGGCGTAGGGGAGGTCGGGGAGGTCTTCGCAAGAGAAGAAGCGGGTCATGAGGTCGACGAGCTGGGCGGGGCGCTCCAGGTGGATGAGGTGGTCGGCGCGGGCGAACTCGACGTACCAGCTTTCGGGGCAGGTGAAGGCGAGGTCGCGGCACAGCTCGGGCGGGGTGAGGTTGTCGTGCTCGCCGGTGGTGAAGAGGATCGGGGCCTCGGGCGGGATCGAGGGGTCGATGAGCTGGCGGGAGAGGAGGCGGTGGGTGTTGGCGATGAACTTGGCGAGGTCGGCCTCGTCGGCGGAGCCGAAGCGCATCGACATGATGCGGCGCACCACCGCCTTGCCGATGATGTCGGGCTCGGGGCTCATGAGGGCCTCGATCGCGGCCGGGCCGAAGCGCTCGCGCGGGCCCGACTCGGCGAGGGCGACGGCGGCGCGCATCATCGGGCGGGACTCGGGCGGGATGCCGCCCATGGTGCCGGCCAGGACGATGCGGCCCACGCGCTCGGGGTGGGTCTGCGCGAGGCGGTAGCCCACGGAGGACCCGTAGGAGCCCGCGAAGACGTTGGCGCGCTCGATGCCGAGGTCGTCGAGGAGGCGCACGAGCGCCTCGACGGGGACGTCCGGGCCGAGGTACGGCGGCAGGAGGTCCGCCTCGCCCCAGCCGGGGAGGTCCGGGCACAGGACGTCGGCGACGCCGAGCATGCCCTGCTCGACGCGCCCCCAGTCCTCCTTGCGGTGCAGCGCACCGCCGATGAGCACGACCGGGTCCAGGCGCGGGGCCTCGGCGCAGGACATCCGCGACCAGTACGTGTAGCCCGCCCAGCGGTGCTTGCGGACGTGCGGGGGGAAGGTCGTGCGCGGCATGGAGGCTCCCGTGTCAGAGGCGCGGCGCGGGCGCCGCAGATACGGGAGATCACCTTAGTGTCGGAAATGCGAATTACTGGTATTTTGTGGCGCGGCTAGGGGAATGTCGTCCGTTCAGGGGAATAACGCGGCGACGCCCTTCCACGCCTTCCACAGGCCCGCATAGACACCGCCCGATTCGAGGAGCTCGGCGTGCGGGCCCTCCTCGGCGATGCGGCCGTCCTGGACGACCGCGATCCGGTCGGCCGACTCGGCGGCCTGGAGCTGGTGCGCGATCGCGATCACGGTGCGCCCGTTCAGGGCCGCGGCGAGCGCGGCCTCGACGTTCCCGGCGCTGCCCGGGTCGATCCCGGCGGTGGCCTCGTCGAGGATCACCACGTCGGGGTCGGCGAGGATCACGCGCGCCAGCGCGAGCTGCTGCGACTCGGCGAGGTTCAGCTCGTGGAACTCCTCGCCGAGCTTCGTGTCCAGGCCCTCGGGCAGGTCGGCGGCCCAGCGGGCGTCCACCGTGGCGAGCGCGTCCAGCAGCGCCTCGTCGCCGGCCTCGGGCGCGGCCAGGTTCAGGTTCTCGCGCAACGTCGCGGTGAACACGTAGTGCTCCTGGGTCACCAGGATGACCTTGCGGCGCAGCACTTCGAGGGGCACGTCGGCGACGTCGACGCCGCCGAGGGTCACCGCGCCCGAGCGCGGCCGGTCGATCCCGGCGACCAGGCGCGCGATCGTGGACTTCCCGGCCCCGGAGGGGCCGACGACCACGAGGCGCTCGCCGCGCTCGGGATGCAAGGAGAGCCGGTGCAGGACGTCGGGCCCGTCGCCGTACCCGAACGTCACGTCGTCCAATCGCACCTCCGCGCCGTCGGGAGCCGCGGTGCGGACCTCGTCGGGCATGAGGTGGACGCCTTCGACGCGGGCCATCGCGGCCCCGCCCATCTGGAACTCGCTGAGCGACATCATGGACCGGAACACCGGCCCGTCCAGGCGCAGCGTCAGCATCGCGACCGCCACGACCTCGCCGACGGTGACCCAGCCTTCGAGGTACCAGAGGCCGCCGACGATCGTGACGACCACGGCCGGGGTCAGGAACGTCAGGTCCGTGGCCGGGAAGAACCAGGTCTGGAGCCGGATGATGCCCTTGAGGCGGTCCATGTGCGTCGCCGCCCGCGCGTACCCGGCGTCGCGCCGCTCGCCCTGCATCCGGTAGGCGGCCACGGTGGTCGCGCCGGACGCCGACGCGGTCGCGGTCTCGGCGATCTCGCTCATCGCGGCCCGCTCGGAGAGGAACACCGGGCTCGCCAGGCGCAGGTACCGGCGCCCGGCGATGAACAGCATCGGCATGCCCGCCAGGAACAGGAACCCGAGCCGCCAGTCGACCACGAACGCCGCCACGATGATCACGGCGCCCTCGATCATCGCGACCGCGACCTCCGGCGCGGTCTTGCGCAGCAGCTCCGCGACCGCGCCGACGTCCCCGGAGGTGCGGGTCGCGAGGTCGCCGGTCCCGGCCCGCTCGACGGTGCCGAGCGGGAGCCGCAGGACCCGGTCGATGAAGGCCTCCCGCAGGCGCGCGGCGGCCCGCTCGCCGAGCCGGTACCCGAGTTTGCGGCCGATGCGCATGAGCACCAGCTGGAGGACGACGCAGGCGGCGATCGCACCGCAGATGACGTCGACGCGGGTCGCGGTCCACCCGGTGCCGATGCCGTCGATGACGGAGCCGAGCATGACCGGCAGGGCCGCGCCGGCGCCCGCGGCGGCCACGTACAGGGCCAGGACCGCCGCGAACGAGCGGCGGTCGGCCGCGACGAGGCGCTTGATCGCCCCGGTCATGGCCGCGCGGTCGGCGACGGGCAGGCGGGCACTGTCGAAGGGGGCACTGCCGGAAGGGGCACTGTCGAAGGCGCTCATCAGGACTCCTGCCTGGACGTGAGGGACCGGTACTCGCCGTGCGCGGACAGCTCGGCGTGCGTGCCGACGGCGTGGACCTTGCCGTCCACGAGCCATGCGACCCGGTCGGCGCGGGCGAGCCACAGCGGCGAGGCGGACACGACCGCGGTGGTGCGGCCCGCGCGGGCCGCGGCGACGCGCTCGGCGATGAGGTTCTCGGTGTGGGCGTCGACGGCGCTGGTCGGCTCGACCGCGAGGAGGATTTCGGCGTCGGCGGCGAGGGCCCTGGCGAGGCGCAGGCGCTGGCGCTGGCCGCCGGAGAGGTTGCGGCCGCCGTTGGTGATCTCGCCGTCGAGGGTGGACCCGAGGCTGGAGTAGACGTCTGCGGCGCCGGCGGCTTCGATGGCGGTGTGCGCGCGGCCGGGGTCGACGCGGAGGGTCTCGCCGAGGGACTGGGCGAACAGGTAGTCCTCGCGCAGGAGCAGGACCCGTGCGCGGACCTCGTCGAGTTCGAGGGCGTCGAGGCGGGTGCCGCCCCATTCGGCGCCGGACTCGCGGTAGCGGGCGAGGCGCTCGACGGCGGCTTCGGCGGGCTTGGCCTCGGCGGAGACGACGACGGTGAGCGCCCCGGGTTCGACGGCGAGCCCCGTCTCGGGGTCGCGGAGGGGGCCGTTCGCGCCGCGGCGGGTGCCGTCGTCGGCGATGTCGGATCGCGTGCCGAAGAACGCGGTGAGGCGCCGGGAGGCGACCTGGGCGGCGATGACGGCCTGCGCCATGCCGATCATGGCGCCGGAGTGCTGGGCGACGAGCGCGGTCACGCCGAACGCGGCCGACAGCTCCCCGATGGTGATCGACCCGTTCAGCGCCAGGCGCGCGCCGACCCACGTGACGGCGGCGATGAGCGCGAGCGGCAGGCTGGTGCGCAGGCCCTGGACCCACGAGTCGGCGGTGGCGACGCCGTACCCGGCGTCGCGCAGGTCGGTCGAGGCCTCCCGGTAGCGGCGCGAGAACTGCTCCTCGCCGCCGACGCCGCGGAGCACGCGCAGGCCGCCGACGACGTCGGAGGCCTGGCCGGTGAGGGTGGCGACCGAGGCCCGGTAGGCGATCTGGTGGTGCTGGAGGCGCCCGAGGACGGGGCCGACGACGAAGCCGATGACGAGGACGCCGCCGAGCGCGACGAGTCCGAGCGCGGGGCTCGCGTCCCACAGCAGGGCCGTGCCGATGACCATCATGACCACGCCCATCCAGCCGAAGCCCAGCTGGAAGATGAACGACCCCGTCTTGTGGGCGTCCTGAGTGGACAGGTTGACCATCTCGCCGGGGGAGACCGCGCCCCGCACGCCGGTCCCGGCCCGGTTCAGGTGGTCGGTGAGGTTCTCCACGGTGCGCACGCGCGCCCGCGACTCGGCCATGAACAGGGCCCGGTAGCCCGCGACGAACACCCACGAGGACGCGATCGCGACCCCGCCGAGGGCGAGGCCCCACGGCAGGAGCGGCTCGGCGGTGCCCGCGAGGAGCACCTCGTCGATGATCCGCGCGATCGTCCACGGCAGCAGCACCCACGCCGCGCCCGAGACGCTCAGCAGGACGAAGCCGAGCGCGACCGGCCCGGTCTGCTCCTTCGCGATGTGCAGCAGGTACCGCCACGGGTCGGCGGGGATGTCGTCGGGGGACAGCCTCGGAGGGCGCAGCGGGTTGGGCTTCACAACTCTCAAACGTAAGCGCAGCGCTTGCCGAGCGGCAAGGCGATTTCCCGTGATGGAGGGTGTGATCCCGCGCCTATTCGACCGGGCGCTACCGCTGGGCCCTGACCAGGGCCTCCGCCGCCGCGTGCAGCCCGGCGGTGAACCGCGGGTTCTGACCCATCACCGGCTCGGCCCGGGCGATCGCCCGCCACGCGTCGTCCTTGTACGTCTCGTCGCCCGTGGCCGCGTACGCCTCCAGCAGCGCCGCCGACGCCAGCGCCCAGCCCGACGCGGTCGGCCCGTCGTGCACGTCAGCGGGCCGCGACACGAGCCGCTCGGCGTCCGCGGCCGTGTCGAAGAAGCCCCCGAGGCCGTCCCCGAAATGGGCCCGGACCTGCTCCAGCAGGCCCTGCGCGCGCACGGTCCACTCGCCGCCCAGGCGCAGGAACCCGAGCGCCACGGCCGCGTAGTCCTCCAGGATGCCCGGCGCCGCCGACACCTCGCCGCCGAGCGAAGCCCGCGCGAGGCGTCCGTCCGCGCCGATGTGCTTCTCGGCCAGGAATCCCGCGGCCCGCTCGGCCGCGAGCCGCGAATCGCGGTGGCCGGTGCGCGCCGCGTACTCGGCGAGCGCCGCGATCGCCAGCCCGTTCCAGGCCGCCACGACCTTGTCGTCGCGCCCCGGCTGCGCGCGCTTCCCGCGCGCGTGCAGCAGCCGGTGCCTCACCGCCGCGAACCGCGCCCCGTCCGAGGGGTCCTCAGGCAGTTCGAGGACGTTCGCGCCGTGCTCGAAATTCGGATTCCGCACGTCGATCCCGAACGCCTCCGCGGCCCAGGCCGCGTCCGCACCGAGGACCGCCTCCAGCTCCTCGGCCGTCCACACGTACGTCTTCCCCTCGACGCCCTCGGTATCGGCGTCGAACGCCGCCGCGAACGCCCCCTCCGCGGTCGTGAACCGCTCCAGCAGGAACGCCGCCGTCTCGTCGGCGACCCGCGCGAACAGCTCGCCCTCCCCGGCCAGACGCGCGTACAGCCACAAGAGCTCGGCGTTGTCGTACAGCATCTTCTCGAAATGCGGCACCGTCCACGAGGCGTCCACGCTGTAGCGCGCGAACCCGCCTTCGAGCTGGTCGTAGATCCCGCCCCGCGCCATCCGCTCCGCACTCAGCTTCACGTGGTCGAGGAACCGCGCGTCCCCGGTGCGCACGTACGCGTCGCACAGGAACCGCAGCGAGGGCACGCTCGGGAACTTCGGCGCCGACCCGAACCCGCCGTTCACCGTGTCCGCCGCGGCCAGGACGGTCTCGGCCGCCCGGTCGAGCATCGCCTCCCGGATCGGCGGCGCCGGCGGGCACGGCCCGTCCAGCGGGCACGCCACCGTCACGTCGGCGAACGCCGGACCGCCCTTCGCACTCGCCTCCACGATCGCCGCGCCCTGGTGGCGCAGCTCCTCGCGCTGGCCGCCCCAGGCCTCGTGCACCGCGTCCAGCAGCCGCAGGAAGTGCGCCTTCGGGAAGTACGTGCCCGCGAAGAACGGCGTCCCGTCAGGGAACGCGAACACCGTCATCGGCCACCCGCCCTGCCCCGTGATCGCCATCGTCGCCTGCATGTACACCGCATCCAGGTCCGGGCGCTCCTCCCGGTCCACCTTCACCGGCACGAACCGGTCGTTGATCGCCGCCGCCACCGTCCGGTCCTCGAACGACTCGTGCGCCATCACATGGCACCAGTGGCACGTCGAATAGCCGATCGACACCAGCAGCGGCACATCCCGCGCCGCCGCGTCCGCGAGGGCGCCCGGCCCCCACTGGCGCCACGCCACCGGGTTCCCGGCGTGCTGGCGAAGGTACGGGGACAGCGCTCCGGCCAACTCGTTCACCCCGCAAGCCTCGCACACCCCCGCGCCCCGAGAGGAAGGTCCGCGGTAGGGCAGGCGCTACCTCCGCCAGGGTGCTGGCGGGGGGACCGATTCGGGTGTCCGCGTCACTGATTCCACGCCCGAAATTCGCGAGCCTTTAATGCATGGTTTCTTTTGCCCCCGCAGCGAACCGGACCGCAGCAGTATCGGTCCCCAATGGATTCACCGGCTTCGGCAACGCCGCGATGGCCGTCGGCGTGGTCGCCATGGTCGTCCTCCACGCCACCTCCGGGCTCAACCCGCTCTACAAGGTCATCAGCATCCACCTGTACACCCCGCTCGGCTGGCTCCTCCCCGTCGCGCTCGGCCTGTTCTCCCTCGGCGCCTCCGCCTACGCGCTCCAAGCGCGCGCCGCCGGAGCCCCCAAATGGCTGTCGTGGTCCCTGTTCGCATGGGCCGCCGCCATCGCCGTCGTCGCCATCGTCCCCTCCGACCGCGACGGCGTCACCGACTTCTCCACGCACCACTACGTGCACCGCTACGCCGCGTTCGTCGCCTTCTGCACCATGGCGATCCTCGGCATCGCCTTCGGCCGCTGGCTGCGCCGCACCGAACCCGACCGCGCCCGCCGCGCCGGCACCGTCATCGGCTGCTCCTGGTTCTCCGTCGCCGTCCTGACGCTCACGTCCCTGCCGTACGTCCTCGAATGGTGGGGCGTCCCCCGCCCGATCTGGCTGGAGATGGGCGGCCTCCTCCAGCGCCTCACCATCGCCTCCGGCATCGTCGCGCTCATCGTCATCGGCGGCTACCTCAAGACCCGCTCAGTAGAACCCCTCGGCCTCGGAGTACGCCCAGGCGTCGCACGGGGTCCCGTACTTCCCCTCGATGTAGCCCAGGCCCCACAGGATCTGCGTGACCGGGTTGGTGCGCCAGTCGTCGCCCTCGCTGGCCATCTTGGAACCGGGGTAGGACTGGGGGATGCCGTAGGCGCCGAGCGAGTTCTCGGCGAGCTCGTTCCAGCCGGACTCCTTGCTCCACAGCAGCTCCAGGCACGCGAACTGCTCCAGGTCGTACCCGCGTTCGAGCGTGATCGCACACCCCGTCGCACGGTTCCCGGAGAACTCGTCGCAGCTCGACGGGATCTCGACTGACGTCGGGTTCGTGTTCGCGGCGGCCTCCTCAGCGGCCTGGTCGGCGTCCTCCTGGGCGTCGTCCAGGCCCTGCGCCTTGTCCGAGGCGTACTCCGCGACCGCCGCGGCCTTCACCGTCACATCGGCACCGGCCGTCGCCGCGATGTAGTCCAGGTGGTGCGAGCGGGCCTCGTCGAACGCCGCCTCGGCGTCCGCCTGGTTCTCCGCCGCCGCATTGCTCGGATGCTGCGCGTCCTCGTCCGAGGGCCGGTCGGTCGCGGCCATCACCGCGATCACCGCCCCGAGGGCCAGCACGAGGACCGCCGCGATCCGCGCGGCGTGACGGGTCAACTTGGGAAGCAAGGGGACTCCTGGGGGGAGGGAACAAGGGGGAGGGACGGAGCGGGGCGGGCGCTCACGCGCCCGCCCCGGTATTCGGTCTCTAGTACCAGCCGACTTCTTCGGAGTGG
>NZ_QFRW01000095.1:32842-101145 GCF_003265355.1 Glycomyces dulcitolivorans | reverse complement strand
GGGGAGCAGTCCGGGCCCGGTCGGCGCGGGCGCCGGGACCGGGGTCTGGGCCTGCGTGCGCTGGCGCGGGGCCGCGCGCCTCGCGCCCTCTCCGGGGGCCGGCAGGCGCAGCTCGGCCGCGGAGAACGACAGCTCGTCGGACCCGAAGGCGACCTGGACGAAGTCGTCGACGCCCGCGGGGTCCAGTGCGACGACCTTGCCGGTGCGCCCCGCGACCTGCCCGGCCGCGTCGGTGAACACCACCTTGGGTTTCTTCCCTTGCGCCAGCACCGCTTCCAGATGGGCGATGTCGGCACTCGACAGTGACATCGGGGGCTCCTTCTTCACTCAGGTTCGGAGGCACGGCCCTTGCGGGCACGGCCTGGTGAACTGGTCTGCATCCTCCAATACCTACCCGCAGGGTCCGACACTGCCCCGCCCCGCAGTCGCCTCCGCCGCGCCCGATGTCGGTGCAGCGCGTTACGGTCGGAGTCATGGGAACCGCACCGGCGGCCTATGAGGAGCGGCCCGCGCCTACCGCTGCGGCGGCGTGGTCGCCGTGCCTGTGGGTCCGACAAGCACCCGCGGCCGGAACGGTCACGGTCGTGCCGGACGCGTGCACCGACCTGCTGTGGCGCGCCGGGCGACTGGAGGTCGCCGGCCCCGACACGGCGCCGCGCACCGTAGCCCTGAAAGCGGGGGAGGTGATCGCGGGGGTGCGCCTGCGACCGGGCGCCGCCCGCGTCCTCCTGGGCCCGGTCCCTGCGACCGAGATCCGCGACACCCAACCGGACCTGGCCGACCTGTGGCACCGCACGGCCCTCGCCGACCGGGCCGCTGCCGAGACCGACCCGTGGCGCGTCGCCGCGCTCCTCGCCGACGCCCTCACCAAACGGGCCCACGCACCGGATCCGGTCGCGCTGGCCGTCGCCGCGGCCCTCGACCGCCCCCGCCCGCCCCGCATTCCCGACCTGGCCTGGGATCTGGGGTTCTCGGAGCGGCAGCTGCGCCGCCGCGTCGAACAGGCCGCCGGGTACGGGCCGAAGACCCTGGAGCAGATCCTGCGCTTCCACCGCGCCATGGCCGCCGCGGGGGAGGACCCGGACTGGGCGCGGGTCGCGGCCGAGGCGGGGTATGCCGACCAGGCGCACCTGTCGCGGCAGGTACGCCGCTGGTCCGGCCGGCCCCCCACGGGCTAAGCCCGACCCTCCCACGCGCGCAGCGTCCTGAGCGCCGCGATCGTGAACCCGGGACGGGCCTGCTGCTCGATGCCGGGATGCCAGCGCCGGTAGTGGATCGGCCAGCCCCCGTCCTCGCCCTGCTCGGCGGCCCTGAAGTCCAGGGCCGCACCCATCTCCGCGGCCGTGAACCAGCCCGCGCCGACACTGCCGGGGGTCGGGGCGAAGTCGCACGCGAGGTGGTGCTCGCCCGGCGCATACCCCGCCGGCGGCTCCAGCCCCCCGGGATTACTGGGGTCGAGGAGGACCAGCCCTGCGCGGACGATCGCCCCGATCCGCTTCGCCACACCCTCGGCCCACGCCCGGTCCGGCTCCGAGCCGAGGAACGCGGCAACACTGAACACCTCGTAGGGGTGCGTGGCCTCCAGGGCGTCGATCCGGTCCCGGCAGAATGCGGCCGCACCCTCGATCCACGGATGCTCGATCCCGTTGCGGCGCAGGATACCGACCGTACGCGCGGTGGTCAGGAGGCCACCTTGGTCCTGCGGCGGCGCCTGCACCCACGGCGGATGCGGGACGGCCGCGATCGAATCCAGCAAATCAGGGACACCCCCGTCCGGCGCCGTCCACCGGGTCAGCCATTCGCACACGCCCGCCCCGGTCTCCTGGTCGAGGCGTCCGGCCTCGTCGAGGATCTCGACCGCGCCCATCGCCGACAGCGGCTGCGGCTCGGGTCCCTTCACGTCAGGTTCGATCGCGAACGCGAACCCCCCGTCACTAGTCCTATGCGCGAGCACCGCGTCCCGCACCGCCCCCGCCGACCCGGTCCCCAGGAACAGCGCCATGCGCCGCTGATCCAACAGGCCCCCGGTCCGCCACACGAACTGCGCCGCCCGGCCCGTCACCGTCTCATCGATCCGTCGTCCCATACCCGCCACGCTAAAACCCCGGGCCCCTGCGGGGCTTGAACGAATCGGCCACGCCCCCGGCCGCGAATATCGGCTGCGGTTCAGACCCGCGACACGTTCAATTCCCTCCATCGCCCACCTGCGCCTTTATGCTCCGGTCATGAGAGTCGCACTGGTCACCGAGTCCTTCCCGCCGCAGATCAACGGTGTGGCCCGCTCCGTCGCGCGGGCCGCGGCGCACCTGGTCGCGCGCGGGATCGAACCGGTCGTCATCGCCCCCGCCCCCGGGCCGGGCCCGCGCCCGGTCTTCGACTGGCCCGTAGTCCACGTGCCCTCCGTGCGCCTGCCCGCCTACCGCCACTTCCGCGCCGGCCTCGCCACCCGCGCCCTCGACGAGGCCCTCGACGCCTACAAGCCCGACGTCGTCCACCTCGCCAGCCCCTTCGGGTACACCGCCCGCGCCGCCGCCTGGGCCGAGCGCCGCGGCGTCCCCGCCGTCGCCGTCTGGCAGACCGACCTGCCCGCCTACACCCGCGCCTACCACCTCACCGCGTTCGAACAGCTCGTGTGGAAGCGCCTCAAGTCCATCCACTCCCGGGCGGCGGTCAACCTCGCCCTCTCCGACTGCACCGCCCGTTCCCTCACCGACCAGGGCATCGGAAGCGTCGCGGTCCTGCCGCACGGGGTCGACACCACCCGCTTCCACCCCGACTTCCGCGACCAGAACCTCCACGACGCCCTCACCCCCGACGGGGAGCTCCTGGTCGGCTACGTCGGGCGCCTCGCCCGCGAGAAGCAGCTCCACTGGCTCGCCGACCTCGCCGCGCTCCCGGGCGTGCGCCTGGTCATCGCCGGCGACGGGCCCCGGCGCCGCGCCCTCGAACGGCTCCTCCCGCAGGCCTCGTTCCTGGGCGCCCTCCACGGCGAGGACCTCTCCCGCCTGTACGCCTCCCTCGACCTGTTCGTCCACACCGGACCGTTCGAGACGTTCGGGCAGACCATCCAGGAAGCCCACGCCTCCGGGGTCGCGGTCGTCGCCGTCGACGCCGGCGGCGCCGCCGAACTGGTCGACCCCGGCGTGGACGGCACGCACTTCCCGGCCGGCGACCCGACCGCGCTGGCGGGCCTGGTCGCCGACCTCGCCGAGCGCCGGGACGTGCTGCGGCAGTGGGGGCGGCGCGGACGATTGAAGGTCCGCGGCCGCACCTGGGAGGCCGAAGGGGACGCGCTCATCGAGCACTACGGGCGGGCACTCGTGCTGGGGCCGGTGCGCGCCGCGCGCCAAGTCGTCCCCACGGTTTGACATAGGACAGGATCGTCGCCCCCAGGTAGACCGCCGAGGACACGATCGGGGCCGCGATCACCTGATCGTCGAGGACCTGCAACTGGGCCGGGTCGAGGGTCGCGGCCGCCGCTTCCAATCCAGGGCGCAGCGCGAACACGGTCGCGGCGAACGCCAGCACCGTGGCCACCAGCTTCACCAGGACCCACTTGTACGACGGCCCCCACCGGGTGCCGAGCATCAGGACCACGCCGGTGGCGATCGCGACCGCCCCGATCGGGATCGCGAGGGTCGAGGCGAGGGCGTCCATGGCGGTCCCGGCCGCGAACTGCACGGCAGGATCGCCCGTGGTGGTGGCCCGGGCGCCGAGGACGAGCAGGCTCAGGCTCAAGCCCAGCCAGGCGACCGACGAGGCCACGTGCGCGATGACGAAGAACCGGTATGCGGGGCGACGGAGTCTGCTCATACCCCGAACCTTCGCGCCCGCGCCCGCACGGGCGCATCGGAGCGAGAACGTATCCGCCCCTACGCCGATACGCCTAGATCGGTTCGGCCGCGACCGCCGCCGTGTCCCGCCTGGCCCACTTCAACCCCAGGAGCGGGAACACCAGGACCGAGACCATCGCGGCCCCGACCATCGCCGCCGCCACCGACGCGTCCACCAGGCCCCGCTCGGCCGCCGTCGACGAGGCGATGACCACGATCGGCAGCTGCGTCGCCGCGAACAACGCCAAAGCCCCCCGGTCACCACCCGCCAAAGCCCCCCGCGCCAGCGCCCACGTCACCACACCCCGCACGAGCGCGAACGCGGCCAAGAACACCGGGATCAACGCCAGCGCCGCAGGCGAGGCCAGCAACTCGTCCAGATCGAACGCCACCCCCGTGTAGACGAAGAACACCGGGACGACCGCGCCGAACCCGATCCCGTCGAGCTTCGACTGCACGAGCGCCTCCTCCCGGTCGTCCAATGCCGACAGCAGCAGGTGCATGCACACCCCGGCCGCGAACGCCCCCAACGCGATGTCCACCCCGATCTCCGCCGCCAGCAGCACCGCCGCCAACAGCACGAGCACCGACAGGCGGACCGCCAACTGGGCGCTCGTCCCCAGCGTCGCCGACAGCAGCCGCCCCACCCGCGCCGACCGCTTCAACGACCCCAACGCCGCCGCCGCGACCGCCAACCCCACCAAAGCGATCACCAGGGTCGTCTTCCCGGAGTGGTGGCCCTCCGAATAGAACAACGCCAGCAGCGCGATCGGCGCGAACTCACCGACCGCCCCCACCGCCATCAGATGCGGCCCCACCGGACCCGCCAGCAGCCCCGAGTCCCGCGCGATCGGCAGGATCGTCCCCAGCGCCGTCGAACACACCCCGATCGCCAAGATCAGCACCGCCGCACCCGCACCCAGGGCCCACAACGCCCCCGCCGCCGCCCCGAACGACACCAGCCACCCCACCGCCGCCGCCGCGATCGGCCTCCCGCGCACCGACCGGAAATCGATCTCATACCCCGCCAGGAAGAACAGCATCGCCAACCCCAACTGCGACACCGTCTCCAACAGCGGACCCGTCTGCACCACGCCCAGCACCTGCGGCCCGATCAGCATCCCCAGCACGATCTCCACGACCACGCTCGGCAACCGCACCCACCGCTCCACCCGGTCCACCAGCAAAGGCGCCGCCACCGCCGCCAAAGCCAGCACCACCAGCTGCACCGACAACCCGTCCAAGTCCACGACCGGCAGCCTAAGCCCCGAAACCCGCCACCGGCGCCCGTTCGGGGCCTAACCCCACCCCCGATCGGGGGAGCAGCGACACTACCAACCGGTAACCCCCGGACGTAGCCTCGAACCATGGCACTGGCACCCGCGCACCCCGACACCAAACCCCGCCTCCGCGGCTGGCTCCACCTCGGCGCCTTCCCCATCGCACTCCTCGCCGGACTCGCCCTCACCGCCACCGCACCCACCCTCCCCGGACGCCTCTCCACCGCGATCTACGTCGCCGCCTCAGCGCTCCTGTTCGGCATCTCCGCCCTCTACCACCGCACCACCCTCACCGACACCGCCACCGCCGTCCTCAAACGCCTCGACCACGCCAACATCTACCTCATCATCGCCGGCACCTACACGCCCATCGCCGTCCTCGCCCTCCACGGCACCCCCCGCACCGCACTCCTGACCGTCATCTGGACCGGCGCACTCCTAGGCGTCCTCTTCCGCGTCCTGTGGCACGGCGCCCCGCGCTGGCTCTACACCGTCCTGTACATCGTGCTGGGCTGGTCCGCGGTGTTCGTCATCCCGCAGCTCGCCGACGGCGCCGGCATCGCCGCGACCGTCCTGATCTTCACCGGCGGCGTCCTCTACACCATCGGCGGCGTCGTCTACGCCCTCAAGCGCCCCAACCCGTCCGTGCGGTGGTTCGGATTCCACGAGGTCTTCCACGCCTTCACCGTCGCCGCCTACATCGCCCAGTTCACGGCCGTCGCCCTAGTGGTCCAAGCCTGACCGATACGATTGCGGCACCGACCGACTGAGAGGAGTGCCGCCATGAGCGACCGCCAAGCCAGGGGAGTGGACCGCGCCATCCAGGAAGCCGAGGCGCGCGGCGAGTTCGCGAACCTCCCCGGGGCCGGCAAGCCGATCCCCGGCATCGGACAGCCCCTGCGCGAGGACTGGTGGCTGCACCAGCAGGCCACCCGCGAGAACATCGGCCTCGACGCCCTCCCGCCCGCGCTGCGCCTGGCCAAGGAACGCGAAGCCCTCCCCGACACGCTCGACGCGCTGGCCGACGAGGCCGCCGTCCGTGCCGCCGTCGACGAGCTCAACGCCCGCATCCGCAAGGCCCTCATCGGCCCCGTCGACGGCCCGCCGCTGCGCTTCGGCCTCATCGACGCCGACGACGCCGTCACCGCCTGGCGAGACCGCCGCAGGTAGCACGAAGGCCCGGACCCCCACCGGGTCCGGGCCGTGCCCACACCTATAACGCTACCGCGCGCCCCAGCGTCAGATACGTGAACCCGACCAGACCGCGGTGACCCCGCAGCCACCAGGCACGATGCTGATCAGCGGCCTCACGGATCTCCACGGCGCGCTCGTGGCCCGGGTTCGCCTGCAACCAGACCTCCTTGTCCGCGAGGTACTCGGACTCGAAGTCGTCCCATTCGGACCGCTCCACCGACTCGATCCGCAACGGCCGCAACCCGATCTCCACGGCCGCATCGACCAGGTCCGGCAGCAGCATGAAGTCGGCGGCCGAGGACTCCGGCCACATCGTCGCCAGCTCCGCCTCGGTCGGCACCCGCTCCCACACGCCGTCGCCGAACAGCAGCCGCCCGCCGGGCTTCACCAGCTTGGACAGGGCCGCGATCGCCTCCGCACCGGTCCCGAACGCATGCGCCGCCCCGATGCAGATCACCAGGTCCGCGGGCTCGGTCCAGTCCTCGCCCTGGTACTCCACGAACTCCAGCCGGTCGCTGATCCCGCGCCGGGCCGCACCCGCACGGCCGCGCTCCAGCAGCTCCAGGTCCGAGTCGATCCCCACCGCCGTCGCGCCGGGGACCCGCTCGGTCACGCGCTGCAGCAGCTCGCCCCACCCGCAGCCGATGTCCAGGATCGTCTGCGGCCCGAACGCCGCACACTCCTCGACTTGCCGCTCGAACCGCCACGAGGCGATGGGGGAGTTGATATCGAGATGGCCGTACCGCGACGGCCCGTCATGAGAAGTCATCGCCGGGACCGTACCAGCAGCCCCACACGCCCAAACGAGAAACCCCTACACTGCCCCCATGATCACCGTCCACGCCTACGTCTGGGCCCGCCCCGAACACGCCGACACCTACGACGGCACCGCCGGACTCACCGCCAAGAACACGAACCTCCCCGACAAGCAAGGCCAGGACTGGACCGCCTACTACGACAAGCTCGAACAGGCCGCCCGCCAAGCCGCCGGCAAGTAAACGAACAGGGGCCCGGCGAACACCGGGCCCCGAAAAACCAGACAAAACACCCGCACCTCAACGCGGGGGAGTACTACCCCTCCCGCACCTCACCGGCCCGAGCCTCAGCGGCCAACGCCCGCTCACGCCACGACCCCGCCTCACCCCGCAACGCCGCACCCGCGGCCTCCGCCGCCTCCAACCGCGACGACAGCACCCGCTGATCCGCCACCGCATCCGCGAACTCGGCCTGCAACCGCGACAACGCCTCAGCCCGCTCCACCGAAGCCGCAGTCGCATGCTCCGCATCCCGGCGCGCCACCGCCAACTCCGCCAGCAGCGACTCCACCCGCGACCGCTCACCGTCGCGCTCCACCATCACCGCCGACACCCGCGCCTCAGCCCGCTCCAAAGCCGCCTCACCGGCCCGCAGCGCCTCCGACGCCTCCACCGCCACCTGATCGGCCCGCACCCGCGCCGACTCCGCCTCACCCCGAGCCGCAGCCGCCACCAACTCCGCCTCCTCACGCGACGCCACCGCAGCATCCCGATCAGACACCGCGCCGGCAGCCACCGCCTGGGCCTGCGACGCCTCCTCAAGCGCCGCATCACGGTCCGCGACCGCCGCCCGAGCCTCACCGAGCGCCCGCGCCGACTCCTCACGAGCCGCCTCAGCCTCACGCACCGCCGCGACCCGCGCCGCCACCGCCTCCTTCGCCCGCACCTCAGCAGCCGCAGTCACCGCCGTCACCCGCTCGACCTCCGCCAGCGCGGTCGCCAACTCCTCCCGCAGGGCACCCGCCCTCGACGCCACCTCGTCACGCTCCGCCCGCGACGCCGCCACCGCACTGGCCGCATCCGACCGGACCTCCGCGATCCGCGCCTCGACCTCCGCCGGATCCGTCTCCGCACGCAGCGCCTCAGCGAGCGGCGCCAGCGCCGAGGACATCGACTGCTCGATCTGCTCGTACAACTCCTCAGCCCGCGCCAACGCACCCTCCAGGCCAGGCGTGGAGCGCCGCAGTTCGCGCTGGCGCTTCGCCTGGGAGGCGCAGTCGCCGTCGGCGCAGTACAGGCGGGGCCGGCCGCGGCCGGGCTGCTGCGGGATCGGCGTCCCGCACCGCTTGCACAGCGTCACGAGCTTCGGGAGGGCCTGGGCGGTTGCATCTGTTTTCGTCATGCCCACATCCTAACATTATTTATTTCCGGTATTAATATTTAAATAATAGAAAAACAAGCGTGTCGCCTCAAGGCATATAACTCACGAGAAGTGCCGTTCCCGCAAGTTATGAATGTGATGGGCCTGTGACGACCTAGGGAGTTCCGGGGCCCCGTTCGTCGGGTCGGTGACCCTATTGGCGCGATCGGGCCTGCGGGCCCGGTTCGGGGCCCGGAGGGTGATCTAGACTCGCGAAGATCCTGAAGCAGATCCTGCGGAGATGAGGCGACGTTTGTGAATGCGATGATGCGCGCGGTGACCCAGTCGGTCCTGGGCACGGCCGAGGTCCTGAGGCTCGAAGACGTGGCGCGGCCCGAGCCGTTCTACGGCGAGGTGCTGGTGCGGGTGCACGCGGCGAGTCTGAACCCGGTCGACCCCGCGGCGCGCGAGTACGGGCTGTACATCGGCGAGCCGCCGTTCACCCTCGGCTGGGACGTCTCCGGTGTGGTCGAGCAGGTCGGGATCGGCGTGACGCGCTTCAAAGTCGGTGACGAGGTGTTCGGGATGCCGCGGTTCCCGCACCGCGCCGGGACCCACGCCGAGTACGTGACCGCACCGGCCCGCGACCTCGCGTTGAAGCCCGCGTCGCTGACGCACGCCGAGGCCGCCGCACTGCCGCTGACGGGCCTGACCGCCTGGCAGGCACTGGTCCCCCGCGCCCGGCTCCAAAAAGGACAGAAGGTGCTCATCCATGCGGCGGCGGGCGGGATCGGACACCTCGCCGTCCAGATCGCCAAGCACCTCGGCGCGCACGTGATCGGCACCGCCAGCGCGGGGAACCGCTCGTTCGTGCTGGGGCTGGGTGCCGATGAGGTCGTGGACTACCGGAACGAGGACTTCACCGAGCTGGTGAGCGATGTGGACGTGGTGTTCTCGACGCTCGGCGGTGATGTGGCGGCCAGATCGGTGTCGGTGATCCAGGACGGCGGGGTGCTGCTGCAGATGCACTACTCGACCCGCGATGCCGTGTTCCCTGACGCGGTGGCTCGCGGGATCGATACGCGGTTCCAGTTGGTGGAGCCGGATGCGCCCGGCCTGGAGGCCCTGGCCGATCTGGTGGAGCGGGGTGTGCTGCGGGTGCATGTGGCGCGGGAGTTCGCTCTGGAGGAGTTTCGTGAGGCGCATGCGTTGATGGAGGCGGGCGGGTTCGCGGGGAAGCTGGTGTTCCGGCTGGTGTGAGGGCTGGTCCCCCGGGTTCGGGATTCGGCTGACCGTGTCGGTGTGCGCTGCGACGATGGCGGTAGGTCGATGGAAGGAGTCCGTGATGGGGTCGATCCTCAATCCGTACGTGTCGTTCAACGGGAATGCGCGGGAGGCGATGGAGTTCTATCAGTCGGTGCTGGGCGGTGAGTTGAGCGTGATGACGTTCGGCGAGTCGGGGGTGCCGGATGCGCCGGCGGATCAGGTGATGCACGCGCACTTGCACAATGATGCGGGGTTCACGGTGATGGCGTCGGATACGCCGCCGGGGATGCCGTATGTGCCGGGGCAGAACATCGCGATCAGTCTGTCCGGTGATGACGCGGAGGCGCTGCGGGGGTATTTCGCGGGGTTGTCGGAGGGCGGGTCGGTGAACATCCCTCTGGAGAAGCAGGTGTGGGGGGACGAGTTCGGGGCGGTGGTGGACCGGTTCGGGATCGGGTGGATGGTCGACATCACGGCTGCGGCGGGCTAGTCCCCCGGCGGGGCGTGTGTATGACGGTGGGCGGGCCCTAGGGCCCGCCCGTTGTTGCTTGTGGGAATCGTGTCAGTTGACGCCGCGTGGGAGTTTCCAGAAGGCGATGGCCAGGAGGATGCCGGAGAGGGCGAGGGCGATGCCGGCTTCGATCCATTGGAAGGTCCAGTAGCGGTCGGCGGGCTGGTATTGGACGGTGAAGGTGGCGCCGAGGCCGGTGAAGCACTCGTCCATGTCGGTGACGCCGTTGGCTTCGCAGGTTTCGAACTGCTCCATGGTGATCTGGGTGCCGGTGGTGTCGACGACGGGTGCGGTGTCGGTGAGGACCCAGGCGCCGGGGAGGAGGAAGCCTTGGACGGCGGCGCCGTCGGGGCCGATGCCGACGGTGTCGGCGGATCCGGCGGTGTGGACTTCGGCGAATTCGTAGGTTGCGGTGACGGGTTCGGCGAAGTGGGGGCGTAGGGCGTTGGCCATGAGGATCTGGAAGAGGAGGAAGGCGATCATGGTGGCGGCCATGGCGACGAGGGTGCGGCGGGTGAGGAGGCCGACGGTGATGCCGATGCTGAAGGCGAGTGCGGCGTAGCCGAAGGGGGCGAGGTTGCGGGCGGCGAAGGTGAATGCGGTGAAGCGGTTGTCGACGGCGGCGTCGTAGGGTTCGGTGGCCCAGGTGAGCAGGAGGGCGAGGGCTCCGGAGGCGAGGATGCTCGCTCCCCCGACGATGGTGAGTTTGACGGCGAGCCAGTGGGTGCGGGTGATGGTCTGGGTCCAGGCGAGGCGGTGGGTGCCGGTTTCGAGTTCGCGGCTGATGAGGGGTGCGCCCCAGAAGGCGCCGATGAATGCGGGGACGGCGATGACGAGCATGCCGGCGAGCATGAGGGTGAGTTCGAACTGCTGGCTCATGAGGCGGCGGGCGTTGTCGGCGGTGCATTCGCTGGTGCAGTTGGTGACGTTGAGGTCGTAGTAGTCGCGGATGGCCCAGGCGAGCCACAGGAGGTAGGCGGCTGCGGCGGCGAGGAGGCCGGTGGTCCAGATGGTCTGGGTGCGCATTTGGCGCCAGGTCAGCCAGATCATGAGCGGGTCTCCTGGAGGATCGGGGCGCCGAGGCCTTCGGCGCGGTGGAGGTAGGTGAGGACCATGTCTTCGAGGCCGATGGGTTCGGCGCCGGGGAGGTCGAGTGGTTGCCCGGTGGTGTTGTGGACGATGAGGGTGGTCTGGCGGTCGGTGTGGTCGGCGGCGATGGTGTCGATGCCGGCGGGGAGGGTGTCGAGGGTGCCGCGGGGGCCGACGACGCGGTAGTGGTTGGCGGTGAGGTCGTCGATGTCGCCGGCGACTTGGACGCGGGATTCGGCGAGGATGACGAGGTGGTCGCAGACGCGTTCGACGTCGCCGATGAGGTGGGAGGAGAGGATGACGGAGACGTCGAGGTCGGCGACGAACTCCATGAGGGACTGGAGGAAGGCGCGGCGGGCGAGGGGGTCGAGGGCGGCGACGGGTTCGTCGAAGATGAGCAGTTCGGGGCGTTTGGCGGCGGCGAGGGTGAGGGCGAGTTGGGCTTTCTGGCCGCCGGAGAGGCGTCCGGCTTTCTTCTTGGGGTCGAGGCCGGTCTGTTCGATGCGGTGGCGGGCGATGTCGGGGTCCCAGCCGGGGTTGAGCTTCTCCCCCAGGGTGAGGTGGTCGGCGACGGTGAGGCCGGCGTAGACGGGGGTGTCCTGGGCGACGAAGCCGACGCGGGCGAGTTGGTGCTTGTCGGCGGCGGGTCGGCGGCCGAGGACTTCGATGTGGCCGCTGGTGGGTCGGATGAGTCCGGCGGCTAGGGCGAGGAGGGTGGATTTGCCGGCGCCGTTGGGGCCGACGAGGCCGGTGATGCGTCCGGCGGGGATGTCGATGGTGGCTTCGGTGAGGGCGTTGTGGCTGCCGTAGCGCTTGGTGAGCGCGTGTGCGGTGAGGACTGGGGTGGTCATGGTGGTTTCCTAACGTGGTCCTTCTCATGGTGGTGTCGAAGAGGGCGTGGATGGCGTCGTCGTCGAGTCCGGCGGTGCGGGCTCGGGTGATCCATTGGCCGAGTGCGGTTTTGAGTTCGGCGTGGGCGTCGAGGTCGCCGGCGGCGAGGGTGGCGGTGACGAAGGTGCCGCGTCCGGGTTTGGGGGCGACGAGTCCTTGGCGTTCGAGTTCGCGGTAGGCCTTGAGGACGGTGTTGGGGTTGATGGCGATCTTGGCGACGACCTGCTTGACCGTGGGCAGCTGGTCCCCCACGGTGAGCATGCCGAGTCGCAGGGCCTGCTGCACTTGGTGGACGAGTTGCATGTACGGGGCCACGCCGGAGCGCGGTTCGAGGTGGAAGTCGATCACAACTTTCTCTATTTCACTAGGATGTTAGCACTATAGTGCTATGGGGGTGGCACTGTCAATCGCGGGGTGCCCGGCAGGGCTGTTCGCGCTGGTGGCGGGGTCGGTCAGGCGGCCTTGGCGCGGCGCGAGCGGGCGACGCCGATGGCGGCGGCGATGCCGCCGAGGAACCCGAAGAGGTGGGCCTGCCAGGAGATGTACGGGCTGGTGGGCAGCACGCCCCAGATGAGCGAGCCGTAGACGACGAAGATGAGCGCGGCGATGAGGAAGTCGCCGATCTTGCGCATGAAGATCCCGCGGGCGAGCAGGTACCCGAACAGTCCGAACACGACGCCGGAGGCGCCGACGGTCACCGAGTTCGCCGGGGAGATCAGCCACACCCCGAGCCCGGAGACGACCAGCGAGGTCCCGAGTGCGGCCCACATCCCCCGCCGGTCGCGCAGCGCGCAGATGACGCCCATGACGACCAGGGGCACGGTGTTCGCGGCGAGGTGCGCGGCGTCGGCGTGGAGGAACGGGGCGGCGAGCACGCCGGGCACGAGGCCGTCGAGGGTGCGCGGGGTGATCCCCCACGCCGTCAGGTGCGCCGGGAGGACGAGGTCGGCGGCCAGGACGGCCCACAGGAGCGCGGCGAGCGCGCCCCACAGGGTGAGGGCGCGGCGGACGGGGTGCACGGGCGCCGGGCCCGTCGGCTGGACCGGGAGGGTCAATGCGGCTCCTCGCATGGGATCGGGTGGTCTTTGAAGCGTAGTCGGCGACCGCACGCCTAGGCGAGTCGCTACGAAATCGAGATAGTATGGAATCCGTATGACTTCTCGGTTTGGAGACCCCATGAAACTCGTCCTCGCCGCCGCCACCGGTGCGACCGGCCGCCTCGTCCTCGACCAGGCCCTGGCCGCCGGCCACGACGTCACCGCGCTGGTGCGCTCCCCCGGCAAACTCCCGCCCGCGACCCCCCACGCCCGCATCGACTTCAGCACTCCCGATGCGGACGCGCTGGCCGCTGCGGTGGCGGGGGCCGACGTCGTGGTCTCGGCGCTCGGCGCCACCGGGAAGCACGACGCCGGGGTCGCCCGGACCGGCACGGTCGCGATCATCGAGGCGATGCGTGCCGCGGGGGTGGGGCGCCTGGTCGTGCTCTCGGCCGCGCCGATCGGGACGGTCCCCACTCCAGTGCGGCCGGACAAGCCGCGGACCGATCCCGGCGACGGGCTGGTGCTGCGCGTGTTGACGCCGATCGTCAAGCGGGCGCTCGCCGAGCACTACGCGGACCTGGCGCTCATGGAGGACGTCGTCATCGACTCGGGGCTCGACTGGACGATCGTGCGCCCGCCGCGGTTGACGGACGGGCCCGCCAAGGGCGCCTGGCGCACCGCCGTCGGCCAGAACCCCAGGAACGGGTGGACGATCTCACGGGCCGATCTCGCCGCCTCCATGCTGGAGGCCGCGACCGATCCGGGTGCGGCCGGGAAGATCCTCGCCGTGGCCTACTGACGGCCCGCGAGGTCGTCGGTGGCCTGGCGGCCGGCGTCGACGATCCGGTCGAGGAACGCGCCGATCGTCGCCAGCTGCTCGGGCGTGAAATCGGCGCAGACCTCGGCGATCGAGGCGCGCAGCGGCTCGTAGAGCGCCCGGACCTCCCCGGTCCGGGCGTCCTCGGCCGTCAGGTGCACCGCCCGCCGGTCGGTCGGGACCCGCTCGCGCCGGATCCACCCCGCCGACTCCAGGCGGTCCAAAACTCCGGTCACGGTGGCGGGGTGGAGGTCGGCGGCCCGCGAGAGCGCGGAGGGAGTCAGGGGTCCGGTGCGGCCGATGAGGTCGAGGCATTCGAGGTCGACGTCCTGGAGGCCGAGGCGGTCGGACACCTGGTGGTTGAGGAGGCGGAGTTGGACGGTGAGGGCGCGCAGCAGCTCGGTGACGTGGTCGGTGGCGGGTTGCATGCGCGTGGTCTCTCCTGCGTTCGGGTCGGGGTCCAGGATAGGCGAGGACGGCGCCCGGGGGGTGTGGGTGGTAGGTTCTCGCGGTGGTGCATAGGCTGTTGAGGTTTGTCGTGCCGGTGGCTGCCGCGAGTGCGGTGCTGCTGGCCGGATGCGGTGCCGCCGAGGACGGCGGCTCGTCGAATGAAGGTGAAGGGGAAATCAGCGTGGTGCAGATCAGTGACGGCGTCGAGGTGTCGGTGTCGGAGGACACGGGGTCCCGCCCGGTCGTGACCGTCCCGGACGCGGCCGCTCCCGGTGAGCTGTTCGTCCACGACGTGGTCGAGGGCTCGGGCGCCGAAGCCGTGGCCGGCGACTCGGTCGCGGTGCAGTACGCGGGCTTCAACTGGTCGAACGGCAAGGAGTTCGACGCGTCCTGGAACCGCGGCGCGCAGCCGTTCGCGGTCTCGCCGCTGGGCTCGGCCCCGGTCATCCAGGGCTGGAACGACGGGCTCCTGGGCGCGCAGGTCGGCGACCGCCGCCTGATCGTCATCCCGCCGGCCCTCGGCTACGGCGCCTCGGGCGCCGGCGGCGTCATTGGCCCGAACGAGACGCTCGTGTTCGTCGTCGACGTCGTGTCGATCAACGGCAAGTCCTAGCACGAAATCGTGAAAGGGGCCGCCCACCGGGCGGCCCCTTTTCGCGTCTCATCCTCCGGCGATGGAGGGGAGGATCTGGATCTCTCTGCCGCCCAAGGGGGTGTCGAGTCCCTGGAGGCGGCGGGACTCCTCGTCGCCGATGTAGACGTTGACGAACCGCCGCAGCCTGCCCGATTCGTCCCGCAGGCGCCGGCCGAGGCGGGGGTGGGTGGCGGCGACGGCGTCGAGCAGGTCGGCGAGGGTGGCGTCGTCGGCGAGGTCGACGGCCAGGTGGCGCTCGCCGCCGCACTCGGAGGCGAGCGCGGCGGGGATCTTCACGTCGACCATCACGGGGTCACCATGGCGCGCACGCACAGCACGTCGGGCAGGTGGGCGGTCACCTGGTGCCAGGTGCCGTCGTCGCCGGCGGCCCACACGTCGCCGCAGCGGGTGCCGAAGTACCAGCCGGGGTCGGCCTGGTCGCCGTCGGTGCAGGCGCCGTCGCGCATCACGGTCCCGTAGTAGTTCTCGTCCGGGAGGCCGTGGGACCAGGAGGCCCAGGTGTCGCCGCCGTCGGTGGTGCGCCAGGCGGCGATGCGCGCACCGGGCGGGGTGCGGTCCATGGACTCGCCGACGGGCCAGGCGACGACGGTGCCGGCCTCGGTGGGGTGGGCGACCATGGCGAACCCGAAGTTCGAGGGGAGCGTCGCGGAGATGTTCGTCCAGCCGCCGTCTTTGCCGGCGCGGTAGGCGGGGCCGTGGCTCTGGACGAACAGGGTCCCCTCGGAGTCGCGGGTGACCTTGTGGATGCACTGGCCGGACTCGGGCGCCTCGTCGGGGCCGTAGTCGACGGTGATGCCCTTGGTGATGCCGTGCCAGGAGTGCCCGTCGTCCTCGGTCTGGTAGATGCCGCCCGAGGAGATGGCGACGGTGAGCTTCTCCGGTTCGCCGGGGTGGGTGACGATGGTGTGGACGGCGGGCCCGCCGGCGCCGGAGGCCCAGGTGGTGTGCTGCGGGTGGTCCCACAGGGCCTGATTGAAGGTGAACGTCTGGCCGCCGTCGTCGGAGGTCCACAGGCTGGTGGGTTCGACGCCGGCCCACACGCGCTGGCCGGGGCCGAAGGCGAGCTGCCAGATGCGTTTGACGGTGTTGGTCTCGGGGCTGTCGGGCTGGTCGATCCCGGCGGTCTCGGAGAAGTCGAGGGGCCGGTAGGGCAGGTCCTGGGGGAAGGCCATGGGGGCGTTCTCGGGTTCGCTCCAGGTGCGGGCGTAGTCGTCGGAGCGCCAGATGGAGGGCCCGAAGAAGGTGGAGGCGCCGATGAGGACGCGGCCGGTGGCGGGGTCGGCGGCGGCGGCGTAGATCTCGGCGACGGCGGTGAAGCCGTCCTTGTCGAGTTTGGCGGGGCCGTCGACCGACCAGTGGCGGCGGTCGTCGCTGGTGGCGGTGAAGAGGCCTTTGCGGGTGCCGATGAGGACGAGGTAGGCCATGGCGGGCTCCTTTGCCGTGTCGTGTGGCTTGTCGTCCTCATCGTCGCGCCCGGGTGTGACGTTTTCAGGGAGTTGGCACGTTTCCCCGTGCCAGGTCGGCCCGGATCCGGTCGGCGGCCTGCTCGGGGGTGGCATCGGTGTTGTCGATGACGGTGGTGCGGTCGGCGAGCCAGGTGCCGAGGGCGGCCTCGTAGGGGTCGCGGTGGTCCAGGCGCCACTGGAGGGCCGTCGGTTCGTCGGCGTCGGCGGTGACGCGGCGGGTGAAGGCGGTGCGGTCGGTGTGGAGGGTGTAGGCGCGCACGGGAATGGCGTGCTTGTCGAAGCCGTCCATGAGCTCGGTCCAGTAGTCGTGTTCGAGGACGGTCTGCGGGATGACGAGGGTGCCGCCGGCGTGGTCGAGGACGTGGCGGGCGGTCTCGACGGTGAGGGCCCGCCAGGGCGGGAACTCTTTGAAGTCGCGGTGCGGGAGGTCCCCCATGATGCCTCTGAGGAGGTATCCGATGTGCTCGGCGTCGAAGACCCGTGCGGGGAGGGTCTGCTGGAGGAGGCGCGCGGTGGTGGTCTTGCCGGCGCCGAAGGTGCCGTTGAGCCAGACGATCATTCGGGGGAATCTAGCAGAGGCGGACCTGGTTCGACCGGCCTGATCGTGTTACGTTGCGGACGGCTGGGGCACCCTGGCCGTGTCCGCCCCGCCGCTCCCTCCTGTAAGGACGAATGTGATGCGCGCCTCCCGCCTCGCCCTGCTGCTGTCCCCCATGCTCCTGCTCACGGCCACCGGCTGCTCCGAACTGTCGGATGCGATCGACGACGCCTCGTCGGACGCCGCCTCCGGCGACGGCACCGGGTCGCAGGTCAGTACCGAGTTCTCCGACACCGCCCCGTTCACCGTCACCGTCGATGCGGTCGCGCTGACGGCCGACATCGAGGCGCTGGCCGTGGCCGAGGAGCGCGACGAGGGCTACGACCGGGACCTGTTCCCGCACTGGAGGGACGAGGACGGCAACGGGTGCGACGCCCGCGACGACGTCCTCGTCGCCCAGGACCGGTCCGGGAACCTCACCGAGGCCGACTGCGACGGTGCGATGACCGGCGAATGGGTGTCGATGTACGACGCCGCCACGGTCACCGCCTCCGGGGACATCGACATCGACCACTTCGTGCCGTTGAAGGAGGCGTGGGGGTCCGGCGCGGTCGACTGGACCACCGAGGACCGCCAGTCCTATGCGAACTGGCTGGGCAACTCCTGGCACCTCATCGCCGTCACCGCCGCCTCGAACCGGTCCAAGTCCGACCAGGACCCCGCCGAGTGGATGCCCGAGGACGAGACCGTCTGGTGCGCCTACATCTGGGCGTGGGTCGAGGTCAAGAAGGAGTGGTCGTTGTCGGTGGACGAGGCCGAGCAGACGGCGCTGCTGGACTACGCCTCCGCGTGTTAGCCCAGCGTCAGCCAGGTGAGCCCGAGCGACTCCGCTCGGGCTTTCTCACTGGGCCCGAACGGGTCGCGGCCGGTGGCCTTGGCGATGAAGTCGACCGCGTCCATGCCCAGGTCGGCCAGCGCGCTCTCATGTGCGGGGCCGAGGAGGAGTGCGGTGAGGTGGTGCCGGGCTTCGGGGGTGGTCCAGCGGGGCTGGTCGAGGGCGTCGGCGAGGTCGATGCCGTGGACGGCGGCTTCGAGGACGCGGGTGGTGAGGAAGTCGTCGAGGGTCATGGGGTCGTCGTAGCGGGTGTAGACGCGCCGGCCTGGGGGTTCGGTGGCGCAGCGGGTGAGGATGCGGTGGCAGGTGGCGTCGAAGTCGGCGGTGAGGGCCGGTCCGCCGGCGAGTGCGGCTTGGGTGGCGGTGTCGATGCGTTCGCGGTTGCCTTCGGGTGAGAAGCGTTGGTCGGGGGTGTAGTAGCCGGCGGCGGTGACGGTGGCTTCGGGTGGTTCAGGTGCGTCGAGCATGTGGTCGAGGCGGGCGATGGTCATGGTGATGTGGGCGGTGAGGCCGGCGGCGTCCCAGGGGGTGCAGCGGGTGGGGGTGTCCCATGCGGTGATGGTGTGGAGGGCCTGGGAGAGGCGGGTGGTCTCGGCAGCCAGCGCGGTACGGGGTCCGGGTGGGATCATGGGGTCTGATCCTATGCCGCCGTGTTGGTCTGGAGTGCGCCTGTGTCGTTCGAAGCGGTGATTCGCCCGGTGATCGACCGGATCCATGTGTCGGTGCGCCACAGTGCGTATGCGGAGGTCCGGGAGTTGTACGGCTCGCGGGGTCTGGTGCCGGGGGTGGAGGTGGATGCGTTCTATGCGCTGCTGGACCATCCGGTGCCGGAGGGGGCGTTGGCGGCGCGGATGGTGTATTTCGCGTTCGACCCTGCGGCGGAGGAGGATCGGGGGCTGGTGGTGCGGTCGGGGGGCTTTTGGTCGTTGACTGCGGTGGGGCGGGAGGTGGTGGTGGAGGCTAATCGGGTGTTCACTGCGGCGGCGGAGCGGTTGTGGTCGTACCGGCCGATCGGGACGATGCCGGGGATGGACGCGGTTGTGGTCGCGGCGACCTTGATCGGGCGGTTGCTGGAGGCGGGTCAGGCGAGTGGTGGTCCGGTGTTTCGGGCGTTGACGCCGGTGTGGGAGCCGGAGGGGGCGTCGTGGTCGCAGTTGCTGGTGGCGCGGTTGGAGGCGCTGCGGCATCACCGGGCGGATGCGCACCGAGCGGCGTGGGGTGCGGCGGGGTTGAGTGTGGCGCAGGTGAAGGCGTTGGCGTCGGGGCCGGTGTGGGAGGCGGTCGAGGCGGAGACGAACCGGCTCGACGCGCCGGTCTATGAGGCGTTGGATGGTGGGGAGCGGGTGGCGTTGCTGGGGGCGCTGGGTGCGCTCGGGGACGGCCTGCGCGCACCGCATTAACGCGGGTAGGGTTCGCGTCTGTGACTGATGAGGCATGGGAAGCGCGCTGTGCGGCGCTGTGGGAGCGGCTCGACGACATGGGCCGCGAGGAGTTCGTGCAGGCGATGAAGGACCTCGCCGCCGAGCGCGGCCCGGAGGATGCGGTGGCGCTGTTCGAGGTCGGGGGCGCGCACGACTCGACCGGGTTCACCGAGACGGCGGTCGGCTACTACGAGCGGGCGGTCGCTGCGGGCTTGTCGGGGGTGCGGCGGCGTCGGGTGTCGATCCAGATGGCGTCCTCGCTGCGCGAGACCGGCCGCCCCGAGCAGGCGCTGAAGCTGATCGCAGACGAGAAGGCCCGCGGGTCGGACGCCTATGACGATGCGCTGGCGATGTGCGAGGCGCTGACGCTGGCGAAGCTGGGGCGCGACCGTGAGGGCCTGTCGGTCGCGCTGGTCGCGTTGGCTCCGCACCTGCCCAGGTATCAGCGGTCGACGGTCAACTACGCGCGCGGCCTCATCGGCCTCGATCCGGTGCAGTGAGCCTCGCCCGGTTACGGGGCGACGGAGCGGTAGTAGTCGATCTTGCCGAGCAGGTAGTCGCGTTTGGCGACGAGGTCGGCCATGCGGGCGTCGACGGCGGTCTTGTGGGCTTCGAGCAGGGCGATGCGCTCGGCGATGGTGTGGTCGCCGTCTTTGACGAGGGTGGCGAAGCGGTGCATCTGCTCGACGGGCATGCCGGTGTCGCGCAGGCATTTGAGGACGCCGAGCCATTCGAGGTGCTCGTCGTTGAAGCGGCGCTGGCCGGTGGTGGTGCGGGCGATGTCGCCGATCAGTCCGATGCGCTCGTAGTAGCGGAGGGTGTCCATGGTGAAGCCGGAGCGGCGGGCGCATTCGCCGATCGTGTAGGCGCCCCGCGAGGTGGTGTCCACGTGGATCGAGGATAGTCGCTGTCTCGATGGGGGTGGGTGGTGGGCGCTGGCCTGCGGGTTTGCACTGGAGTGCACTCCAGGTCCTAGCGTCGTCCACAGCAAGTTCGAACGAGAGAGACGGAGACTGCTGTGGAGCGGATCGCATTGGGACCGGACGGCATCGGCGTGTCGCGGCTGTGCCTGGGGGCGATGGCCTTGGGCACGGTGCAGGACGAGGCGTTGAGCTTCGAGATTCTGGACCGGTTCTTGGAGCTGGGCGGGAACTTCGTCGACACCGCCAACTGCTACATGTTCTGGGACGGGGACGGCACCGGGGACCAGTCCGAGCTTTTGCTGGGCCGCTGGTTCGCCGCGCGCGGGACGCGGGATGCGGTGGTGCTGGCGACGAAGGCCGGGCGCCGGCCCTTGTTCTTCGGCGGGGGCATGGAGCATTCCGAGCCGCTGTCGCGGGAGCGGATCGGGGCGGCGCTGGACGAGTCCCTGGCGCGGTTGGGGACCGATCGGGTGGACCTGTTCTGGGCGCACCGCGACGACCGGGACACGCCGCTGGCGGAGACGGTGGCGGGGTTCGACGACGCCGTGCGAGCGGGGAAGGCCCGCATGGTCGGGGCCTCGAACGCCGCGTCGTGGCGCGTCGAGCAGGCGAGGGGGATCGCGGCCGGGACGGGGTCGGCGGCGTACACGGCGATGCAGAACCGGTACTCGTACCTCAAGCCGCGGCCCGGGACGCGCCTGCCCGAGGGCGGGCACGTGCACGCGAGTGAGGACGACCTCGACTACCTGGCGAACACGCCGGGGACCGCGCTGCTGGCGTATTCGTCGCTCCTGTCGGGGGCGTATGTGAAGAAGCCGCTCGGGGAGCACTACGCGCACCCCGGGACCGACGCCCGGTTGAAGGTGTTGGACGAGGTGGCTTCGGAGACGGGGGCGACGCGCAACCAGGTGGTCCTGGCGTGGCTGGCCGGCCACGACGCGCCGATCATCCCCCTGGTGGGGGTGTCGTCGGTGGCGCAGCTGGAGGAGGCCGCCGCCGGTGTGGCGTTGAAGCTCGACGCCGGGCAGCGCGACCGCTTGAACGCGGCGGCTTAGCCGAGGAAGGAGAGCCGGACGGTCCGGTCGGGGTTGTCGCGGTTGGTGTCCACCAGGAGCACCGACTGCCACGTGCCCAGGGCGAGCCGTCCGGCCACCACCGGGAGCGTCGCGTGCGGGGCGACCAGGCCCGGCAGGACGTGGTCCCTGCCGTGGCCGATCGAGCCGTGCTGGTGGCGCCACCGGTCGGTGCGCGGCAGGAGCTCCCCGAGCGCGTCCAGGAGGTCCTCGTCCGAGCCCGCGCCGGTCTCGATCACTGCGATCCCGGCCGTCGCGTGCGGGACGAACACGTTCAGCAGGCCCTCGCGGGCGCCGATGGAGGACAGGAAGCCCTCGCATTCGCCCGTGAGGTTGCGGATCGACTCGCGCCGTCCGGTGTGGACTTCGATGGTCGTGGTGTGGAAGCCCGAGCTCATGGCCCGATCCTCCCATGCCGCAGCCGGTCCACTCTGGTGAGCCGGGCCTTACCGGGCGCAGAGCGCTTGCCGCCGGGCCCGGCCCGCGTGTCGGACCGGTCGTTTAGGGTGGGGTCCATGGCAGGCAGCGGGGCGGCAGGGAACTCTTTGACGGGCATCGACTGGAGCGACCGCACCGTCGTCGTCTCCCCGGGCGCCGACCCGTACCGGGCCTATCTGGACTCGCTCGGGTCGGCCGAGTCGCGGCGGACCATGCGCGGGTGCCTCGACCGCATCGCCCAGCTCCTCTCCGGTGACGCGAGCACGACCGGTGAGGGCCAGCCGTGGCACCTGCTGCGCTACGAGCACACCTCCCGGCTGCGGGCGGCCATGATCGACGCCGGCTGGTCGGGGGCCTATGTGAACAAGCACCTCGCGGCGCTCAGGCGGGTGTTGAAGGAGGCGTGGCGGCTCGACCTGATGGCCGCCGATGACTACCAGAGAGCCTGCGACCTGCAACCGGTCAAAGCCCAAAGGCTCCCGGTCGGCCAGCAGGTCGACGGCGAAGCCCTCGGGGCCGCGTTGTACGCGTGCGACGCCGACCCCGGGCCCGCCGGCGCCCGCGACGCCGCCGTCCTCGCCACGTTGTACTCCACCGGATGCCGCCGCAGTGAGATCGCTTCGATGCGGCTGGTCGACTACGACAAGGCCGAGCGCGCCATCCGCATCGTCGGCAAGGGCAACAAGGAACGCGCCGTGTACGTCACCGAAGCCGCGCAGGCGCGGATCGAGCGGTGGATGGCCGTGCGCGGCAACACCCCCGGGGCCCTGTTCTGCCCGATCAACAAGGCCGGGAAGTTGAAGCTCAACGGGAACCAGCTCTCGGGCATGACCGGCCAGGCCATCGCCGACCTGCTCACGAAGCGCCTGGTCGAGGCCGGGCAGCGCCGCCACACCCCCCACGACTTCCGCCGCACCTTCATCGGCGAGCTCCTCGACGCCGGCGTCGACCTCGCCATCACCCAGTCCCTGGTCGGGCACGCCTCCCCCGCGACCACCGCCCGCTACGACCGCCGCCCCGCGCGCAGGTCCCGCGAGGCGGTCGACCGGCTCCAGCTGCCCGAATCGTGATGTCGATTTCTGGCTAGCCGTTGTCGTACCCGGCAGGCACGCTAGTACCTATGGCCGATCTTCAAATACTTGGCAACGAGGAGCAGCTGCAGGCCGCCGTCGCCGGACGCGACGCCCGCTTCGACGGCTGGGTGTTCCTGGCGGTCACCTCCACCCGCATCTACTGCCGACCCTCGTGCCCGGCGGTCAAACCCAAGCGCGAACACCAGCGCTTCTACGCTTCGGCCGCGGCCGCCCAGGAGGCCGGGTACCGGGCGTGCAAACGCTGCCGGCCCGACGCCTCCCCCGGGTCACCGGCCTGGGACTGGCGCTCGGACGTGTGCGCGCGGGCGATGCGGCTGATCGGCGAAGGCGTCGTCGACCGCGACGGCGCCGCCGGACTCGCCCAGCGCCTCGGCTACTCGCTCCGCCAACTGGAGCGGCTGTTGATCGCCGAGGTCGGGGCCGGGCCGGCCGCGCTGGCCCGTGCCCAAAGGGCCCAGGTGGCCAGGACGCTGATCGAGTCGACCGACCTGCCGATGGGGCAGGTCGCCTTCGCCGCCGGGTTCTCCTCCATCCGGGCGTTCAACCGCGTCGTCGCCGAGGTCTTCGCCTGCTCCCCCACCGAACTGCGCGCCAAGACGAAAACCAGGCCCGCGGGGGGCGGGGCGATCTCGCTGCGCCTGGCCTACCGCGAGCCCTTCGAACCCTCGAACCTGTTCGGCCACCTCGCCGCCGCCAGCGCCCCCGGGGTCGAGGAGTGGCGGGACGGCGCCTACCGGCGGACCCTGCGCCTGCCCGGCGGGCCGGGGATCGCGGCCCTCAGACCGGGGCCCGGGTACGTCGAGGCCCGGTTGCGGGTAGCGGACCTGCGGGACGTCACCGCTGCGGTGGCCAGGTGTCGGCGGATGCTCGACCTCGACGCCGACCCGCACGCCCCCATGGAGGCCCTCGGCGGGGATGAGGCGCTCGCGCCCCTGGTCGCGAAGACCCCGGGGCGGCGGGTGCCGCGGAAGGCGGATGCGGCCGAGTACGCGATCCGGGCCGTCATCGGCCAGCAGATCTCCACCGCCTCGGCCGCGACGGTCGCCGCGCGACTGGCCGAGCGGTACGGGGAACACGTCGACGACCCCGAAGGCGGACTCACCAGGTTGTTCCCTGAGCCTGCCGTGTTGGCCGAGGCCGACCCGGCGCACCTGCCCATGCCCGGGACCCGCAAGCGCACGGTGCTCGCTCTGGCGGGGGCGTTGGCGGGCGGGGACGTGGAGCTGGGGCCGGGTGCGGACTGGGCGGCCGCTCGGGCGCAGTTGGCGGCGGTGCCGGGGGTGGGGCCGTGGACGATCGAGATGGTCGCCATGCGCGCCCTCGGCGACCCCGACGCGTTCCCCGTCAAAGACCTCGGCGTCATCAAAGGCGCCGAGGCGCTCGGCCTCGGCGCCGGCAAGGCCCTGGAAGCGCGCTCGCAGGCGTGGCGGCCCTGGCGCGCCTACGCGGTCCAGTATTTGTGGGCCAGCAGCGAGCACCCGACGAACCGCATACCCGACGACGACAGTGACGAACGAGAGAAGGCGAGCGCATGATGCGCACCGATGCGAGGCATGTGAAGTTCGAGTCCCCGCTGGGACTGATGGCGGTCTCGGCGGTCGAAGACGGACTCACCTACGTCCACATGGGCGTGGAGGAGATGAAGGACGCCTGGGGCCCCGAGGAGCACACGCCCGTCCTGGACGCGGCCGAGGAGCAGCTCCTGGCCTACTTCGCGGGCGAGCTGAAGGACTTCGACCTGCCGCTGGCCGCGGAGGGGACGGGGTTCCAGCACCGGGTGTGGGCCGAACTGGTCCAGATCCCCTACGGCGAGACCTGGTCGTACCTGGATGTGGCGCAGCGGCTCGGGGACCCGAAGGCGGTGCGGGCGGTGGGGCTGGCGAACGGGCGCAACCCGATCGCGATCGTCGTCCCCTGCCACCGGGTCATCGGCTCCAACGGCAAGCTCACGGGGTATGCGGGCGGGCTGTGGCGCAAGGAGTGGCTGCTGGGCCTGGAGCGCGGCGAACCCGCCCTCTTCGCCTAAAGCAGAGTGACGGTGAGGTTGACTTCGACGGCCTCGTCGGTGACGACGATGGTCGCCGAGTAGCAGACCTCGTCGGTGCACCCGGCCGGGATGACGCCCGAGGCGGTCCCGGCCGGCGTCACGCCCGCCACGAGCGGGGCGTCCATGCCGTTGGCGTCGATGAACTCCCCGAACGACTCGGCCGGGACCGACACGGTGGCCTCGGCCCGGTCGCCGGGGGTGGGCGGCTGGGCCTGGGTCAGGTCGGCGTCCAGGACCTCCGTGCCCTCGGGCAGCTCGATGTGGACGGCCTGCTCGACGGCGTTCGCGGAGGGCTGGGGGCCGCCTTCGAGGGCCCACGCGACGCCCCAGACGGCGCCGATGAGTCCGGCGAGGACCACCAGCAGCCATGCGGCGGCGAACAGGCCGCGTCGGACCGTCGGGATCGGCGGGGAGACCATGGCCGCGACCCTACCCGGCCGCGGCGCGTGTCCGCCTCATATACGCACGCGCCGTGTCACAGGCCGCTGATGGTCCCCGGGGCGCGCTCGGTCCGGGCGAGGGCGCGCACGAGCGCGGCCTGGCCGTGGCGGGCCGCGGCCAGGTGGGCGAGCAGCCCGGTCGCGGTCGCGAACGCCTCGGTGTCGAAGGCGGGGGTGTCCAGGCCGGTGGAGTAGGCGAGGTCGTCGGCGTGGACGACGAGTTCGAGGATCCGCGTGGTCAGGAAGTCGTCGAGGGTCGTGGCGTAGGGCCAGCGCGGATTGCCGGTGGTGAGGGTGCCTTTGAGGCCCGGGAGGGTCCCGGTCAGGCGCTCCAGGGCGGCGGTGGTGTCGGCCAGGACTGCGCCGTGGCCGCCGATGGCGGCTTTCTCGCCGCCGTCGCGGATGGCGGTGTTGTAGTCGTTGTCGATGTCGGCGGCCAGCCAGGCGGCGCGCGCGTAGTGGTCGTGGAGGCCGATGACCTCCTTGCCGGCGTGGTCGGCGTCGAGGGCGTGGGGGACGCCGGTGATCTGGGCGGCCAGGTGCGCGGCGAGGCCGCCGACGGTGAACCCTTCGAGCGCCGAGGGCTCGCTCCAGTGGTCGGCGACGGCGTCGGTGTCCAGGAGGGCGAGCGCGGTGGCGGCCGCGGCGAGGTACTGGTGCCTGAGGTCGGTCATGACGGCTCCCTCTTATTGCATGGACACGTGGACGTGGTTGGTGTGGTCGCCGGCGGGGGTGCCGTCCTGCCCGGAGTAGGAGCGCCAACCCGAGCCCGGGGACCAGAACTGGCGGTACCAGATGACGTATTCGACGCCGAGGGCGTCGGCGTTGTTGACGTACCAGGACGCGAGCTGGTCGCCGTAGGCCTTGTCGTCGCCCGAGGCGTCGGAGTTCTGGAACCCGGAGGCGTCGGCGGCCCAGTCGCAGGCGCGCCCCAGCGGGTGCTCGCCCGAGCCCCCGGAGCGGTAGCAGGAGACGTAGTGGTCGAAGCCGGCCTCTTTGGTCTCGTTGTACATGTGGAGGGTGCGGGGGGTCAGGCACCCGGAGGTGGTGGGGTCGTCCTCGGTGCAGCCGCCGTCGCCGCCGTCGTAGGACTCCGCGGCGGGGGCGCCGCCGTCCGAGCCGGGGCCCGACGCTTCTTCGGCGCGGAGCTCGTCGAGCTGCTCTTCGAGGTCTTCCTGGGCTTTCTCGGCGTCGTCGAGGGCCTGCGCGGCCTCTTCGACGGTGTCGGCGTGGGCGGCCTGCTCGGCTTCGAGCTGGGTGAGGAGGTCCCCGGCGTCGTTGAGCAGTGCGGCGCGTTCGTCGCCGAGGAACCCGGTGAACGTCATGGCGTCGATGAGGTCCTGGGTGTCGGTGGAGGAGAGGATCGCGTTGGTCTGCTGGAGGTCGCCTTCGGTGTGGAGGTAGAGCGCGTAGTCGTTGAGCGCGGTCTGGAGCTCGTCGAAGCGCGCCTGGGTGTCGGCGATCTGGGTGGCGAGGTCGGCGGCGCGGGCGTTGGCCTCGTCGACGGCCCCTTGGGCGTCGTTGACGGCGGCGATGGCCTCGGCGAGGTCGGCTTCGAGGGTCTCCTCGTCGGGTTCGGCCGCGGCGGGTGCGGGGATCAGCGCGAGGAGCGCGACGAGCAGCAGCGCGGAGAGGATCTTGTGGCGCACGGGTGGAGGTCAGCCCTTCCGGCGGTTCGGGCGCGGCTCGTGGTCTGGTGGGGTGGCCGCGCGGTCGGGTGTTACAGGTCGAGGTCGATCACCAGGGGTGCGTGGTCGGAGGCGCCTTTGCCTTTGCGTTCGTTGCGGTCGACGAACGCGTCGGTGACGGCCGCGGTGAACGCGGGGTTGGCGAGCGCGAGGTCGATGCGCATGCCGCGGTTCTTGGGGAAGTCGAGGTTGCGGTAGTCCCAGAACGTGAACGGGCGATCGTATTTGAGGGCGCGGGGGAAGACGTCGGCGAGCCCGGCGGCCTTGACCGCGTCGAGCGCTTCGCGTTCGGCGGGGGTGATGTGGGTGGTGCCGGTCCATTCGTCGACGTCCCAGATGTCGTCGTCGGTGGGGCAGATGTTGTAGTCGCCCATGGCCGCGAACGGCAGGTCGGCGGCGGCGTCTGATGCGGCGTCGGCGGCGAGGGCCTGGAGGAACGCGAGCTTGTAGGGGAAGTGCGCGTCGGCGGTGTCGCGGCCGTTGGGGATGTACAGCGTCTGGACCCGCACGCCCCCGCAGGTGGCGGTCAGGGCGCGGGGTTCGGCCTGGCCGTCGAAGTCCGGCTGCCCGGCGATGCCTTCGCGGACGTCGGCCAGGCCGACGCGGGAGAGGATGGCGACGCCGTTCCAGCGCCCGGTCCCCCAGGCGGCGACGTCGTACCCGGCGGTCTTGAACGCCTCGACGGGGACGTCGGCGGTGGCGCACTTGAGTTCCTGGAGGCACACCACGTCGGCGTCGGCGCTGGCGAGCCAGGCCAGGACCCGCTCCAGTCGTGCTTTGAGCGAGTTGATGTTCCAGGTGGCCACGCGCATGCGCCACACCCTACCCCGCTGCGGTCAGTGACCGGGCGGACCGGGGGTGCGGGGCGCGACTTAGGTCGCTGCCGGGGCTTTTGTCGCTTCCTCGGCTTCGATCGGGGCGGGGGTGTCGGGGCGGGGGCCGACGGCGACGGCGAGGAGGCCGAAGCCGAGGGCGGCGGTGAACCCGGGGATGGCCATGCCGGAGTCGTTGACCAGGCCGCCGATGACGGCGACGGTGGTCAGGCCGACGACGGCGGCGGCGACGGGACTCGTGCGGATGGGGGCGCGGACGCGCCAGATGAGGACGGCGGCGATGAGCGCGGCGAAGGAGATGAACGCCATGGACTCGTCGATGGTGCCCAGGGCGGCGCGGGCCTTGCGGATGAGGATGAGCTGGGCGGAGCCGTCGAGGACGGAGCCGACGAACCGGCCCAGGTGGGTCTGGTCCTCTTCGGGCCGCAGGTAGTCGAGGATGCCGCCGACGGCGAACACGGCGAACGCGATGCCGCCGGCGAGCGCCAGCGACCCCAGGGACAGGCGCCGGCCCCACAGTTTCAGGCAGCACAGGATGCCGGCGGCGACGAGGGTGAGGGTGCCGCCCATGTCGCGGCCCAGCATCGGGGCGCCGACGATGATCACCGAGCAGACGCCGATGGCGAGGGGTCCCCAGACGCGGGTGCGGCCTCTCCAGGGGATGAAGCAGACGAGGAGGAGGATCGCGGCGGCGAAGACGCTGAACGCGTAGTTCCCGAGCCCGGTGAAGCGGGCGCCGGCTTGGGCGGTGTAGCCCATGGGGGTGTGCAGGGGCCAGGTGGCGCCGGAGATCTGGTCGACGGCGATCAGTCCGGCGCAGACGCCGGCGATGATGAGCACCGGGCGCACGCCCTGGCGCGTCCACGGCAGCGACACGGCGGTGGTGAGGATGATGACGCCGGCGGCGATGAGGCCCCAGAACGCGAGCTTGGGGTGGTCGGCGCGCCACCACGGGGGGATGCCGGCGATGAGCGCGGCGACCGGGACGGTGGAGAACGCGATCAGGACCGTGCGGGCGGTGCGCCGGAACCGGTCTTTCCCGGCGGTGTAGTGCGCGGCGAGGAACATGACGAGCACGCCGGTGAAGGACAGGCTCCAGTAGAAGTTCGGGGACACGTCGGCGTTCGCCGCGGACGCGGCGGTCTCGTCGGTGCCTTTGGCGACCGCGCCGGCGGCGGTGTGGCCCTCGTCGGGGCGGACGGCGACGGGGGCGCCGGCGACGGTGGCGGGGATGTCGGCGCCGACGACGGCGAGGGCGGTCGCGGTCAGGTCGGTGAGCTGGATGTAGCCGTCGCGGCCGGTCGTGGAGGAGGTGAGTTCGCCCCGTTCGACGCCGGGCCCGGTGTAGAGGACCGGGTGGAGCGAGGAGGGCGCCGAGGCGTCGGAGATGCCGGCGACGATGAGCCGCCAGTCCTCGGGGAGGGCGTCGCGGACCTCGGCGACGGCGGTGTCGGCCTGCTGGGCGGCGGCGGCGCGGACGGGGTCGGCCTCGGGTTCGATCTCCCCGGCGTCCTCGACCGGGCTCGTTTCTTCGGTGCCGACTTCGGTGTCGTCCTCGCCGAGCTGGTCGTAGTCGGTGGTGGTGTCGGGGGCGTGGTCGGCGGTGTCGCCGACGACGACGCCGGGGTCGACGATCACGACGTCGCACGCGGCCATGGCTTCGGGGAGGGATTCCAGGCCCGGCGCCCAGTAGGCGATGCGGCCTTCGGTGTCGGCGGCGGCGAGGGCGGCGCCGTTCCCGATCCCGGCCACGCACGACCCCGGGTTCATTTCAGGGGCGCTTTCGCCTTCGGCCTCGGCTTCGGCCGCGGCGGCCTCCTGCTGGAGGGCGGCTTCGGCGAGCGCGTCGGCCAGGGAGCCCAGGCGCGCGCCGTAGTTGAAGGCGCTGTTGGCTTCGATGAAGGCGTCCCAGCCTTCGACGGTCCACCCCTCGCCGGTGTCGGCGGGCGGCTGGAGGCTGGACTGGGCCGAGCACTGGGCGTCGCGGGGGGCGACCCCGCCGGCCCGCTCGCCGGCGCCCAGGGAGATCCATCCGGCTTCGGGGCACGTCCACGAGCCGAGGGTGCGCACGCTCATCGCCGCCGAGGCGCCCTGGTCGGCCAGGTCCCACAGGTTCGGGGTGACGCTCTCGTCGATGTCGGACCAGGTGAGGCCGGGGACGCCGACGATGACGATCCCGGCGGCCTCCGGTTCCTCAAACGCTTGGGCGGGTTGGGGCAGGGCCAGTGCGGCGGCCGCCGCGGCGAGGCCGGCCACGGCCCAGCGCGCCCATGTACGTCCGCCCCAGGGCGCTCGCTCGCGGCCCGCCACCTGTGTCATGCCCCGTAGTCTATGGGGTCCTCGCGTCCGGTCCGGGTCCGTCCCGGCCGCGCCAGGCGTGGGTCTCGCGGCGATGCCGGGGAGGGTCGGTGGGGCGCGTTAGGGTGGGCGCATGCGCACCATCGCCACCGCCAACGTCAACGGAGTCCGGGCCGCCGCCAAGAAGGGCCTGGTCGAATGGCTCACGAATGTCGAAGCGGACGTGGTGCTGCTTCAGGAGGTCCGCGCCGACGAGGCGCAGATTCCCGCCGAGGCCGCGGAGGCCGGGGGCTGGCACTGGGTGCTGGCGCCGTCGTTGACGGCGAAGGGCCGCGCGGGCGTGGCGGTCCTCACCCGCCAGGCGCCGGAGGCGTCGCGGATCGGGTTCGGGTCGACCGAGTTCGACGGGTCCGGGCGGTACGCGGAGGTCGACCTGCCGGGGTTGACGGTGGCGTCGCTGTATCTGCCCTCGGGTGAGACGGACACGCCCAGGCAGGAGGAGAAGGAGCGGTTCATGGGCGCCTTCGCCGACTACCTCGTCACCGCCGCGGCGAAAGCGGCGGGCCTGGGGCGGGAGTACCTGGTGTGCGGGGACTGGAACATCGCCCACGCCGAAGCGGACCTGAAGAATTGGAAGTCGAACAAGAAGACCGCCGGGTTCCTGCCCGAGGAGCGGGCGTGGCTGACCGACGTGTACGGCACCCGCGGGTTCGTCGACGTCGTCCGCGCCCTGCACCCGGGGGTGGAGGGGCCGTACTCGTGGTGGTCGTACCGGGGGCGGGCGTTCGACAACGACGCGGGCTGGCGCATCGACCTGCACGTCGCCACCGCCGGGCTCGCGGCGAAGGCGACCAAGGCGTGGGTGGACCGGGCCGCGGCGCACGACCAGCGGTGGTCCGACCACGCTCCGGTACTGGTCACCTACGACCACTAGCGGGCCCGGTTTGCCCCGGCCTTGCGGGTGCGGGCACCATTGGTACACGTGAGCCTCATCGACTACCTGCCCGGGACCGACCGACCGGAACCCGACGACGTGTACGCCGCCTTCGCCCAGTGGGCGGAGGATTCGGGCATCGCCTTGTACGAGCACCAGGAAGAGGCCCTGCTGGCGATCTGCACCGGGCAGAACGTCATCGTCGCGACCCCGACCGGGTCGGGCAAGTCGCTCATCGCCGCCGCCGCGCACTTCAACGCCCTCGCCAACCAGCGGACCTCGTTCTACACCGCGCCGATCAAGGCCCTGGTGTCGGAGAAGTTCTTCGAGCTGTGCGAGCAGTTCGGGCACGAGAACGTCGGGATGCTCACCGGCGACGCCGCCGTCAACCCCGACGCGCCCCTGATCTGCTGCACCGCCGAGATCCTCGCCAACCTCGCCCTGCGCGAAGGCTCCGGCCTGGACTGCGATTCGGTGGTGGCCGACGAGTTCCACTTCTACGCCGAACCCGACCGCGGCTGGGCCTGGCAGGTCCCGCTCCTCGAACTCCACCGGGCGCAGTTCACGCTCATGTCCGCGACCTTGGGCGACACGGCGTTCTTCGAGGAGGACCTGACGCGGCGCACCGGCCGCGAGACCGCCCTCGTCGCCTCCGCGACCCGCCCCGTCCCGCTGCACTACGAGTACCGCAAGACGCCTTTGCACGAGACCGTCGAGATCATCGTCAAGTCCGAGAAGGCCCCCGCGTACATCGTGCACTTCACGCAGGCCGCCGCACTGGAGACGGCGCAGGCGCTCGCCAGCTTGAACCTGGTGGACAAGGACGCCAAGGCCGCGATCAGTGCCGCGCTTGGCGGGTTCCGGTTCACCACGAAGTTCGGGCAGACCCTCGCCCGCCTCGTGCGCTCGGGGATCGGGGTCCACCACGCGGGGATGCTGCCGAAGTACCGGCGCCTGGTCGAGCGCCTCGCCCAGCAGGGCCTGCTGAAGGTCATCTGCGGCACCGACACGCTCGGCGTGGGCATCAACGTCCCCATCCGCACCGTCGTCTTCACCGGGCTGACGAAGTACGACGGGCGCCGCACCCGGCGCCTGCGTGCGCGCGAGTTCCACCAGATCGCCGGCCGCGCCGGCCGGGCCGGGTTCGACACCGAGGGGTTCGTGGTCTGCCAGGCCCCCGAGCACGTCATCGAGAACGAGAAGGCCCAGCAGAAGTTCGGCCTCGACCCCAAGAAGCGCAAGAAGATGGCGAAGAAGAAGCCCCCCGAGGGCTTCGTCGGCTGGTCCGAGGAGACGTTCCTGGGATTGTCGGAGGCCCCGCCCGAGGCGCTCGTCTCCCGCATGCGCATGACCCACGCGATGCTCATCAACCTCCTGGGCCGCGGCGGCGACACCTTCACGCACGTGCGCACCCTGATCGAGGACTCCCACGCCGACCGCGCCACCCAGTTGAAGATGGCCCGCACCGCTCTGACGATCGCCCGCACGCTGCGGGACGCGGGGATCATCGTCATCGACGGCGGCACCGTCAAACTCACCGTCGACCTGCCCGACCACTTCGCGTTGAACCAGCCCCTCGCCCCGTTCGCCCTCGCGGCCCTGGAGCTGCTGGACAAGGACGGCGAGGACTACCCGATGGACGTCGTCTCCATCGTCGAAGCCACCCTGGAGGGCCCCGGGCAGATCCTGGCCGCGCAGCGCAGCAAGGCCAAGGGCGAGGCCATCAACGCGATGAAGGCCGACGGCCTGGACTACTACGACCGCATGAACCAGCTCGAAGACGCCGAAGTCGACTACCCGAAGCCTTTGGCGGAGCTGCTGGACGAGGCGTTCGACGCGTACAAGACCGGCCACCCGTGGGCCGCGGACTACCAGCTCGAACCCAAGTCGATCCTCCGCGAGATCTGGGAGGGCCGCATGAGCTTCGGCGAGTACATCGCCCTCTACAGCCTCCCCCGCGCCGAGGGCCTGCTCCTGCGGTACCTGTCGAGCGCGTACAAGGCGCTCGTCCAGACCCTCCCCGAGGACACCGGCGGCCCCGAGCTCGACGACCTCACCGCGTGGCTCGGCGAGACGATCCGCCAGACCGACTCCTCGCTGATCAACGAGTGGGAGCAGCTGACCAACCCCGCCGACGACGACGGTGACCTCGACACCGGGCGCCCTGCCCGGGCGTTCACCGACAACGAGCGGGCCTTCACCATCGCCGTCCGCAACGCCGCGTTCCGCCACGTCGAACTCGCCGCCGCCGACCGCCCCGCCGACCTCGCCGCCCTGGAGACCGGCTGGCCCGTCTCCAAATGGGACACCGCCCTGGAGGCGTACTTCGCCGCCCACGACGACATCGGCACCGCCGGCCCCGCCCGCGGCGGCGAATTCCTCGACATCGCCAAGGACGGCCGCACCTGGACCGTCCGCCAGACCATCGACGACCCCGCCGGCGACCGCGACTGGACCATGCACTTCACCGTCGACCTCGACGCCTCCGACGAGACCGGCACCGTCGCCATCACCATCCAGGACTTCTCCGACCAGGCATAGCCTTCGCGGAAGGCCGTGCCGGTCGGCGGCCGGCACGACCTTTGCCGCACCCCGGCCGGGCCGGTTCGCCGGTAGCATCCACGGCGTGCCCCCTCTCCTTGCCCTCGACCGGTTCCCGGTGCGGACGAAGTGGATCGCGGCCCTCGCCGCCCTGGCGGTCGCGCTGGCCGCGGTCTTCTGGAACGACCTGTCCCAGACCGCCCGCGGCCTCGTGCCGACCGCGAGCGACCGGTCAGACTGGGACGCGGCCGATCTCGCCGCCGCACCGCCCGCCGAGGCGGCCGGGCTCGGCGACGGCATCGACGACCGCGGCGGCTCGGCACAGCTCACAGCCACCGGAGCGGTCATCGACCTGGTGTGGGAGGCCGACCTCGCCGTCACCGCCGTCCGCTTCGAGTCCTACGAGGACGCCTTCGGCACCGGCCTGCGCTTCGCGGTCGCCGCCGAGACGGCCACCGAGGGCGGACCCCACTGCCTGAACGCCCGCATCACCACCGGAGGCGCCCCGGTGCTGCTCCAGTCCTGCGTCCGCGGCGACCGGCACGGCCCGCCCGACATGGCGGCCTTCCTCGGCAAGGACGACGAAGACGGGTGGAGGGCCGACCACCTGTTCCTCACCCAGACCGCCAACCTCGACCCCGCCGCGACCCCCATGGTCGACTACTACGGGCTCGGATTCGACACCGGCGACGCGAACGAGTCCGGCCTGTGGGGCCCCAACTCGTGGTGGCCCCAGGACGCCCTGCCGCCCGAATGCGGCACCGATCCGGGCCTGACGCTGCGCCTGGACGACCTCCACCTCACCGACCGCTACGCCGACCCCGCCGAGCACACGCGATCGACCGAGACCACGCACTCGCAGACCGCGGCGTTCCCGGCCGAGGACCGGCTGCTCCTGCCCGCATGCGTCCCGGTCGGCACCGGGACCGGCGGGGACGTCGCCGCCGCCGAACCGTTCACCGCGACCGGCCCGGTGCCGCTGTCGCGGTGGGCGCAGTTCAACGCCGCCAGCGCCGGACCGCAGCCGCTGCGCACCGCGGTCGCCGTCGACCTCCGCACCTGCGACACCGACACCACCGACCGGTGCTCCAGCGACGGGACCGGCGACGGACCGCCCCGCAACACCGGCGCGGTGAGCGACTGGATGGGCGAACTCCTCGACTCGTGAGACGCATGGGGCGCTGGCATAATCGTCGGCGTGCTCGATGACCCTCGCTTCTCCCCCGTCGGGGACGTCCATACCGCTGCTGCGTTGGCGCACAACACCGGGAACCAGGCGACCGGCGGGATCTGGGCGGTCACCGGGTCTGGCGGGAAGGCGGTGCTCAAGCATCTGACGGCCGGCGGGGGCGGGTTCGCGCACTGGCAGGCGTCGGATGATGCGCGGCATTGGAACTACTGGCGGCGCGAGTACCTGGCCTATGCGAGCGGGTTCGCCGGCTCCTATGGGCGCGAGGCCGGGATCGGGGCGCCGGGGTTGCTGGCGGCCGGGGAGCGGGCCGACGGGAGCCTGGAGCTGTGGCTCGAACACGTCGAGGGCGTGCCGGGCCGGGAGTTGAGCGTCGAGAACCTCGCCGAGTTCGCGCGGCGGCTCGGGGCCGTCCAGGGCCGCGAGGTGGCGGAGTCGGAGTGGCATTCGCGGGGGTTCTTGCGCCAGTACGCCGGCAGGCGCGACTTCGGGCCCGTGGACTGGGACCTGCCGGTCGCGGCCGCGCACTGGCCCGAGGATCTGCGGGAAGGGCTGCGGGTCGTGTGGGAGCGGCGCGGCGACCTGTTCGCGCTCACTGAGGCGGCGCCGCAGACGGTGTGCCACCTGGACGTGTGGCCGATGAACCTCTACCAGCGGCCCGGTGGCGAGTTCGCGCTGTTCGACTGGTCGTTCACCGGGCAAGGGGCGATCGGCGAGGACCTGGCGAACCTGGTCGCCGACACGTTCTTCGACGGGCACCAGCCCGTCGACCGCCTGGACGAGGCGGAGGCCGCGCTCATCGGCGCGTACCTGGAGGGGCTTGGCAGTGCCGGGTTCCGGGAGGAGGCCGCGGTGCGAAAAGCCGTCGCGGCCGCCGGGGCCGCCAAGTACTGTTGGCTCGCCCCCGCGATGCTCCAGCGCCTCGCCGCGGGCAAGACCGTCGCCAGCGCCGACTACGACACCGCCGAGGACCACGCGGTCCTGGAGCGGCGCCGCCCGATCTTCGCGATGCTCGTCCGCTGGGCCCGCACCGCACTCGAAGCCTGAAAGCACCACGATGCCCGTCACCGTCACCGACCAGTACGCGATCCCCGACGCCGAGCTGCGCTGGCGGTTCTCCCGCTCCTCAGGGCCGGGCGGGCAGGGCGTCAACACCACCGACTCGCGCGTCGAACTCGTCTTCGACCTCGCTGCTACGACGGCGTTCCCGCCCGCTTTGGTCGAGCGGGCGCTGGCGCGCCTGGGTTCGCGCGTGGTGGAGGGGACGGTGGTGATCGCGGCGTCGGAGTTCCGGTCGCAGTTGCGCAACCGGGAGGCCGCGGCCGAGCGGCTCGGTGAGCTGATGCGGCGTGCGATCGCGGCCCCGCCGCCGGCGCGGCGGGCGACGAAGCCGTCGAAGGGGCAGAAGCGGCGCCGCCTGGAGGACAAGAAGCGCCGCTCGCAGACCAAGCGGCTGCGCCGCGACACCGGGGACTGAGCCGAGACTCGCTGGGGCGCAGGAATGCTCGCCTCCGGCCGGGGTCTGTTGTGCTCGGTTTCTGGAAGGATGAGGGCGGTGCCCGCCCGATCGGGCGGGGCGACCTCTCACCTTTCAGGAGGGCAGATGCGCAAGCGCATTGCCGCAGTGCTCGGGACGCTCGTCATGGCGTTCGGGATCGTGATCGCGACCGCCTCCCCGGCCGCGGCGTACGAGATCAACTACGCGGTGAACCTCGACTGGTACTCCGCCGCACGGGAGTGCACCATCGACACCTACGTCTTCGGCGCCGGGGAGGCGTGCGTCCAGCCCTACGGCGCAAGGACAACCGCACCGACGGCTACTCGGTGGCCGTGTACTGGGACGACCTGGACTCGGCCCGGGCCGGGAAGTGCATCGACGACCTCGGCACCGCCAAGGCGTGGACGGGGTGCAACAAGGACCTCGCCGAGGGCCATCTCATCCGCTGGCGCTTCGCCTGGGAGTGGACGAACGGCTGGATCATCAGCGAGAACTACTGGGAGACCAGGATCTAGTCCCCCATCTCGATGACGATGTTGCCGCGGGCGCGGTGGGAGTACATGTGCGCCACCGCGGCCGCGGTCTCCTCCAGGGGGTAGACGCGGTCGATGACGGGTGTGACGGCGCCGGTTTCGAGGAGGGCGGCGACCGCGGCCAGGCGCTCGGGCGTGAAGTTGCCGTCGACGGTGCGGACGGTTGCGCGGCCCATCGCGCCGAGGAGGGTCGCGCTGGCCATCTTGGCGAGGCCGGCGAGGAGGCCGCCGGAGTTGCCGATGCTGTTGGGCAGGTAGACGCCGCCGGGGGCGAGGGCGCGGAAGGCGCGGCGGGGCGGGTGGTTGAGGACGTTGTCGAGGATCGCGTCGTACCGGTCGGGTTCGGTGGTGAAGTCGGTGGCCGTGTAGTCGATGGCGCGGTCGGCGCCGAGTTCTTTGACGAGGTCGAGGTTCCCCGGGCCGCAGACGGCGGTGACGTGGGCGCCGCGGTGCTTGGCGATCTGGATCGCGAAGGTGCCGACGCCGCCGGAGGCGCCGTTGACGAGCAGGCGGGTGCCGGGTCCGGTCGGGAAGGCGTCGACGACGGCGGCGTGGGCGGTCAGGCCGGACATGACCGCGGCCGCGGCGTCGGTGAAGGAGATTGATTCGGGTTTGGGGATGAGCTGGGCGGCGGTGGTGACGGTGTACTCGGCGAACGTCCCGGCCCCGGTGAAGCCCTTGCCCCACTTGCTGCCGAACACCGCGTCGCCGACCGCGAGGCCGGTGACGCCGTCGCCGAGGGCTTCGACCGTGCCGGCGATGTCGGTGCCGCGGATCGCGCCTTTGGCGCGGGTGGACAGGCGCAGCACGTAGGGGACGCCGGCGACGGCGATCCAGTCGGGCGTGTTGACGCTGGTGGCCCGGAGGCGGACGAGGACCTCGCCGGGGCCCGGCTCGGGCCGGTCGGTGTCGGTGAGACGGAGGACCTGCTCGGGCGGGCCGAACCGGTCCTGGACGACGGCTTTCATGGGGCCTCCAATGGGGGTGGGACCCTCACCGTAGTCCCCAAGGGACCGCCCGCGCCTCGGCCGACCGGCCGACGCGCCTAGGCCGCGGTTTCGGGCAGGGGCGCACCGAAATCGGGGGTGCCGTCCTCACGCCAGCCGAACGGCTGCACGCGGCAGTGCCGGTCGGGGTTGTCCAAGGGGTCGCCGGTGATCTCCTCGTAGGCGCGGGCGTGGAAGACCAGGAGGTCCCGCCCGTCCTCGTCGACGGTGAACGCATTGTGGCCCGGGCCGAAGATCCCGTTGGCGGCGCTGGTGGTGAAGACCGGGACCGGGCTCTTGGACCATGACTCGGGGTCGAGGAGGTCCGCTTCGGCGTCGGCCGACAGCAGGCCCACGCAGTACTCGGCGCCGGTGCCCGACGCGGAGTAGGTGATGAAGACCTTCCCGTTGCGGACCAGGGCGTAGGGGCCTTCGTTGACGGCGAAGCGGATCGTCTCCCAGTCGAGCTCGGGGCGCGAGATCTCGACCGGGTCGCCCTTGATCGTCCAGGGGTTGGCGAGCTCGGCGAGGAACAGGCTCGTGTTCGACCCCGCCAGGCCCGGGTCGTGCTGCGCCCAGCACAGGTACTGGCGGCCCCCGTGCGCGAAGGTGGTGGCGTCCAGGGAGAACGAGTCGATCGGGGTGGCGATCTGCCCCTTCTCGGTCCACTCCCCGGCCAGGGGGTCCTCGTTCAGGTTCTCCAGGACGTACATGCGGATCCTCCACACGTCGCCGGTGTCCGTGTCGGCCTCCCCGGCCGCGAAGTACACGTACCAGCCGTCCCCGACCCGGTGCAGCTCCGGCGCCCAGATGTGCGACCCCATCGCACCCTCGGGGTGCTTGACCCAGATCGTCGTCTCCGCCGCCTCGCGCAGGCCCGCAAGGGTGTCGGCCCCGCGCAGCACGATCCGGTCGTACGCCGGGACGGTCGCGGTGAAGAAGTAGCGGTCCTCGTGCCGCAGGATCTGCGGGTCGGCGCGCTCAAGGATGAAGGGGTTCGGCAACAGCACATTGTTATCGGTCACAACACGGATCTTACAGCTCCACCCGCACCGACCCGGCCGGCTCCACCTCACCCGTCCCACCAGACTGCCCCGCCACCCACGCCGCCAGCAGCTCCGCGTCCGCACACGCGAGATCGAACGTCACCACCTCGGTGAACGACACCTCCAACAGGCGCACGTCCTCCCGCAGCCGCAGCAGCCCTTCGAGGCTCCCGGCCGTGGCGTAGTCGACGCGGACCAGCAGCCGCGGCCAGGTGTCGAGCTCGACCGTCCCGGCCGCCTCCACCGCCGCCGACACCGCACCACCGTAGGCGCGCACCAGACCGCCGGCGCCGAGCTTCACGCCGCCGAAATACCTGGTCACCACCGCCAGGACATCGGTCAAGTCGCGCCCGCGGAGCACTTCGAGCATGGGGAGGCCGGCGGTCCCGGCCGGTTCGCCGTCGTCGTTCGACCGCGCGATCCGGCCCCCGTCGAGCACGTACGCCGTGCAGTTGTGCGAGGCGTCCCAGAACTCACGCCGGTGCGAGGCGATCCGCTCCCGCGCCTCCGCATCCGAGGCCACCCGGTACAGCGAGCACACGAACCGCGACCGAGTCACCACCGACTCCGTCACCGACACCTCGACCGCCAGACCGCGCATCACGAACAACCCTGCATCAGAACCGACCCCGCATCAGCCGACGACGCCGTGCTCCCACGCCCACGCCGCGATCTCCACCCGGTTGCGCGCCGGCAGCTTCGCCCGCACCGCCTCCAGATGCGTCTTCACCGTCGACACCGACACGAACAGCGTCCCCGCGATCTCCGCATTCGTCTTCCCCCGCGCCACCAGCTCCACCACGTCCAACTCCCGCTCGGTCAGCACCCGCACCGCCGCCGAACCGTCCTTCACCGGCTCGCTCAACCGCTCCAGCAAACGCACCGTCACCGACGGCGACACCAGGGACTCCCCGCTCGCCGCCGCCCGCACCGCCTCCACCAAAAGCGTCGGACCCGAATCCTTGAGCAGGAACCCCGTCGCACCCGACCGCAGCGCACCGTACACGTACTCGTCGGTGTCGAACGTCGTCACCACCACCACCCGCGGCCCCGTCCCGTTCGCCCCCGCCAGCAGCGTCCGCGTCGCCTCCAAACCGTCCAGGCGCGGCATCCGGATGTCGAACAGGCACACGTCCGGCTTCAACCGCCGCGCCTCCGACACCGCCACCACACCGTCAGGCGCGTCCGCGACCACCTCCATATCGGGCTGCGCGTCGATGATGGCCCGGAACCCGGCCCGGACCATCTCCTGATCGTCTGCGATGAGCACTCGGATAACCACGCCCAGAGCCTAACCGGCCCTAACACCGCCGCACCGGCCAGTTCCGCCTCCCGCACCACCACCGGCTCCGCCAGGGCCGCACGGGCAGGCACCGCCGAAGCCGCCGCCTCCCGCTCCAGCAGCGACCGCCGCCGCGCCGCGCGCTGGCGGATGACGAGCGTGGTGGTGACCATGAACAGCCACGTCCCTTCGAGGAGGATCAGGCCCCAGTCGTGGCCGATGATCGCCGCCGTCAGCAGGATCGAGCACGCCGAGATGACCAGGCCCAGGGACGCGGGCTTCGTCGCGTGGATGCGGTGGGTCTGGAGCAGCAGGAAGTTGGTGATGTACAGGAGCGCGCCGATGATCTGGAGGAAGATCCGGACGTCGAAGTCGTGCATTGGAATGAACCCTTTTTCGCGAAGACGGCAGGCAGGAAGGAACCCGCGCCCGTATCGGGCGCGAGCAGAAAGGAGAGGGAAGGGAGTGCGGGAGGGGCGCTACAGGGTCGCGGCCGGGTGGCCGCTCGGTCTGCTCCGCGCGCAGACCTCCAGGACCCCGCCGCGGGGCACGCGCATCTGGAGGGACCCGCAGATGCACCGCGTCCAGATCGTGGCGCCGGTGGCCCCGGTGTGCCGGGACACGGTCGTCACCGGATCATCGTCGGGCCAACCGCAGTACGGGCAGCAGGGCATGACCTGCTCTGGCGAAGCTTGCGAGCCGGACATGCGGCGGCCTCCTCACAAAGGCGTCGGGGATCGTCTTGGGTCGAGCGCCCACTCGCCGGCACAGCACGCCGACATCACGCTCACGATCGAGGTTAAGGTCCCATTCGTCCGGGCTACAACACTTGGGTGACGATGGTTTGCGAAACTCATCGTGAAGCGACGACTAAAGGGATTGGGGCCACAGGTGATCGACCTCCGGCGTCTGCACGTCCTGCGGGCGATAGCGCACCACGGCACCGTCTCCGGCGCCGCCAAGGCCCTCCACATGTCCACCTCCGCCGCCTCCCAGCAGATCCGCCTGCTCTCCAAAGATCTTGGCGTCCCGCTCCTCGAACCCGTCGGACGCGGCGTGCGACTCTCCTCGGCCGCGCAGATCCTCATCGCCCACATCGACGCCATCGAGGCCATGTGGCGCCTGGCCGAGGCCGAACTCCAGGCCACCGAAGGCGAACCGTCCGGGCTCCTGCGCCTGTGCGGCTTCCCCACCGCCATCGCCACCCTCCTCGCCCCGCTCGTCGACGCCGCCCGCGACCGCTACCCGAAACTGGAGCTGCGCCTGCGCGAGGCCGAGGCGTCCGAGAGCTTCGACCTGCTCTTCGCCGGCGAGGCCGACCTCGCGCTGGTCGAGGCCACCCCGGACAACCCGCCGCCCGAGGACATCCGCTTCGACTCCCAGACGGTGTTCAACGACCCGTTCGACCTCGTCGTGCCCGCAGACCACTGGGTGGCGGCCGAGGACAAGGCGGACCTGCGCGACCTGGAGCGCGAGCCGTGGATCATCGGCGTGCCGGGGTCGATCCACCGCCGTCACGTGCTGACGGCGTGCTCCAACGCGGGGTTCCGGCCCACCGTCACCGGCGAGGCCCGCGAGTGGCCGGTCATCGCGATCATGGTCGACCACCGCATGGGCGTCGCCCTGATCCCGCGGCTGGTGGACCTGCCGCACCACCTCGACCTAGTGCGCGTGCCGATCGGCGGGCCGTACACGCCCTACCGGCACTTCCGGGCCGTGACGCTGCGCGGCGGGGCGAGGCGGCCCTCCGTGGCGGCGGTCATGGAGCTGCTCGACGAGCGCATCAGGGCCGCCGAGGGCATCAACCCGGTCGGCTGAGCCCGGCGTCCATCGAACACGAACGGGCCTATTCGGACACTCGTCTCCGTTACGCTGGCCGCATGTCCGATTACGAGAGCGCTGCGGGCGGCGACGCCCCCAGGCACCTGCGCGTCACCGGCGGCACCATGCTCTCGGGGTCGATCGACGTGAAGACCTCCAAGAACGCGTGCGTCGCGCTGCTGTGCGCGAGCCTGCTCAACCGCGGGACCACGACGCTGCGGCGCGTCGCCCGCATCGAGGAGGTCAACCGGATCCTGCGGGTCCTCGCCTCGATGGGCGTGCACTACGAGTGGATCGGCCAGGACCTGCGCCTGACCCCGCCCGAGCGCCTCGACCTGACCCGCATCGACGCCGACGCGGCCCGCAGGACCCGGTCGATCATCATGTTCCTGGGCCCGCTGCTGCACGACTACCCCGAGTTCGAGCTGCCGTTCGCCGGCGGCTGCCAGCTCGGCGACCGCACCGTCGAGCCGCACATGGTCGCGCTGCGCCGCTTCGGACTGTCGGTGGAGACCTCCGCGGGGGCGTACCGGGCCACCGTCAAGGACCGGGTCGACCCGCCCGGCACGATCGTGCTGACCGAGCGCGGGGACACCGTCACCGAGAACGCGATCATGGCCGCCGCCAGGTTCCCCGCCGTCACCGTCATCCGCAACGCCTCCTGCAACTACATGGTCCAGGACCTGTGCTTCTACCTGGAGCACCTGGGCATCCGCATCAACGGCGCCGGGACCACCACGATCACCGTCCACGGCCGCGAGGACCTCGACGCCGACGTCGACTACGCGCCCTCCGAGGACCCGATCGAGGCGTGGAGCCTCATCTCGGCGGCGATCGTCACCGAATCGGAGATCACCGTCCGGCGCGTCCCCATCGAGTTCACCGAGATCGAACTCGCGCTCGCCGAGGAGATGGGCCTGGAGTACGCCCGCGGCCCCGAGTACCTCGCCGAGAACGGGCGCACCCGCCTGGCCGACCTGACCGTGCACCCCTCGCGGCTGCGCGCGCCCATGGACAAGATCCACCCGATGCCCTTCCCCGGGCTCAACATCGACAACCTGCCGTTCTTCGCGCTCATCGCCTCCTGCGCGGAGGGTTCGACGATGATCCACGACTGGGTGTACGAGAACCGCGCGATCTACCTGACCGAGCTCAACCGGCTCGGCGCGCGCATCCGCCTGCTCGACCCGCACCGGATCTATGTGGACGGACCGGTGCTGTGGTCGGGCGCCGAGGTCACCTGCCCGCCCGCCTTGCGGCCGGCCGTGGTGCTGCTGCTGGGGATGCTCCGGGCCCGCGGGACCTCCGAGCTGCGGCACATCAACGTCATCCACCGCGGCTACGAGCACCTCGCCGAACGCCTCCAGCTCCTGGGCGCCGAGATCGAGCCGTTCTGAGACCGGTCCCCTCCCAGGGCTCGGACAGGTGCGGCCGCGGCGACGGTATGTGAGACTTCACGACATGAACATGCCGTCCGACGTACCGCCCCAGACGTACGCCCTCCTCAGCCTCGTCCAGGCGCACCTGCGGCACCTCGACAAGGGCGACGGCGAGTACCTGCCCGTCCCGCAGTGGGAGGCCGCGGTCGAATCGGCCCGCACGGTCGCCGCCGTCAAGTCCCCCGGGCTCGCCGTGACGGCCGAGGACGTCCCCATGATCGTCGGCACCGGCTCCCCCGACCGCAAGCGGCGCCTGTACACCAGCATGCCCGTGCCCGCCGACATCGCAGCCCTCGCCGACGAGTCCGAAGTGGCCCTGTTCTCCTACAACCGGCGCGGGCGCCTCCAGCCGGCCAACCGCACCGCCCTGGTCGAGCAGTCCCGCGCCTGGTACCCCAGCGCCAAGGCCCTCGCGCCCATGCGCATCCTCGACGAGACCGTCTGGGCGCCCGTCGCCGCCGCGACCGGCGAGTCCGCCCGCCCCGGCGTCTTCGAGGCCGCCGCCGGCTGGCTCGTCCTCCTCCTCGTCATCGCTCTCATCGTCGGCACCGCCTACCTGGCCCTCTGGTACTTCCGCCTCGTCTGACCGCGCAAGTCGGGTCTATTCGCACGACCACCGGATTTCTGCCGACGTGTGCGATGCGAGGGACTCCAGAATGGCCGGCCGTCGCCGTTTCAGGGCCCGAAGGTCTATTGCCTTGGCCTGCAACGGCGCTATACGCTCTGCTACCCGAAGTAGCGCCTTCATCACTGCCATGCTTTTGCAAAGGAGCGAGACATGGACTTCAACGAGCGTATCGCCGCACTGGTCACGAAGGTACGGAACCAGCGTGATCTGATCCAGACCGAAGAAGGTGCCAAGAACGCCTTCATCATGCCGTTCATCTCCAGCGTGCTCGGCTACGACGTCTTCGACCCGCACGAAGTCGTCCCCGAGTTCATCGCGGACGTCGGCCTGAAGAAGGGCGAGAAGATCGACTACGCCATCGTGAACGAAGGCGTGGTGCAGATCCTCATCGAGTGCAAGCGCCCCCAGGATCCGCTGACCTTCGAGCACGCCTCGCAGCTCTTCCGGTACTTCGCGGCGACCAACGCCAGGATCGCAGTGCTCACCAACGGCTTGGAGTACCGGTTCTTCACCGACCTCGACGCCCCCAACCGCATGGACGAGAAGCCGTTCCTGGTGCTCGACCTGGACGACCTCGACGAGACGCTCCTGCCGGAGCTCCGGAAGCTGACCAAGGAGTCGTTCGACCTCGACTCGATCATCAACGCCGCCGAGGAACTCAAGTACATCGGGCAGATCAAGCGGACCCTGGCCGCGCTGTTCAAGGAGACCGAGCCCGAGTGGGTCCGGTTCCTCACCGCGAGGGTCTATGAAGGGTCGATCACCCAGCGCGTCCGGGAGCACTTCACTCCGCTGGTCGCCAAGGCGTCCGCGCAGTTCCTCAACGACCAGGTCAACAGCCGGCTCCAGACCGCACTCGGGTCGTCCTTCCCCGCCACCGCCGAACCCGAGATGAGCGGCGCGGTCGAGAACCCGGGTGAGGAGGCCCCCGAACCCGCCGAATCGGGCGTCGAGACCACACTCGAGGAGATCGGCGGCTACCAGATCATCAAGGCGATCGCCTGCAGCGAGGTCAAACCGCACCGCATCGTCCAGCGCGACGCGAAGAGCTACTGCGCGATCATCATGGACGACAACAACCGCAAGCCCATCGCCCGCCTGCACTTCAACGGGAAGGCGAAGCGGTACCTCGGCCTCTTCGACGCGGCGAAGACCGAGACGCGGTACCCGCTCGACTCCCTCGACGACATCTACCTCCACTCCGATGCGATCCGCGAGACCGTCCGGCGCTACGCCCAGCTGCTCGACTGAGCCTCCACATCGACCGAATTCCGCCCTCGCAGGGCCTTGCACCAGGGAACCTGCGAGGGCCTTCCTTTTTGGTGAGTGCGCGGGCGGAGCCCGTGCTCGTGCTTTGGGGTGGGCACTTTCGTTGGCTGACAAGGAGGTCTTTAAACCTCGGAGCCGATGTATATTGAAAGATATGGCATAATGGACGCATGCTGAAGATGGCGATTCTGGGATTCCTCAGGGACTTTCCCCTGCACGGGTACGACTTGAAGAACCGCGTGGCGAGCCTGGCCGGGCATGTGCGGCCCGTCGCGGACGGTACGCTCTACCCGACGATCAAGAAACTTGAAGACGCGCAATGCCTCACCCGGCGCACGGCGCCGGGCTCCGTCGCTGCCCCCAGGCACATGCTGGAGATCACGCAGACCGGCACCGACCAGCTGCGGCGGTGGCTGCGCGACCCCGAGCCGGGCTTCATCACCGACGACAACAAGTGGTACGTGCTGCTGGCGTTCCTCCACCACCTGGAGAACCCGCGCGAGCAGGCGCTCGTGCTCGCGCGGCGGCGGGAGTTCCTCGACCAGCCCGCGCAGCTGTTCTTCGACGCGACCGGGGCGCCCATCCCGCCCGAGCAGCTCGACTCGCCGTTCCGCAAGGGCCTCATGCAGATCCACCGGTCCACCAACCTCACCGAGATCGACTGGCTCGACCGGCAGATCGCCGACCTCAACCGCAAGGCCGGGTACGCGGTGCGCCAGCGCGGCGCCAGCTGAGGGCGCCCCGCAGCGCCGTCTCACTACCCGGAATCGATGCATGCATCGTTGCATGCAAGTGGTAGCGTCCTGACCCATGACGGGACAGGCGGCGGCCGAGCGCGCGTACGCGTACACCAAGCAGCTCATCCTCACCGGCGAACTCCCCGGGGGCGAGCGGCTCTCGGAGGGGCGGATCTGCGAGGAGCTGGAGCTGTCGCGCACGCCCGTGCACGAGGCGTTCCTGCGGCTGGCGGCCGAGCGGCTCATCACGCTGGGGTCCAGGCAGGGCGCGACGGTGAACCCGGTGTCGGTGACCGAGGTGGCCGACCTGGTGGAGATGCGCGGGATCCTGGAGCGGACCGCAGTGGCGCGGATCGCCGCGCAGGGGCCCGACGCGGCAGAGGTCGAGGCGGCCCTGGGGACGCCGCTGAAGCGCCAGGAGGCGGCTCTGGCGGCCGGGGACCTGGCGGCGTACGTCGAGGCCGACTGCGACTTCCACGCGGCCGTCATCGGCCTGTCGGGCAATCCGATCGCCGCGCACTTCTTCGACCTCTTGCGGGACCGGCAGCTGCGGCTGGCGTTCCTGGTCCTCTCCAGCAGCGACGTGGTGCTGGACCTGTCGTTCAGGGAGCACCGCGAGATGGCCGCGTGCCTGGGTCGCCATGACGCCGAGGGGTACCACGCGGTGCTGGACCTGCACCTCTCGCGTCATCAGGGCCTGGCGTGAGCGCCGTCGCGGCGCCGCCCGAAGTCGTCGCGCCGACACGGACTCAGGCCTGGCGGATCCTGTTCGCGGTCATGTTCTTCACCTCGTGGGCCGGGAACCAGTTCAGCCCGCTGCTCCTGCTCTACCAAGAGCGCCAGCACTATTCGACGACCGCGGTGAACGGGTTCCTCGGCGTGTACGTACTGGGTCTGGTGCCGGCGTTCCTGCTGTCGGGGGCGCTCAGCGACAAGTACGGGCGGCGGCCGGTCATGTTCGCGGGCGTGGTCGCGGCGATCGCGGCCAGTACGGCGCTGGCGTTCGGCGAGTCGGGGGCGCTGATGATCTGCTTGGGCCGGTTGCTGGCCGGGATCACGGTGGGGACGGCGACCTGCGTGGGCACGGCGTGGATGAAGGAGCTCTCGCAGTGGCCGCACGACCCGGAGGCGGACACGGGCGCGGGGGCGCGGCGGGCGACGCTGTCGTTCTCGCTCGGGTCGGCGGCCGGGGCCGTGGTCGCGGGGCTGATCGCGCAGTGGGGGCCGTGGCCCGAGCAGGTGCCGTTCGTCATCCATGCGGCGCTGACACTGCCGTTCGCGTGGCTGGTGCTGAAAGCGCCCGAGACGGCCAGGGTCGGCGTGCCGGGGTCGCTGGGGAGCCGGCTGCGGGTCAAGGGGCACCGGCGGTTCACGCGGGTCGTGCTCGTGGGCGGCCCGTGGGTGTTCGCCATCTCGGCGATCGGGTACGGGTACCTGCCGGTGCTGCTGGCGGGCGCCACGGAGGGCTGGGGCATCGCGTACGCGACGTTGCTGACGGCGACCGCGCTGGGGGCGTCGGCGGCGGTGCAGCCCTTGGCGAAGCACATCGACTCGAAGGATTCGGCGCGCGGGCTGCTCGCGGGGCTGGCGGTGATCGCCGCCGCGGTGGTGCTGGTGGCCGCGGCCGCGCACTGGCAGTCGTGGCCGCTCGGTGTGGCCGCGGCGGTGCTGGCCGGGGCGGGCATGGGGACGGCGATGGTCTCGGGGCTCCTTGAGGTGCAGCGGATCGCCGCGCCGCAGGACCTGGCGGGGATGACGGGCGTGTTCTACGCCGTGTCGTATCTGGGGTTCGCTTCTCCGGCGCTGCTGGCGGCGCTCGCGGCGGGGACCGGGGTCCCGGCGGCGGTGCTGCTGCTGGCCGTGGCGGGGCTCGCGGTCGGGTGCGCGCTGGTGTTGGTGTGGAACTACCGGCGGTACCTGCCGTCGGCGATCGTGCCCGAGTCGCGTTCGCGTTCGGGCGTGTAGGGTGGCGCCCATGCGCTTCGGCATCTCCCCGCCCGTCCGCTAGGGCGGGCATCTGAGCACCGCGACCGGTCCGTGGCCGGTCGCGTTTCGGCGGCATGCCCGCAGACGAGAGACCTCTTCTTCGACTCTCCTCTGGAGGACGCATGTCCACTCTCATTGAAGCGCGCCCCGGGACCGGTTCGGCCCGGCGCGGGCTCGCCTTCCTCACCGTCACCGGCCTCGCCTGGGGCACCACCGGCGCCGCGGCCGACCTCGTCTACGCCGCCACCGACATCGGGCCCTTCGCGGTCTCCTTCTGGCGCCACCTCGGGGGCCTCGTACTGCTCGGCGCGTTCTGCGTCATCACCAGGCGCAGGACGGAACGCAAACCGCTGCGGGGCCGCCTGGGGCACCTCGTCGGCGCCGGCGTCGGCATGGCGGTCTTCCAGACCGCCTACTTCGCGTCCGTGGAGGCCACCGGGGTCGCGGTCGCGACGCTCCTGACGCTCGGCTCAGGGCCGGTCCTCACCGCGTTCGGGGCGCGCCTGCTACTGGGCGAGCGGATCGGGCGCGGCGGCCTGCTCGCCGTCGCCGGGGCCGTCGCGGGACTCGCGGTCCTGGTCGGCGGCGACGGCACCGTGGACCCGGCCGGGGCGCTGCTCGCGGTCCTGTCGGCCACGGGGTACGCGGCCGTGACGCTGCTGGGCCGCAGCGCCGGGCAGCGCGGGGAGGACGCGTTCGCGATCACCTTGTGGTCCTTCGGCATCGGCGCTCTGGTGCTGGTCGTGCCGGCGTGGTTCGAGGGGCTCCTCCCCCAGGGCGGCGACGTCGTCCAGGGGTGGGCGCTCATGGCCTACCTCGCGGCGTTCACCACGGCGCTGGCGTATCCGCTGTACTTCGCGGGCGCAGCCCGGGTGCGGGCGGCCACGGCGTCGGTGATGATGCTGATCGAGCCCGTCACGGCGGCGGTGTTGGCGGTGACGGTCCTCGGTGAGCCGCTGAAGGCGGCGACGGTCGTTGGCTCGCTGATACTCCTGGCCTCGGTCACCGCGCTGGCGGCAGCGGAGTCTCGCCGGTAGACGAGGAAGGGCCGGTCCCCGCGGGGACCGGCCCTTCCTCGTTGCGGCTCAGGTGGCCTGGAGGAAGCCCGTCTCCAGCATGATCACGACGATCACGCCGAGGATGCAGCGGTACCAGACGAAAATGAAGACCGAGTGCTTGGCGACCCACTTGAGCATCCAGTGGACCGCGCCGAGGCCGACGATGAACGCGATGATCGTGGCCACGAGCATCTGCGCACCCGAGGGCACCGAGCCCTCGGTTGCCGGCTCGAACACGTCGCCGAGGCTGAGGATGCCCGCGCCGAACACCGCCGGGATCGCCAGCAGGAACGAGTACCTGGCGGCCACCGCCCGGTCCAGGCCGATGAACAGGCCCGCGGTGATGGTGCCGCCCGAGCGGGAGACGCCGGGGATGAGGGCGCCGGCCTGGGCGAAGCCGAGGATCAGGCCGTCCTTCATGCGGAAGTCGTCCCACGTGCGGGTCTTCTTGCCGACCAGTTCGGCCAGCGCGAGCAGGAGCCCGAAGAAGATGAGGCTGAAGGCCACCAGCCACAGGTTGCGGGCGCCGTCGCGGATGGCGTCCTTGAAGATGAGGCCGAAGAACACGATCGGCATGGTGCCGATGATGACGTACCAGCCGAGCCGGTAGTCGGTGCCGCCGCGCTCCTCCTTGTTCCACAGGCCCTTCCACCAGGCCACGAGGATGCGGACGATGTCCTTCCAGAAGTAGATGAGGACCGCCGTCTCGGTGCCCAGCTGCGTGACCGCCGTGAACGACGCCCCCGCGTCCTCCTCGAAGAACAGCGCCGAGGTGAGCCGCAGGTGCGCCGAGGAGGACACCGGCAGCATCTCCGTCAGGCCCTGGACGATCCCGAGCACGATCGCTTCGAACCAGGTCATGTCGACCATGCGGGCGCCTCCGTCCGTGCATGGCAGGGGGGAATGTGCATTCGCGCTTCTTTCGTCACATCGACGGTCAGGCGTCGCTTCCGCCGCATTGCGGCTCCCGGAGCGACTGGGACATCTTGCCAGATGCTTCAGGGTGACCGGTCGGTGTACGCGCGCCAGTGAGACCCACCGTACTGGGGTCCACTGTGTCAGGTCACTGGAGCTCCTGGGGGCAGCTGATGCCCTCGGCGGGGACGGTGAGGTCGACCAGGTAGGCGGTGACGGGGTCGTCGATGCAGGCGTGGCCGAGGGCGTAGGCGGTGTGGCCGGAGCCTTCGTAGGTGATCAGGACGGCGCTGTCGAGCTCGTCGGCGACGGACCGGGCCCAGGCGTAGGGGGTGGCGGGGTCGCCGCTGTTGCCGACCAGGACCGTGGCGGGGGCGCCGTCGCCGTCGATGGAGGACGGGTTCGGTTCGGAGGCCGACCAGGTGGCGCACGGCAGGTAGCTCCAGGCGATCCCGGCACCGAAGAGGCTGGAGTTGGCGTAGGCGTCTTGGGCGGAGTCGCGGTAGGCGCCGAAGTGGCCGGGGTTGTCGCGGTCGACGCACTGGACGCCGTAGAAGTCGGCGTCGGAGTCGCGTTGGGGCACCGGGATGGGCGGGAGGCGGCGGGGGAAGCCGCGGGCGGCGCCGTCGTCGCCGGCGAGGTCTTGGAGGTCTTGGACGAACTGCTCCAGGGAGCCGGCGGCGACGGCGGCGAGGATCTGTTCGAGGGCGGTCCATTTGGCTTCGGAGTAGAGGCTCTGGGAGACCAGGTCGAGCATCTCGGCGACGGTGATCGCGCCGCCGAGTTTCTCTTGGGCGCCGGTGAGGATCGCGGTGAGTTCGGCGTCGGCGGTCTCGGTGGAGGTGAACGGGCAGCCGTCGACGGTGAGGCAGTAGGTGACGAAGGCCTGCCAGGCGGTCTCGAAGCCGGTGGCCTGGCCTTCGGCGAGGTCCAGGACGGTGCCGGAGGTGCGCATGACGCCGTCGAGGACCATGGCGCGGACCTTGTCGGGGTAGAGGTACAGGTAGAGCTGGCCGATGTAGGTGCCGTAGGAGTAGCCGAGGTAGGTGAGCTCGTCGTCGCCGAGCGCGGAGCGCATGACTTCGAGGTCGCGGGCGACGTTGGCGGTGCCGATGTGCTCCAGGAAGACCGGGTCCTCCTCTTGGGCGCATTCGCCGGAGAAGTCGGAGGCGCCGTCTTCGAGGGCGCCGGTCTGGGCGTCGGTGATCGCGGCCGGGTCGGTGGCGGCGACGTCGGTGACGGCCGAATCGAAGGCGGTCTCGTCGCCGCAGTCGAGGTCGGCGCTGGCGCCGACGCCGCGCGGGTCGAAGCCGACGACGTCGAAGGCGGCGGTGACCGCGTCGGGCAGGAACGGGTACTGGGCGAGTTCGATGCCGGAGCCGCCGGGCCCGCCGGGGTTGACCAGGAGCGAGCCGGTGCGCGTCGAACCGGTGGCGGGGTGGCGGACCATCGCGATGCGGACTTGGAGGCCGCCGGCGTCCTCGTAGTCGACCGGGACGCGGACGGAACCGCATTCGAGGGCCTCGGCCCAGGCGGCTTCGGCCGCGTCGAGTTCCTCGTTGCCGTACATGGCCTGGAGGTCGCAGGCGCCCCAGTCGACGCTGGTGACGGTCTCCTGGACGTCGGCGACGCCCGCGCGGGCCTTGGAGGAGCCGTTCCCGTCGTAGTCGGCGCCGCAGGCCGCGAGGGCGGCGCAGGCGAGGACGGCGGTCGCGGCGGGCACGGCGGTGCGCCTCATGTGGACTCCCTCGGGTGCGCGGCGCGACGGGTTCGCCGCGGCCGGCCGGCCCGGTCGCATGGCAGGAACCGGGTCGGGCGGCCGCGGCGAGGCGCCGATGAAGGGGACTGTACGGCCAGGTTTTCCCGAATGGGGGCTATTCGACTGATTAGATCCGTTCAGGGGATTTTCGCGGGCGCTTGTCAGCGGCCTGTCAAGAAGGGGCGCCGGGACGTAGCGAAGGCGTCAGGTGCTCTGGGCAAGGGGCCCGGGGCGGCGTTCACTCGGTTCCGCCGGGCGCGACCCCCTGGTCCGGCGGCGCGGTGACTCCCGCGCCTTCCCCGTCTCTGAGAAGAAGGAACCGATGCCCGATCTTGCCTACCTGGCGCTGACGGTGCTGTGCTTCATCGTCCTGGGCCTGCTCGTGAAGGCGGTCGAGAAGCTGTGAGCGCCGTCAACGCCATCGGCCTCGTCCTGGCCGTCCTCATCGGGGTCTACCTGGTGATCGCCCTGCTGAAACCGGAGCGCTTCTGATGAGCGCCACCACTGCGGGCATTGTTTTCATCGCGGCGATGGCCGTGGCGCTCGCCGCGACCTACCGGCCGCTCGGCGACTACATCTACCGCGTCGTCACCCGCGAGACCCACTACCGCGTCGAGCGCGGGATCTACCGCGTCATCGGGGCGCGGGCCGGCGAGGAGCAGAACTGGGCGGGGTACGCCAAGAGCGTGCTCGCCTTCTCGGCCGTGAGCGTCCTCTTCCTGTACGGCTTCCTGCGGTTGCAGGCGTTCCTGCCGCTGAGCCTCGGGTTCGCGGGTGTGGACCCGTACGTCTCGTGGAACACCGCCGTGTCGTTCGTGACGAACACGAACTGGCAGGCCTATTCGGGTGAGTCCACGATGGGGCACCTGGTGCAGACCACGGGTCTGGCGGTCCAGAACTTCGTGTCGGCCGCGGTCGGGATCGCCGTCGCGGTCGTGCTGGTGCGCGGGTTCGCGCGCAAGGCCACCGACAAGCTCGGGAACTTCTGGGTCGACCTGGTCCGGATCACCGTGTGGGTGCTGCTGCCGATCGCAACGATCGGCGCGATCGTCCTCGTCGCGGGCGGCGTGGTGCAGAACTTCACCGACGTCACACAGGCCGTCACCGCGACCGGGGACACGCAGTCGATCACCGGCGGCGCGGTCGCGAGCCAGGAGGCCATCAAGGAGCTGGGCACCAACGGCGGCGGGTTCTACAACGCCAACTCGGCGCACCCGTTCGAGAACCCGACCTCGTGGACGAACTTCATCGAGATCTACCTGCTGTTGATGATCCCGGTGGCACTGCCGCGCACGTTCGGGCGCATCGTCGGGGACAACCGGCAGGGGTACGCGATCGTCGCGGTCATGTCGGTGCTGGCGCTCGCCTCGATCGCGGCCGTGTTCGGCTTCGAGTCGATGGCGAACGGGACCGTGCCGCAGGCGGTCACGGCCGCCATGGAGGGCAAGGAGGTCCGCTTCGGCGTCGGGGATTCGAGCCTGTTCGCCGCGGCGACCACGCTGACCTCGACCGGCGCGGTGAACTCCTTCCACGACTCGTTCACGTCCTTCGGCGGCGGGGTCCTGATCCTGAACATGATGTTCGGCGAGGTCGCCCCCGGCGGCGTCGGCGGCGGCCTGTACGGGATGCTCGTGCTCGCCGTGATCACGGTGTTCGTCGCCGGCCTCATGGTCGGGCGGACCCCGGAGTACCTGGGCAAGAAGATCGGGGCCCGGGAGATGAAGCTCGCGAGCCTGTACTTCCTGGTGACCCCGGCGCTGCTGCTGACCGGCCTCGCGGCGTCGTTCGCGCTGCCGGTCAATTTGGACTCGATGCAGGAGGCGGGCCCTCACGGGCTCTCGGAGATGCTGTACGCCTTCACGTCCGCGTCGAACAACAACGGGTCCGCGTTCGGGGGCTTCGGTGCGAACACGCCGTGGTTCAACACCGCGCTGGGCCTGTGCATGCTGTTCGGCCGGTTCCTGCCGATCGTGTTCGTCCTGGCGCTGGCCGGGTCGCTGGCGCGGCAGCGACCGGTGCCGGCTTCGGCGGGGACGCTGCCGACGCACCGGCCCCTGTTCGTCGGCATGGTCGTGGGCGTGACGCTCGTCCTCATCGCGCTGACCTTCCTTCCCGTCCTCGCCCTCGGCCCGCTGGCCGAGGGGCTCCGATAGGAGACCCTCGCAATGTCCTCAATGGCAACAGTGGCGCCGAAGGCCAAGGGCGGACTGCTCGACCCCGGGCAGTGGGTCAAGTCCGCGCCGTCGGCGCTCAGGAAACTGGACCCGCGCCTGATGTGGCGCAACCCCGTCATGTTCATCGTCGAGATCGGGGCCCTGTTCACCACGGTCCTGGCGATCGGCGACCCGAGCGTGTTCGCGTGGCTGATCACCGTGTGGCTGTGGCTGACGGTGCTGTTCGCGAACGCCGCGGAGGCGATCGCCGAAGGCCGCGGCAAGGCCCAGGCCGACTCGCTGCGCAAGGCCAAGACCGACACCGTCGCCCGCAAGCTCGCGAAGCAGGACCCCGACATCACCTCCCCGCAGGTGGAGACGGTCGACGTCCCTGCGCCCGAGTTGAAGCGCGGCGACTACGTGCTGGTCGAGGCCGGGCAGACGATCCCCGGCGACGGCGATGTGGTCACCGGGATCGCCTCGGTGGACGAGTCGGCGATCACCGGTGAATCGGCGCCGGTGATCCGCGAGTCCGGCGGCGACCGCTGCGCGGTCATGGGCGGCACCCGGGTCCTGTCGGACTGGGTCGTCGTCAAGATCACCGCCGAACCCGGCAAGTCCTTCCTGGACCGCATGATCGCCCTCGTCGAGGGCTCCGAGCGGCGCAAGACGCCCAACGAGATCGCCCTGAACATCCTGCTGTCGGCGATGACGATCATCTTCGTGCTCGCGGTCGTGACCATGCAGCCGGTCGCGGTGTTCTCCAAGGACTACATGGCCGCCGCACCCGACTCCGCGGTGCTGGACGGGAACGGGGTCACCGGGATCGTCATGGTCTCGCTCCTGGTGTGCCTCATCCCGACCACGATCGGGGCGCTGCTGTCGGCGATCGGCATCGCCGGCATGGACCGGCTCGTGCAGCGGAACGTCCTGGCGATGTCGGGCCGGGCCGTGGAGGCCGCCGGCGACGTCGACACGCTCCTTTTGGACAAGACCGGGACGATCACGTACGGCAACCGCCGCGCGTCCTCGTTCCTGACGGTGCCCGGCGTCTCGGCCGCGCACCTGGCCGATGCGGCGCAGCTGTCGAGCCTCGCCGACGAGACCCCTGAGGGGCGCTCGATCGTGGTGTACGCCAAGGAGTCCTACGGGCTGCGCGAGCGCGACGCCGGGGAGCTGGCGCACGCCGAGTGGATCGAGTTCACCGCCCAGACGCGCATGTCGGGGGTGGACCTGGACGAGCACGGGACGGTGCACCGCATCCGCAAGGGCGCGGCCGCTCAAGTCATCGAGTGGGTCCGCTCCTGCGGCGGCGACCCGAACCCGCGCGTGGACGACCTGGTCGACCAGGTCTCCCGCGAGGGCGGCACCCCGCTGGCCGTGGCCGAGCACCGGGACGGCGAAGCGGCGCGGGTCCTCGGGGTGATCTACCTCAAGGACGTCGTCAAGGAGGGCATGGCCGAGCGGTTCGCCCGCTTGCGGGCCATGGGCATCCGCACCGTCATGGTCACCGGCGACAACCCGCGCACCGCGAAGGCCATCGCGGCCGAGGCCGGCGTGGACGACTTCCTCGCCGAGGCCAAGCCCGAGGACAAGATGGCGCTCATCAAGCGCGAGCAGGAGGCCGGGCGCATGGTCGCCATGACCGGCGACGGCACCAACGACGCGCCCGCGCTCGCCGCGGCCGACGTCGGCGTCGCGATGAACACCGGCACCTCGGCGGCCAAGGAGGCCGGGAACATGGTCGACCTCGACTCCGACCCGACCAAGCTCATCGAGATCGTCGCCATCGGCAAGCAGCTGCTCATGACCCGCGGCGCTTTGACGACGTTCTCCATCGCCAACGACATCGCCAAGTACTTCGCGATCATCCCGGCGATCTTCGCCGTGATCTACCCCGGGCTGGACGCGCTCAACATCATGCGCCTGGCCAGCCCGGAGTCGGCGATCGTCTCGGCGGTGGTGTTCAATGCGCTGGTCATCATCGCGCTGGTCCCCCTGGCGCTCAAGGGCGTCGGCTACAAGCCCGGGTCGGCCTCGGCGCTGCTGCGCCGCAACCTCCTGGTCTACGGACTCGGGGGCATCGTCACGCCGTTCATCGGCATCAAACTCATCGACCTGCTGGTCGCCCTGATCCCTGGGATGGCATAGAAATGGCACGTCTGCCGCGCTGGGTCGCCCAGCACCTGGCCGCGCTCCGCGCGCTGCTGGTCCTCACCTTGATCACCGGGGTCCTGTACCCGCTCGCGATCCTCGCGGTGGCGCAGATACCCGGGCTCGACGACCGGGCCGAGGGGTCGCTGATCTACGACGAGGCCGGGAACGTCGTCGGCTCCTCGCTCCTGGGCCAGTCGTTCACCGACGCGGACGGGAACGCGCTCCTGGAGTACTTCCAGTCGCGCCCCTCGATGGCCGTCGGCGAGACCGGCGACTACGACCCGCTCGTCACCGGGGCTTCGAACCTGGGGCCGGAGGACGTCGTGGACGCCCTGCCCGACCCGGATCTGGGCTGGGACGGGGACGCGAACGCCGCCAAGAGCCTGCTCACGCAGGTGTGCGAGCGGTCCTTTGCCATCGGTGCGCGCGAGGGCGTGGACGGGTCGCGGCCGTACTGCACCGACTCCGGTGCGAGCGCGGTCGGCGCGGTCCTGGGGGTGTTCTACTCCGAAGGGACCACCGGTGAGGTGACCCGGGTGGTGAGCCTGAACGAGGAGTGCGGGACCGTGGAGGCGCCGTTCCTGGCCGAATATGAAGGCGTGCAGGTCGAATGCGCCGAGTACGGCGGGGACTATGCGGCCGCGATCATCACGCCGGTCGAAGGGGACGCCTCGGATCACCCGGCCGTCCCGGCCGACGCGGTGACCGCCTCGGGGTCCGGGCTCGACCCGCACATCAGCCCCGAGTACGCCCGGCTCCAGACCGCCCGCATCGCCGCCGAACGCGGCGTGAGCGAAGCGGACATCGAGGCGCTGGTCGAGGAGCACACGACCGGCCGGTTCCTCGGTTTCATGGGCGACCCGGCGGTCAACGTCGTGGAGCTCAACCTCGCGCTCGACGAGGCCTACCCGGTCTCCTAGGGGCCGAACGCATGAGGGCCGGAGGGGTCGCTGATCCCCTCCGGCCCTCATCGCGTGTCAGGTCAGCGGTACCACTTCTGGGCGGCGTTGCCGTTGCAGGTCACGATCTGCAGGTTCGTGCCGTCGGCGGAGTTCGCCCATGGCACGTCCAGGCATTTGTTCGACTGTGGATTCACGATGTCGTTCGCGCCGGAGAACACCCACTGCTGGGCGCCGGTGCCGTTGCACTGGTACAGCTGCACCGGGGTGCCGTCGGTGGTGCCGGAGTTGGCCACGTCGAGGCACTTGCCGAGCGCGCGGATCGTCCCGTCGCCGGGCACCGTCCACTGCTGGGCCGCGGTCCCGTTGCAGGTGTACAGCTGCACCGGGGTGGCGTTGGCGCTGTTGGCGCCCTCGACGTCGAGGCACTTGCCGGCCAGGCCGGTGATCGCCCCGCCCGAGGAGGTCGACCCGGAGTAGACGCGCACGTAGTCGATCTTCATCGTCTGCGGGAAGACCGTGGAGGCGTCGGGGTAGCCGGGCCAGTTGCCGCCCACGGCGACGTTGAGCAGCAGGAAGAACGGGTGGTCGAAGACCCACTCGTTGCCGCCGATGTCGGCGGCGGTCTTCGTCTGGTAGGTGACGCCGTCCACCGACCAGCTGATCGAGGTCGGCGTCCAGTTCACCGCGAAGGTGTGGAAAGCGTTGGCGAACGGCTCGCCGATCCCGTAGGTCCCGCCGGGTCCGGCGCCGCCGGAGTAGCCGGGGCCGTGGATGGTGCCGTGCACCGTGTTCGGCTCGAAGCCGACGTTCTCCATGACGTCGATCTCGCCCGACTGCGGCCAGCCGACCGAGCCGATGTCGTCGCCGAGCATCCAGAACGCCGGCCAGATGCCCTGGCCCCGCGGGATCTGGATGCGCGCCTCGAACGTGCCGTACGCCTGGGTGAACTTGCCCTGGGTCAGCAGCCGCGCCGAGGTGTACTGGCAGGTGCCGTACCAGCACTGGTAGTTCGCCGGGTTCTCCTTGCGGGCGGTGATCACCATGTTGCCGGCCCCGTCGTGGGCGGCGTTCGAGGTGGAGTTGGTGTAGTACTGGTGCTCGTTGTTGCCCCAGCCGCCGCCACCGGTGTCGAAGTTCCACTTCGACGAGTCCGGCGCGGTCCCGGCGGCGCCGTTGAACTCGTCGCTCCAGGTCAGCGCCTGGGCCTGGACCTGCTCTTGCGCTTGGGGGTCGTCGGTCTCGGCGGCCCCGGCTTGGGTGAGGCCGACGGTGACCGCGGCCGCGGCCGCCAGTACGGCGGCGGATATCGCGAGCGCCTTGCGGATGGGGGCGCGGACTCGGGGTGGTCTCACGGAGGCGTCCTCTCGTGCAGTGGAAGAGAGCGCGTGACGGCGCGGATACGCTGGGAGAGCGCTCTCTCTAAATAGCCCTGTCTTTTTAACATCGGGATAGACCATTGTCAATAGTGCAAGCCGGGCAAGCACTTACAAGGCTGCCGAAGCCGGGCGGGGGGCCGGGAGCAGCGCCGGTCCCCCGCCCGCGGTTCAGCCCTTGACCGCCCCGCCCAGCCCCGCGCTGGAGAGGAAGAGCCGCTGGAAGACCAGGAACAGCGCGATCGGGATGAGCGAGGAGATCGCCAGCGCCGCGAGGAAGACGTCGAGCTCGACGAACTGCTGGAGGGCCGGCAGGCGCACCGACAGCGGCTGGAGGGCCGGGTCGGGCAGGACCAGCATCGGCCACAGGAAGTCCTTCCAGGACGCGATGACGGCGAAGACGGAGACGACGCCGATCACCGGGCGCGACATGGGCAGGACGATGGACCAGAACAGGCGGTAGGGCCCGGCGCCGTCCACTTTCGCCGCTTCGAAGATCTCCCTGGGGAGGTTGGCGAAGAAGCGCTGCATGAGCAGGACGTTGAAGGCGTTGGCGCCGGCGGGGAGCCACACGGCCCAGAACGTGTTGAGCATGGAGGTGCCGAGCACGGGCGGGTCGAGGATCGTCAGGTAGAGCGGGACGAGCAGGACCACGCTGGGCACGAACAGGGTCGCCAGGACCGCGCCGGAGAGGTAGCGGCCGATGCGGGGGCGCAGGACGGCGAGGGCGTAGCCGCCGGTGGCGGCGACCAGGAGCTGGACGGCCCAGGACCCGGCGGCGAGGGCGATGGTGTTGAAGAAGTACTTGTCGATCTCGACGCGGGTCCACGCCTCGGTGAGGTTGGCGAGGTCGATGCCGCCCGGCCACAGGGCCATGGGGTGGCGGAGGGTGTCCTGGGTGGGGGTGACGGCGGCTTTGGCGAGCCAGAGCATGGGCCCGAGCCCGGCGACGGCGAGGACCGCCAGGAGCAGGCCGTGGAGGGCGCGGGTGCTCCAGCGGACGCTGGCGCGCTTGCGGTCGGTGGGGGCGAGCAGGCCCCGGTCGTTGGCGGCGGCGGCCATCAGCTGCTCCAGGATCGGGTGAGGCGGAAGTACAGCATGGAGAAGGCGGCGAGGACGACCGCGAGCATGAGGCTGAGGGCAGCCGCGGCGCCGTAGTCGCCGCCGAGGGAGTTGGTGAACGCGTACCGGTAGATCAGCAGCAGGAGCGTCAGGGTCCGGTTGGCGGGGCCGCCGTCGGTGAACAGGAACGGCTCCAGGAAGACCTGGGCGGTGCCGATGATCTGGAGGATGAAGGTGATGAGCAGGACGCCCCTCAGCTGCGGGAGGGTGATGTGCCAGAGCTTGCGCCACACGCCGGCGCCGTCGATCTCGGCGGCCTCGTACAGGCTGGGGTCGACGCCGATGAGGGCGGCGAGGTAGATGATGACGGTGCCGCCGGCGGCGGCCCAGGTCGCTTCGAGGACCAGGGAGGGCATGACCGCGTTCGCGTCCTGGAGCCAGGCGATGGGGGCGATGCCGAGCCAGCCGAGGACGGTGTTGAAGACGCCGTCCTCGCCCGCGTCGTAGAACAGCTTCCACAGCAGGACCGCCACGACCGGCGGGACGACCACCGGCAGGTAGGCCAGGGCCGAGAACAGGCCGCGCAGTCTGCGGACCTCGCTCATGAGGATCGCGGCGACCAGCGGGATCGGGTAGCCGAAGAGCAGGGCCAGGAGTGCGAAGTAGCCGGTGTTCTGGACGGCGGTCCACAGGAGGGGGTCGGCGAAGACCTGCTGGAAGTTCGCGAAGCCGACGAAGACGGGGTCGGTGACGAGGTTGGTGCGCTGGAAGCTCATGACGACGGCGCGGGCGATGGGGTACCAGGAGAAGACGCCGAAGACGACGAGCATGGGGGCGAGGAAGACGAGGGTGTGCAGGCCCGTGGTGGCGCGGGCGAGGCGGGCGCCCGGGCGGCCGGGCCGGGCCGCTTTGCGCGGCCCGGCCTGGTCTCCCGTGACACCGGCGGGGCGGGTGTCGGTGGTGGTCATGTCGGTGTCGGCCTTCGGGTTAGGCGGCGGCGTCCATGGCGGCCTGGGCGTCGGCCTGGGCCGTCTCCAGGAGCGCGTCGATGTCGGCGTTCTCGTCGGTGAGGATGGACTGGACGACGGTGTCGAGCACGGCGTAGACCTCCTGGGTGGCCGAGACGGGCTCGGTCAGCAGGGGCTGGTCGAACACCTGGGAGGTGTAGGGGGCCATCTGCTCGACGGGGACGTTGACGTACTCGGCGATCCAGGTCTGCTGCTCGTCGTAGGTGGCCTTGTCGAACACGGGGAGCTCGGGGGCGCCCACAGGCTGGCCGGTCTCGGCCTTGACCTCGGCGTCGGCGACGGCGGCGGCCTGGTCGGTGAGCTTCTCCATGAAGTAGAAGTCGATCCAGGCGACCGCGGCCTCCTGCTCGGCGGGCTCGGCGTCGGGGCTGACGGCGGCGAGGGTGCCGCCGCCGAGGATGCCGGCGTTCGCGTCGGCGGCGAGCGGGAGGATCGACAGGCCGTAGTCGTCGGGGTCGAGGCCGTTCTGGGTGAACAGGTTCCCGTAGTTGCCGCCGCCGGAGACGTACATGCCGATGCGGCCCGACGCGAAGTCCTGGTTGATGCCGGCCCAGTCGTACTGGAGGGTGTCGCCCATGGAGTCGTCGTCCCAGCGCATGGTCTGGAGCTGGGTGAGGGCTTCCCGCATCTGCGGGGTGTCGATGGTGGCGGTGTCGCCGTCCTCGGTGCGGCCGCCGAGGGCGTTGACGACGGTGGTGAGGATCCAGCCGCCGGTGTTGTCGTTGGTCATCACCGAGTAGCCGGCCTCGCCGGTGGCGTCGCTGATGGCCTTGGCGGCGGTCTGGATCTCGGCCCAGGTGGTGGGCGGGGCGTCGGGATCGAGGCCGGCGGCCTCGAAGAGGGTCCGGTTGTAGTGCAGGCCCTGGCCGTAGGCGGCGATCGGGATCGCCCAGAGGTTGCCGTCGGGGTCTTCGCCGGCGGCGGCGATGTTGGGGTTGAACGCGTCGCGGTACGGCAGGTCGGCGGTGTAGGCGGAGATGTCGGCGATCTGGCCGCGCTCGATGAGGCCGCGGCCGTCGGTGAAGGGGATGGTGAACACGTCGGGGAGGGTGCCGCCGGCGAGCTGGGCGGTGAAGGTCCCGGCGGTCCAGGTGTACTCCTGGGTCTCGACGTCGATGTCGGGGTTGGCGTCCTCGAACTGCTCGACGCGGGCGTCGAAGGCGTCGATGGCCTCCTGTTCGAGCCCGGCGTCGATGGTGACGGTGATGTGGGTCTTGCCGTCGTCGGGTTCGTCCGAGCAGGCGGCGAGGCCGAGGGCCGAGACGCCGAGGGCGGTGAGGGCGGCCGCGGTCCTTGCTGCGGCGGCGCGAGAGGTAAGCATCGTTGCTCCTTGTCGGTTCCTGTGTGCTGGAGGGGTCGTGTTCGGTTGTGGCGGTGGTCAGTCCCGCAGCCAGGCGGCGGCGTCGCCGGGGAGGCGGCCGTCGACTACTGGGGCGCTGGCCAGCAGCACCTCGGCGTGTGCGGGGAGGTCGACCGGGGCGTCGCCGAAGTTGACGACGCAGGTCAGGTCGGTCCCGCGCCGGAAGGCGAGGGTGCCGGGTGCGGCGGCGGTCCAGGCGAAGCCGCCTGCGGCCAGGGCCGGTTCGGTGCGGCGCAGGCGGATCGCGTCGCGGTAGAGGGTGAGGAAGGAGCCGGGGTCGGCCTCCTGGAGGGCCGCGGCGTAGCGGCCCCAGTCGGCGGGCTGGGGCAGCCAGGGGGTGGTGCCGGTGGTGTTGAAGCCGAAGGTGTCGCCTTCGGCGGTCCACGGGAGGGGGACGCGGCAGCCGTCGCGGCCGGGGTCGATCCCGTTGGTGCGGAAGTGCATGGGGTCCTGCCGGGTGCCTTCAGGGAGGTCCTCGACCTCGGGCAGGCCCAGTTCGTCGCCCTGGTAGACGTAGAGGACGCCGGGCAGGGCCGCGGTGAGGAGGGCGGCGGCGCGGGCGCGGCGCTCGCCGAGGGCGGGGTCGGTGGGGGTGCCGAAGCGCTTGGCGAGGAAGGCGAACGAGGAGTCCTCGCGCCCGTAGCGGGTGACGGGGCGGGTGACGTCGTGGTTGGACAGGACCCAGGTGGGCGGGGCGCCGACGCCGGCGTGGGCGGCGAGGGTCGCGCGGATCGACTCGGCGAGGGACTCGGCGTCCCAGGGGCGGGTCATGAAGTCGAAGTTGAAGGCCATGTGCATCTCGTCCTCGCGCAGGTAGCGCACGAACCGGTCGATGTCCTCCAGCCACACCTCGCCGACCAGGAGGCGGTCGTCGCCGTAGGAGTCGGCGACCTTGCGCCAGCCGCGGTAGACGTCGTGGAGCTCGTCGCGGTCCAGGTGCGGGTGCTCGCCGGGCGCGTGGTGCTCCCCCACCTCGGGCAGGTCGGGGTCCTTGGCAATGAGCGCGGCGGAGTCGATGCGGATGCCGGCGACGCCGCGGTCGTACCAGAAGCGCAGGACCGCCTCGTGCTCGGCGACGACGTCGGGGTGGTTCCAGTTCAGGTCGGGCTGCTGGGGGGCGAACAGGTGCAGGTACCACTGGCCGGGCTCGCCGTCGGGGCCCGCGGTGCGCGTCCACGTGTCGCCGCTGAAGCTGGAGGTCCACCTCGTGGGCATCTCGTCGCCGCCTTCGCCTTTGCCGTCGCGGAACCAGAAGCGGTCGCGGGCGGGGTCGCCGGGGGCCGCCGCGAGGGCCTCCTTGAACCAGGCGTGCTCGGAGGAGACGTGGTTGGGGACGACGTCGACGATGGTGCGGATACCGAGGGCGAGCGCGTCACTGATGAGGGCCTCGGCGTCGGCGAGGGTGCCGAAGGCGGGGTCGATCTCGCGGTAGTCGGCGACGTCGTAGCCGCCGTCGGCCTGCGGCGAGCGGTACCAGGGGGTGAACCAGAGCGCGTCGACGCCGAGGGCGGCGAGGTAGGGCAGGCGCTCGCGCACGCCGGCGAGGTCGCCGGTGCCGTCGCCGTCGGCGTCCGCGAAGCTGCGCGGGTAGACCTGGTAGATCACCGCGTTCCGCCACCATTCGGGGGCCGCCGGGGGCTGCTGTCGCGATTGCAATGTGGCTCCGTTCGTCCGTCGAGCGCGGCCTAGGGGTGGGTGAGGGCAGGGTGGATTCCCTGCACATGCTAGGTTTAGCGCTATACCTTGGACGGTAGCGTAGACGACGGATGTCAGACTTGTCAACGGCGGGGGTGCGGTAACCGCTCGCCTGATGGAGAGGAGCCCTCTTGGGCGTCACGCTGAAGGACATCGCGGCGGAGGCCGGCGTCAGCCTCATGACCGTGTCCAACGTGGTCAACGGCAAGCAGGCCCGGGTCTCGGCCGCCACCCGCGAGCGGATCATGCGCATCGTCAAGGAGCGCGGGTACGTCCCCAGTGCCTCGGCGCGCAGCCTCGCGGCCCGCTCCTCGCGCCTGGTCGGGCTCCTCGTCCCCGCCGTCGGTGAGTCGAGCCTGACGATCGACCCGCACACCGTCGAGGTCGTCGGCATGCTGGAGCGCGAGCTGCGGCGCCTGGACTACCACCTGATGCTGCGCGGGATCTCCCGCCACGGCGAGATCACCGAGGCGCTGCGCTCGTGGAACCTGGACGGCGCGGTGCTCTTGGGCTTCAACGACATCGTCATCGACCGGCTCTCGGCGGCCGACGTCGGCGGCGTCGCCCTGGTCGCCATGGACTCCTACTCGGAGAACCCGCTCGCCCTCGAAGTGCGCTCCGACGACTTCGGCGGCGCCGTCCTCGCCACGAGGCACCTGGTCGGCCTCGGGCACGAGCGCATCGCCTTCGCCGGGCCCGCGTTCTCCGACACCGGCGTCGTGCGCCAGCGCTTCGAGGGCTACCGGACGGTCCTCGCCGAGCACGGCATCGCCTTCGACCCGGCCCTGGCGTCCGAAGTGGAGACCACGCACGCCGCGGGCCTCGCGTACGGGCGGCGCCTCGCCGCCGAGCACCCGGAGGTCACCGCGGTGTTCACCACCGCCGACATCCTCGCGATCGGCCTCATCGAGGGCCTGGCGGCCGCGGGGCGTTCGGTGCCGGGCGACGTGTCGGTGGTCGGCTACGACAACGCCGAGATCGCCGTGTACGTGACCCCGAAGCTGACCACGATCGCGCAGGACCTGCCGGGGAAGGCCGCCGAGGCGGTCCGGTTGATGATGGACCGCCTCGCAGGGAAAGACCGCCCGGCGCAGGCGGTCTCGTTGGACGTGGCGCTCATCGAGCGGGGCACGGCCGGTCCTCCCCCGTCCTGAGGCCCGGCTCGCGGGGCCCGGCAAGAGCCCGCGAGCCGGGAGTCTCACCAGGCGAGGGACGCGCCGTTGGAGGCGATGACGGCCCGGTACCACTCGGCGCTGCGCTTGGGGGTGCGGCGCTGGGTGTCGTAGTCGACGCGGACGATCCCGAAACGCTTGGAGTAGCCCTCGGCCCATTCGAAGTTGTCGAGCAGGGACCACACGAAGTAGCCCTGGAGGTTGACGCCCTGCTCGATCGCGCGTCCGGCCGCCCGCATGTAGCCGTCGAGGTAGTCGACGCGGTCGGCGTCGTCGACCGAGCCGTCGGCGGCGACGGAGTCCTCGAAGGACGCACCGGATTCGGTGATGTACACCGGCAGGTCGGTGTACTCGTCGGAGAGGCGGGCCAGGACGCGGCGCAGGCTCTCGGGGTGGATCTCCCAGCCGAAGCCGGTGACCGCGTGTTGCGGGGGCAGGCTCCGGTTGCCCAGGTGGGTGTCGTTCGGGTCGGCTTCGACGACGAAGCGGTGGTAGTGGTTGACGCCCACGAAGTCCAGGGGCGCGGCGATGAGCTCCATGTCGCCCGGCTGGACGGCGTCGAAGGCGCCGGTGGGGGCGAAGTGGGCGAGCATGTCCTCGGGGTAGGCGCCGCGGAAGAGCGGGTCGAGGAAGAGCCGGTTGCCGCCGCCGTCGGACAATCGCGCGGCCGCGACGTCCTCGGGTTTGTCGGTGGCGGCCTCGATGTCGGTCATGATGACCGCCGAGCCGACTTTGCCCGCGGGGGCGTGCTCGCGGACGGCGGTGACGGCGAGGCCGTGGGCGACGTTGAGGTGGTGGGCCGCGCGCAGGGCCGCGGTCCGGTCCTGGCGGCCGGGGGCGTGGACGCCGACGTGGTAGCCGAGGAAGGCCGCGCACCAGGCCTCGTTGATCGGGATCCACTCGTCGACCAGGTCGCCCAGGGCGCGGGCGGTGCGGCCGGCGTAGTCGCCGAAGCATTCGGCGACGACGCGTTCGGGCCAGCCGCCCTCGTCTTCGAGGGGCTGCGGGAGGTCCCAGTGGTAGAGGGTCACCGCCGAGCGGATGCCCTTGGCGCGCAGGTCGGCCAGCTGCTCGCGGTAGAACGCGACGGCTTCGGGGTTGAGGTCGCCGCGCCCGGCGGGCTGGAGGCGGGCCCAGGACACCGAGAGGCGGTAGGCCTGCAGTCCCAGGTCGGCGGCGATCGCGAAGTCGTCCCTCCAGCGGTGGTAGTGGTCGCAGGCGACGGCGCCGGTGTCGCCGTTCTTGACCTTGCCGGGGGTCGCGGCGAAGGTGTCCCAGATGGACGGTCCGCGGCCGCCCTCGGCGGCGGCGCCCTCGATCTGGTAGGCGGCGGTCGAGGCGCCCCAGAGGAAGCCGTCGGGGAAGGGACTGGTCATGGTGTGCTCCTTGATGGTGGTGGTGTCGCTTGTCCGCCGGCTACTTGTCCACGCCGGTGACCACGATCCCCTGGACGAAGACCTTCTGCGCCGCGAGGAAGATCGCGACGGGCAGGGCCAGCGCCAGGAGCGAGGCGGCGAGGATGAGGTGGGGCTCGGAGTTGTAGACGCCGCTGAAGTAGCTCAGGCCCACGCCGATGGGGACGATCTCGCGGTTGCCGGCGAGGTAGAGCAGCGGTTCGAAGAAGTCGTTCCAGGCGTAGAAGAAGTGGAAGAGGCTCACGGCGGTCAGGGCCGGGACCGACTGGGGGACGATGACGCGCAGGAAGGTGCGGATGGGGCCGGCGCCGTCGATGCGGGCGGCCTCTTCGAGTTCTTTGGGGATGGTCAGGAAGTACTGGCGCAGCAGGAACACGTTGAAGGCGTTGGCGAACAGCTGCGGGACGATGAGCGGCAGGTAGGTGCCGACCCAGCCCATCTGGAGGAACACCGCGTACTTGGGGACGAGGGTGACCGCGGGGGGCAGGAGGATCGTGGCCATGAGGAGTCCGAAGAGGAGGCCGCGGCCGGGGAAGCGGAAGCGCGCGAACCCGTAGGCGACGACGGCGGAGGAGACCACGGTCAGGACCATGGTGACCAGGGCGTACATGAGGGTCCAGCCGGTCAGGCGCAGGAACGAGATGGTGTTCCAGGCTTCGGCGAAGTTGCCCCACTGGGGGTTGAGGCCGGTGACGGGTTCGAGGGTGCGCCAGCGGCCGTCCCATTCGACGGGGCCGGCGCCGGGGTCGTCGGGGTCGATGAAGACGCTCGACTCGCGGCCGGGTTCGATGAGGGCGAGGTCGCGGGTGGTGCCGTCGGGCATGGGGACGGCGTAGACGTCGTGGACCTCGCCGTCGTACTCGTAGGTGAGGGCCGAGACGGGGAGGATGTCGGCGTTCGGGTCGGAGACGCCGTCCTTGTCCTTGAGGGCGGTGGCGGCGCCGTAGCCCAGGGGCATGAGGAAGACGACGGCGAGCAGGAGCGCGCCGAGGGTGGTGACGATGGTGGCGGTGATGCCGCGGCGCCTGCGGCGCAGGGCCTTCTCGGCGGGCGGGGGCGCGTCGGCGGCGTCGAGAGGCGGCGCGGTGGCGGTGGCGGTCACGAGCGCTCCGTTCCGTAGTGGACCCAGTACCGGGAGGTGCCGAAGAGCACGCCGGTGAAGAGGGCGACGAGGATGAAGATGAGCCAGGCGAGGGCGGCGCCGTAGCCCATGTCGCCGAACACGAAGGCCTGCTGGTAGAAGTGCACGAGCAGGAAGCGGCTGGCGCCGCCGGGCCGGCCGGTGGCGCCGAAGAGGACCCACGGGACGACGAAGTACTGGAGGATCGCGACCGAGCCGATCACCAGGTTGTAGAACATGATCGGGGACAGCAGCGGGAGGGTGACCGAGCGCAGGCGCCGCCACCAGCCGGCACCGTCGATCTCGGCGGCCTCGTACAGCTCGGTGGGGATGCCCTGGAGGCCGGCGAGGTTGACCATCATGGCGTTGCCGATGCCCCACAGGCCGATGAAGCTGAAGGCGAACAGGACCAGGATCGGGTTGTCGAACCAGCGGATGCCGTCGGTGCCGGTGGCGTCGATGCCGGTGAGGCCGATGAGGCGGTTGACCCAGCCGGTCTGGGGGTTGAGGACCTGCTGCCAGATGAGGACGCCGGCGACCAGCGGGATCATCGAGGGCGCGTAGAACAGGAGCCGGAAGAACCCGGTGAACTTCAGGTGCTTGGAGTTGAGCAGGAGCGCGAGTCCGAGGGCGACCACGAGACTGAGCGGCAGGAAGAGCACGGTGAAGCGGAACGTGGCGGCGAGGGCGGTCCACGTGTCGGGGTCGGACAGGGCCCGCTCCCAGTTGGAGGTGCCGACGAAGGTGGTCGCGTCGGGGTCGGTGAGCTGGAAGTCGAGGGTGGAGAAGACGAGTGAGGCGCCGATGGGGACGGCCCAGAACAGCAGGAAGCCGATGAGCCAGGGGCTGATGAACGCGTAGCCCCAGCGCGCTTCGCGGCGCTGCATCGGCCCGGCGGGGCGATTGGGACGGCCGCCGCGCCGCCGCCGCGCGGTCAGGACCGCGTCGGT
>NZ_QFRW01000095.1:0-32820 GCF_003265355.1 Glycomyces dulcitolivorans | reverse complement strand
ATGGGTTGTGGCCCTTCGAGAGGCATGACAGGTGTGGTGGGGTGCGCCGGGCGGGCGGGGGTGCCGCCCGCCCGGCGGGGAGGCGAGACCCGGGGTGTCGGGTCTCGGGGGGTGCGGCTACTGGGCGGCGTCGAAGACGGCTTGGAGCTCGGCTTGGAGGTTCGCCAGTTCGGTGGGGATGTCGAGTCCCTCCTCCTGGTTGAACTTGGTGGCGTACTCGGCCAGGACCGCCTCGGATTCGAGGAAGTTCGGCATGCCGCCCTCGTGGGAGGGGTTGTCGACGTAGCTCATGCCGTTGACGGCGACGTCCCAGTTGATGTCCTGGCCTTCGAAGTTGGCGGCGCCGACGCGGTCGAAGTAGCCGTCCTGGAGGCTGATGCGCGCGGGCATGCCGCCGTAGGTCTGGGTGAGGGACTCGGCGGCGTCGCCGATGAGGTAGGTGAGGACGTCGAACGCCTCGTCGGGGTGCGCGGTGTCCTTGGTGATCGAGAACGTGTCGGCGTGGAGCTTGGCGGTGGTGGTGCCGTCGTAGGAGGGGGCGGCGGCGGTGTCCCAGGTGCCTTCGAACCCGGCCATGCAGCAGGTGGCGTACCACAGGTGGGTGTAGCCCATGGCGAGGTTGCCGGACTCGAACCAGGACCCGGCGTTGAGCATGTCGGAGTCGCCGTAGGGGCCGTTGGGGATGAAGTGCTCGGTCCACATGCCGTCGTAGTACCACTGCTGGGCCTCGGCCCAGGCCGGCGGGATCTGGGCGTTGCCCTCGGCGTCCACGAGGGACCCGGCGCCGAAGAGGGTGGACTGGGCGCGGATGTCGGCGAAGACGTTGCCGAAGCCGAACTGGACGATGTTCGCGGGGTCGAAGTCGGCGCTGGTGGCGTCGTTGCCTTCGGCGTCGACGGTGAGCTGCTTGGCGAGCTCGGTCATGGTCGCGATGTCCCAGACGTGCTCGACGCCCTCGGCGTCGATGTAGGGGGCGCCGTACTCCTGGGGCGGGTAGGGCAGGCCGGCCTCGTCGAACAGGTCGAGGTTGACGTACATGAAGGACGGGAAGACCGCGAAGGGCAGGCCGATCTGGCCTTCTTCCTCGATGCGGTAGAAGTCGACCAGGGCCGGGTCGAAGTCGGTGAGGTCGTAGTCGTTCTCCTCGATGTACGGGGTGAGGTCGAGCCAGGCGCCGGGGAAGGTGGAGCGGCCGCGGATGCCCATGGGGCCGACGATGTCGGGGGCGTCGCCGGTGGCGATCTGGGTGGAGAGGATGTTCGGGGCCTGGTCGGCGTCGACGATCTCCAGGACGAGTTCGATGTCGTCCTGGCTGGCGTTGAACTCCTCGACGATCAGTTCCTGGGCGGGGATGGTCGGGGCGTCCGAGCCCGCGCCCATGCCGACGAACCAGCGGATCTCGACCTTGTCGGAGGCGGAGGAGCCGCCCCCGTCGAGGCAGGCGGTGGCGGCGAGGAGTGCGGCGGCGCCGACGGCGGCGGCCTTGGCGGCCGCCGTGCTCCGGGCGCGGAGGGGAGGTGTGATCCTCATGTGGAAGCTCCTTGCTGCGGCCGCCGGGGGACGCCGGAGGCCGGGAGGGATTTTGAACGAGAGGTAGGCTGGACCAGTAGGTCTACGACTTACTGTTAAGACTTAGATTAAGTAGTGCGACACGTGCCGTCAATCTCCCCGCAATACCGGCATGGTCTCGGACAGGTAACTTCACGGACTGGTGGACAGATGGAACGCCCCAAGCGGATGACCACGCGCGACCTCAAGCTCGGCAACCGGACGCGCCTGCTGCGGACGCTGTACTTCGACGGCCCGCTCACCCGCCGCGACCTCGCCCCCGCCACGAACCTGAGCACCGCCACGGTCTCGAACGTGACCGCCGAGCTCATCGCCGAGGGGATCCTCCGCGAGGCCGGGAAGGTCGACTCCGACGGCGGCCGGCCCCACATCCTCCTCGACGTCGACCCCGGCCACGCCCTGGTCGTCGGCGTCGACGTCGGCGAGACCCACGTCCAGGTCGAACTCCTCGACCTCAAGCTCACCGCCCGCGCCGCCGCCCGCTACGCCCTCGAAGCCGGACGCCACGACCCGGCCACCGTCATCGAGCACATCGCCGACGGCGTCAAAGAGGTCCTCACCGCCGCCGGAGGCGTCCCCGTGATCGGCGTCGGCGTCGGCATGCCCGGCATCGTCGAGTACGGCCCCGACGGCATCGTCCACGCCCAGGCCTTCGGCTGGGACGCCGTCCCCCTGGGCCGCATCCTCGCCGACCGCCTCGACCCGCTCCCCGTCCACGTCGAGAACGGCGCGATGACCATGGGCCAGGCCGAACTGTGGCTCGGGGCCGGGCAGGGCGCCGCCAACGCCATCATCGCCCTCATCGGCTCCGGCGTCGGCTCCTGCGTCGTCACCGACGGGGCCCTCTACCGCGGCGCCGGATCGAGCGCCGGCGAATGGGGCCACACCACCATGCGCGTCGACGGGCGCACCTGCCGGTGCGGCAGCCGCGGCTGCCTGGAGGCCTACGTCGGCGCCGAAGGCATCCTCGACCGCTACCTCGCCGCCGCCGGACGCATCGACCTCGCCGGAGGCGAAGAGGCCGCCCTGCAGCGGCTCCTCGACGACCCCTCCCCCGCCGCGGTCGCCGTCGTCGACGAGACGGTCCGCTATCTCGGTGCGGGCCTGGCCGACCTGCTCAACCTCTTCAACCCCGAGCTCATCGTCATCGGCGGCTGGGCCGGGCTCATGCTCGCCGGCCGCCGCCTCGACGACATCGCCGCCGCCACCGGCGCCTACGCCCTCAAGCAGCCCTTCGCCAGCGCCCGCATCGCCCCCGGCCAGCTCGGCCCCGACGCCGTCGCGAAGGGCGCCGCGACCCCCGTCATCGCCCAGTTCCTCGGCGGCGCCTGAGTCGGCCATGACACCTTTGACGCGTTCTTGACGGCCGAACTGGCGAAACGCGTGAATGATTAGCAGGTGCCACGTGGACAACTGCGGATCTACCTAGGAGCGGCCCCCGGAGTCGGGAAGACCTTCACCGCGCTCGAAGAAGCCCACCGCCGCGCCGAGCGCGGGACCGACGTCGTCATCGGCTACGTCGAGACCCACGGCCGCCGCGCCACCGCCGACCTCATCGGCGACCTGGAGACGGTGCCGCGCCGGTCCCTGGAGTACCGGGGGGCGGTCTTCGAGGAGTTCGACGTCGACGCCGTCGTGCGCCGCGCCCCCAGGGTCGCGCTCGTCGACGAGCTCGCGCACACCAACGTCCCCGGCTCGCGCAACGAGAAGCGCTGGCAGGACATCGACGAGCTCCTCGACGCCGGGATCGACGTCATCTCCACCGTCAACGTGCAGCACCTCGAATCGCTCAACGACGTCGTCGCCGAGATCACCGGCGTCCCCCAGCGCGAGACCGTCCCCGACGAGGTCGTGCGCCGCGCCGACCAGGTCGAGCTGGCCGACATCACCCCGGAGGCGCTGCGGCGCCGCATGATCCACGGCAACGTGTACCCCCCGGAGAAGGTGGACGCCGCATTGTCGAACTACTTCCGGGTCGGCAACCTGACCGCGCTGCGCGAGATCGCGCTGCTGTGGCTGGCCGACAAGGTCGAGGACCAGCTGGAGCAGTACCGCGAGGCCCAGCACATCACCAAGGTGTGGGAGTCCAAAGAACGCGTCGTGGTCGCACTGTCGGGCGGCGACGAGGGCGACACGCTCATCCGCCGGGCCGCGCGCATCGCCGCCCGTTCGGGCGGCGCCGATCTGAAAGCGGTGTACGTCGCCTCCGGGGACGGGCTCACCTCCGCGAAGTCGGCGCGCAACCTCGCCCGCCAGCGCAACCTCGTCGAGGACCTCGGCGGGTCCTACCACCAGGTGGTGGGCGACTCGATCCCCGACGCCCTCCTGGAGTTCGCCCAGGGCGCCAACGCGACCCAGCTGGTCCTGGGGGCCTCGCGCCGGGGCCGGTTCGCGCAGGCGATCTCGCGCGGCGTCGGCGTCACCACGACGGCGCGGTCGGGGAAGATCGACGTGCACCTGGTCAGCCACGAGCGGGTCGCGAGCGTCAAGCGCGGCCGCTCGGGCCGGTACCTGATCGACACGGCCCGCAGGCGCCTCGGGATCGGCCTGGCGTTCCTGGGGATTCCGGGGCTCGTGGTGGTGCTCATCCCCTTCCACGAGGAGCTGTCGCTGACGACGATGATCCTCATCGTCCTCACCGCGGTCATGGCCCTGACGCTGACCGGCGGCATGTGGCCGGCGCTGCTGGGGGCGCTGCTGGGGTTCTTCCTCCTCAACTACTTCTTCGCGACGCCCTACTACGAGTTCAAGATCCACGACCAGGAGCAGCTGATCGCCCTGGTCATCTTCGTGGCGCTGGCGCTGGGCGGGGCCGCGGTGGTGAACCTGTCGGCCGCGCGGGCGCGGCTGGCGGCGCGGGCCAGCGCGGAGGCGCAGACCCTGGCGACGTTGGCGGGCAACGTGCTGCGGGGCGGCAACCGGCTCGACGACCTGCTGGAGCAGCTGCGGGAGACGTTCAACCTGACGTCGGTGACGCTGCTGGAGCGGACCGAGCCGGGCGCGGGGCCCGACGAGCGGCGCGACCCCAAGGCGTGGCGGGTGGTCGCCCACGCGGGCACGGCGTGCGGCAGCCCGGGGGCGGCCGAGAACGACCTGCCGATCAACGACGACCTCGCGATGGCCTTGCGCGGGCACACGCTTGAGGCGGCGGACCGGCGGATCGCGCAGGCGTTCGCGATGCACGCCGCCGCGGCGCTGGAGCGCGAGCGGCTGGAGCGCAAGGCCGAGGCGGTGCAGCGGTTGACGGACGCGGACAAGCTGCGGACGGCGCTGCTGGCGGCGGTCTCGCACGACCTGCGCACACCGTTGGCGTCGACGCGGGTCGCGGTGTCGAGCCTGAGGTCCACTGGGGAGCTGTTCACGCCGGCGGAGCGGCAGGAGCTGCTGGAGTCGGCCGAGGAGTCGCTGGCGCGCCTGACCGGGCTGGTGGACAACCTACTGGACATGAGCCGCCTCCAGGCGGGGGTGCTGGGCGCGGACCCGGTGCCGATCGCGCTCGACGAGGCGGTGCCGTGGGCGCTCGACGAGATCGGCGACGCCGCGGCGGACGTGAGCCTGGACGTGCGCCCGGACCTGCCGGAGGTGCTGGCCGATCCGGGGCTGCTGCAGCGGATCCTGGTGAACGTCATCGCGAACGCGCTGCGGTTCAGTCCCGAGGACGAGCCGCCGCGCGTGACGGCGGGCATCCACGGCGGGGCGGTGGAGCTGCGGGTGGTCGACCGCGGCCCGGGCGTCCCCGACGAGGACCGCGAGACGATGTTCCGCCCGTTCCAGCGGCTCGGGGACCGGGACAACACGACGGGCGTCGGCCTGGGGCTGGCGCTCTCGCGCGGCCTGGCCGAGGCGATGGGCGGCACGCTGGCCGCGGAGGCGACTCCCGGCGGCGGTTTGACGATGGTGCTGGCGCTGCGGGTCGCGGCGCCGGATGGAGAGGGTGCTGAGTGATCAAGGTCCTGGTGGTGGACGACGAGCCGCAGATCGCGCGGGCGCTGCGGATCAACCTGTCGGCGCACGGGTACGAGGTGACGACCGCGGCCGACGGCGCGCAGGCGCTGCGCGCCGCGGCGGCGGTGGTGCCCGACCTGGTGGTGCTGGACCTGGGGCTGCCGGACATGGACGGCTCAGAGGTGATCGAGGGCCTGCGCGGCTGGTCGAAGGCGCCGATCCTGGTCCTGTCGGGCCGGGCCGCCAGCGCCGAGAAGATCGCCGCTTTGGATGCGGGCGCGGACGACTACGTGACCAAGCCGTTCGACATCGGCGAGCTGCTGGCCCGCGTGCGGGCGGCGACGCGCCGGTCGGGGCCGGGCTCGGAGTCGCCGGTGACGGCGATCGGCCCGGTCACGGTCGACCTGGCGGCGCGGGAGGTCCGCAAGGACGGCGAGGAGGTGCGCCTGACCCCGACCGAGTGGCAGCTCCTCGAAGTGCTGCTGCGCAACCCCGGGAAGCTGGTGAGCCAGCGCGAGCTCCTCCACCGCGTCTGGGGCCCCAACTACGACCGCGAGACGAACTACCTGCGCCAGTACATGGCCCAGCTGCGCCGCAAACTCGAAGCCGACCCGGCCCGCCCGGTCCACCTGCTCACCGAGCCGGGCATGGGGTACCGCTTCCGGCCCTAGCCGGGCGCTCCTACAGTTGGGGTCCATCCGGATCGAGGCGGGGAGCGGCACATGGGAGCCAAGGCGGCAGTTGCAGCACTGTGGACGGCGGCGGTGCTGTTCGCGGGACTGGCGGCCCTGAAGGTCGCGCTCTACGGCGACTTCACCGCCGATTCGTCCGCGGGCTGCGCCTCCGAGCAGAACCCGGGCTACGCCTCGGCGTGCGAGCAGTTCGCGCCGGTCGCCTGGTTCGGGCCCTACTGGTTCATGATCCTCGTCTTCGCGGTCGTCGCGGTCCTGTTCGCGACCGCGGCGGTCCTGGCCTCGCGCGGTCGCCGGGTGGTGCGCGTTGCTATGTGGGCGACGGTGCTCGCGATCGTCCTCGCGGTGATCCCTGGTGCGTTCGACCTGGACTGGCGCCTCGCAGTCGCGGCCGCTTCGGAGTCGGACGCATGGGTCGCCGAGTACGTGCGGGACGGCGTCCCGTCCTGGTACGGCCCGGTCGAACTCGCGGCCCTGGTCCTCGCGGCGGTGGCCGCGATCCTGGGCACGGAGTGGCTGCGCCGCAGCGACGTCGGGCGTTAGCGGAGCACCGCGGCCTGGGTCTGGCCGCCGGTGTCGGTGAGGTCCACGGTCAGGCGCGGCCGGTCCCCCGCCTCGAAGTCGACGGTGTCGTCGGCTTCGGCGAGTTCGCTTGCGGGGAACGGCAGTTCGATGCCGACCGTGCCGGTGGTGCGGCCGGAGTCGGCCACGGCCACGGTGAGGCCGTCGTCGGTGCGGCGGACCAGGACCGAAGCGGGGGCGTCGCAGGCGAGGCCTCCGGCTTCACCGGCCTCCCAGAAGTGGGCCGCGATGAGGCCGCTGCTCTCGTCCTGGACGGCTTGAACGGTGGCGGTGTTGGCGAGGACGGTGATCCGCGAGCCTCCGGCGAGGGTCGCGGTCTGGGCCGCGTCGGCGCCGGGCAGGAGAATGTAAGCGTAGGCCGCGTTCGCGGGCGAGGCGCCGTGGTCGAACCAGAGGGTGGCGTAGCGGCGGGTGTGGACGGTGGTGTCGCCGCCGCCGGTGGTGGGGCCCTGCTCGATGTCGTTCCAGGCGCCGTCGCGGGCCTCGCGCAGGCCGCGCAGTCCGGTGGCGCCCTGGGGGAAGACGTAGCCGCCGACGCCGTCGAGGTGGATCCAGCGGGCGTCGTCGAGGCTCGCCGACCAGCCGGGTTCGGTGGACTGCTCGTCGCCGTTGACGCTCAATGAAGGGGCGCCGTCCTCGCCGAGGTTGCGATGCTCGACGGTGGTCTCGATGATGCGCCCGTCGGAGGCGGTGATGCCCGCGCCGAGGGCGACGACGGCGTCGTCGAGGACGAACCAGGACTTCTTGGCGCGCAGGGTGGAGCCGTCGGCGACCAGGTCGAAGGCGGCGGCCGCGTACCGGTCGTCGAGGACGGCGCCGCCGGCGACGGCGTTCTCCGGCAGGAGCTTCACCATGCCTTCGCTGGCGGCGATGACCTCGCGTTCGCGGGTGTCCACGGTGGTGCCGGGCAGGCGGTAGGGGTTCGCGGTGGGCCAGAAGTCGTCGTTGTACTGGCCGGGGTCGCCGGGCAGGTAGAGGTAGGCCATGCCGTCGCCGGTGTACCAGCCGCGGAGGTTCTCCCAGTTGCCCATCTCGTACGCCGCGACGCGGCCCGAGGACAGCGAGAGCGCCCAGGACCAGGCGGGGCGGCGGACCAGGACGCGGTCCATGTCGGCGAAGACGCGGGTACGGTCGTCGCGGTCGGCGGGGGCGACATCGTCGTCGTCGAGGATCGCCTTGACGCGGCCGATCCCGGCGATGCCGGCCTGGGCGGCGTAGGGGAAGTGCTCCTGCGAGCGCTGGACCCAGCCTTTGACGAGGGCGTCCCAGCGGGAGCGGTACTCGGCGGGGGCGCCGACGGCGAGCTGGGTGAGGGCGGTGATGAACCCGGCCGAGTTGTGGAAGTCGCGCTGCTCGGGGCGCGAGATGCCGCGCCCGTACACGCAGTCCATGAACAGGCCGTCCTCGACGAACGGCGCGTAGGAGCGCTCGACGGCGTCGTAGAGGACCGGCACGTCCTCGTCGACGACCTCCCCGGCGGAGCCGGCCAGGAGCGACACGGCCATGCCGGTGGAGGACAGGAGGGTGGTGCCGTAGGCGGCGGCGTAGGGGACGTCGTCGTGCTGGATGAGCGAGCCGTCGCGGTAGAACCCGTCGCCTTCGGTGACGTACTGGAAGAGGCTGTGGCGGCCGTCGTCGACCTTCCCGGAGAGGTCGTCGCGGGCCTGGCGGAGCTTGTCCTCGTCGCGGCCGAGGATGCCGCGCAGCGCGAGGATGACGGCCTTGTCGGCCCGGTTGGCGCCGGTCTCGTGCGTGTTGGGGTTGACCACGCGCATGTCGGCGTCGGGGCACCAGCGGTCGACGGCGGCGAGGTAGTTCGCGAGGCGCTCGGCGGGGATGCGGTCGTAGAGGATCGTGCAGGTGCGCATGAGGGCCGCGGGCGAGCCGATCTCCCACCAGTACCAGTTGTCGACCTGTTCGGCGTGCTCGTTGTAGCCGCCGTCGTAGAGCAGGCCGAGGGAGGCGACGACGGCGTCGGCGACCTCGTCGCTGCCGTACTGGGCGGTGCCGGGGGTGGCCCAGGCGATGGCGAGGCGGTAGAGCTGGCGGAAGGAGTTGTTGAAGTTGGAGGCCGAGGAGACGGGGGCGAGGTCGGGCCACACGGCGGTGCGGGACTCGGTGCGGTCCATGGTCTCCCACAGCGGGGCGGCCTCGGCGTCGATGCGGGAGATGGCGGGCGCGTACTCGGGGTCCTCGGGGTGGATCTCGCCGCCGACGAGGAGTTCGGCCGCGCGCTTGCGCAGGTGGTCGAAGTCGAGGGGGTTCGTGGGGCCCTCGACTGGGGTGATGCGCGGGGTGTCGGCGCCGGTGAAGTAGGCCGCGAGGCCGACGCCGGCGCCGATCCCCGCGGCGCCGAGGGCCCCTCCCAGCAGCAGTCGGCGGTTGAGGGAGGGGGGCGTTGCAGGCATGCGGCGTCCAAGTCGAGGCGGCGGGGTGGAGGTCGCCCCAATAGTAGCGGCCCCCTTGGGAACCGGCGGTCCCCCGTTGACCTGGGCGGCCCCGCCGAGACTCGGGCCACAGTGCACGTTTCAGCGCGGGTCGGACACCAGGTCGTCGGCGCGGGTGCGGTTCCTGGCGACGAAGGACTCGGTGTAGCGGTCGAGTGCGGCGGCGATGACGGGGTCGGTCTGGGCCGCGAGGGCGGCGGTGAAGCAGGCGCGGGCGGCCGCGGCGATCGGGGCGTCGTGGAGGGCGGCGGTGGCCGCGCGCAGGTACAGGTCGGCGGCGGTCGCGTCGTGCCAGAGCGGTTCGAGGGCCTCGTTGGCGGCCGCGGCCGCGGCGGGGTGGTCGAAGAGGGCGGCGGCCAGGGCGACCGGGACGATCCAGTCGGGGCCGGGCTGGGCGTCGATCATGCGCAGTTCGAGGTAGCGGCCGCGGGGGCGCACGGGCGGGAACAGGGTCGAGAGGTGGAAGTCGAGGTCGCCCTGGGTGGGCGGGCGCAGGCTGGTGGAGCGCAGCCAGTCGCGGAAGGTGAGGCCGCGGGGGACGGTCCAGCGGCCGGGGCCGCGGACGGCCATGACGCGGGCGTCGAGGGCGTAGGCCGCCCAGGTCTCGCGGGGGTCGCCGGCGGGGACGGGGCGCGAGCGGGTGGGGTCGATCGCGGTCCACACGTGCTGGCGGGTGGACCGCCACAGGCTCGGCTCGCCGCGGCGCAGCGGGGAGTTGGCGAAGGCGGCGACGAGGACGGGGGCGAGGCGGTGGGCCAGGGCCCACCGCTCGGCCAGGCCGTGCGGGCCGGAGTCCTCGGTGCCGGTGTCGAGGCAGACCTGGACGGAGGCGGTGTTGGCCATCATCCAGCGCCCGGCGCGCCCGTCCTGGTCGAACAGCTCCTCCATGGCCTGGTAGCGGGCGCTGCGGACCACCCTGCGGGGCAGGCGGACCGGGTCCAGGCCCAGGCCCAGGAGTTCGAGGCCCTCGTCGGCGAGCGCGGCGCTGACACGGGCGCGGTCGGCTTCGAGGTCGTCGAAGCATTCGCGGACGGGGGCGGGCCGGGTGCTCAGTTCGAGGGCGCCGCCGGGCTCGAAGCTGAGCCGGGTACATCGCGGCAGGGCGTCCCGGACGCCGAGGAGGGCCTTGACGGTCTCGGGGTCGATGCGCCGGCGCCGGTCGGCGGGGCTGGTGAGGTGCCATTCGACCTCGGCGCCGACGCGGGCGGGGGCCACGGGTTCGAAGGCGCCGGCGGCGACGAGCGCGAAGGCGTCGTCTTCGGACAGGGGCGCGGCTTCGGCGCGGGGCGCGGTGGTGCGGTCGCGGAGCGAGGCTTCGGACATGCTGACTCCCTGTCTCGGAAGGGGCGGCGGGCGGCCCGCCGTCCAGTATTCCTATCGGATCAATAGGATATAGGCATGGTACGGCCCGCGCGCCGCCCGCGCAACCGCAAGCGGCCCCAGTGGACTCAGCGCGGCATCCAGGCCTCGTCGGCGGCGGTGAGCTCGGCGATGCGGACCGGGAACTCCCCTGTGGCGGCCTGGGCGAGGGAGACCTCGTCGAAGACCGAGCGGACGGCGGCACGCGCGGCGACCCACAGCCGCGGCAGGTTCACCGCGGCCCCTTCGTAACTGGTCTCCTCGGGGCGGCGGCCGCGGATCTCGGACAGGGGGCCGTCGACGGCGCGGAGGACCTCCCCGACCGAGACGGCCTCGGGTTCGCGCGAGAGGCGGTAGCCGCCCTCGACCCCGCGCACGCTGTCGACGAGGTGGGCCCGGCGCAGGTCGCCGAGGATCACCTCCGCGAACTTGCGCGGCAGGGCCTGGACGGCGGCCAGCGAGCTGGCGGAGATGGTGCGCGGATGGCCGGTGGCCAGCGTGACCGCGATGCGGACGGCGTATTCGCCGCGAGCGGAGACCTGCATTGCAGCGGGCTCCCTTCTCGTGATCTGGGGCAAATGGGAACGTGTACTTGAATCCTACTTGATCGATAGGATATGCTGTCATGGTGAACCGCACCAGCGAACCGGCGAGGCCGAGGTGGACCAAGAGGCGCCACATCGACTTCGCGCGTTCGGACTCCGCGCTGTGTCGCCCGGGCGACGCCCCCGCGGCGGTGCGCTGACCAGAGCGCTGCCCGACGACGCCGCCCACCCCGGAATCCCACCGAGAACGAACGAAGGCGCAGCCATGACTCCCGTCCAGACCCGCACCCGCCCTCCGGCCCACCGCCGCACCGGCACCGCGACCATCACCGTCACCGTCGAGATCCCCGCCGACGACCCGCGCCTGGCGCGCCGCCTCACCGCGGCGCTCGGCGTGCTCGCGCAGGGCGGCGGGCGGGTCGCCGTCTCCGCCGAAGGGGCGCAGGCGCTTCCGTCCGAGCCGGTCGCCGAGGCCCCGGCCGTCGCGCCCGCGCTCGTCATCGACACCGCCGGGCGCGAGGTGACCATCCACGGCCAGGTCGTGGCCCTGACCCGGCTCGAATTCGAGCTGCTGGCGTTCCTGGCCCGGCACCCCGGGATGGTCCACACCCGCACCGAGCTGCTCCAGTACGTCTGGGAGACACCGGACACGGGGCTGCCGGGGCGCACCGTCGACGTCCACGTGCGGCGCCTGCGGGCCAAGCTCGCCGAGTTCGACGTGCTCGTCTCGACCGTGCGCGGGGTCGGCTACCGGTTCACGCGCAGCCGCGACGTGGAGTACCGGACCAGCCCGGCGGGGTACGCCGACCAGGACCGGGTTCTCAGCATCTAAGAAATCCTAGTATTTCTATAGGAATACTGATAGTGTTGTCGGCATGACGTCCGCCAGCCTTCTGACGCGGCGGCGCGAAATCGATCAGATGCGCGCCGCCAGCGCCCTCTGTCGACCGCGAATGCGCTAGTCGGGACCCGCCCCCCGGGGCCGCTTCCGACTCGCACATCTTCACACCGCATTCCCCGCCGCCGTCTGTCGCGGCACCGTTCCCCCAAGGGCCCCAGCGGGTCTCCCTCCAGCACGCCCTCCTGCGGGCGTGCCCTCGCACGCTACCCACCGTAAGGACTGCACCGTGACCGACAGCATCAGCGTGACCACAGTGGTCGGCAACCCCAAGCGCCTGTCGCGCACCCTGACCACCGCCGAGGCCCTGGCCGCCGCCATCGCCGGCCCCGAGGCCAAGACCGCCTCGATCGACCTCGCCGAGCTCTACCTGGACGGGATCGAGCCGCCCGGCTTCGACCACGCCGAGGCCCGCGTCCGCGGCGCCCGGGTGCTCGTGGTCGGCACGCCCGTCTACAAGGCCAGCTACACCGGCCTCCTCAAGCTCTTCCTCGACCAGCTCCCGCCGGGCGCTCTCGAAGGGACCGTGGCCGTCCCGGTGACGATCGCGGCCTCCGCCGAGCACCGGTTCCTCGCCGACCTCCAGCTGCGCCCGGTCCTCGCCGAACTCGGCGCGAGCCTGCCGGTGCCCTCGCTCGCACTGCGGGAGAAGGAGCTCCCGGAGCTGGACGCGCACCTGGCGAAGTGGACGGGCGCGCACTTGCCGGTCCTGGCCGCGATCGCGGGCGCGGAGGCGAAGGCATGAGCACGCAACTGCACGCGGGCGTCGAGGCGGCCTCGTTCCGGTCCCTGTTCCGGGCCCATCCCGCCGGCGTCACCGTGGTGCTCGCCGACCCCGGGGACGGCCCGGCCGGGTTCACCGCCACCTCGCTCACCTCGGTCTCGCTCGACCCGCCGCTGGTGTCGTTCGCGATCGCCTCGACCTCCTCGGCGTGGCCGGCGGTCCGCGACACCGAGAGCCTGACGGTGAACTTCCTGTCCGCCGAGCAGCACGCCATCGCGACCCGGTTCGCCACCAGCGGCATCGACCGCTTCTCCGGCACCGCCTGGTCGCGCCTGGACACCGGCGAGCCGGTGCTCGCCGACGCCCCCGCGCACCTGCGGGCCGTCGTCACCGACCGCATCGAGGCCGGCGACCACCACATCGTCCTGGCCCTGGTCGTCGACGCCGCCACCGGCGGCGACCACGAGCCGCTCGTCTACCACGCCGGCGGCTACTGCGCCGCCGCCCCCCTCGACTGACCTCCGCTTCCTCCGCTCCTCGAATCCGAAAGGCCCATCCCCATGCCGTCCAAGAAGACCACCCGACGAACCCTCCTGGCGGGCGCGCCCGCCGTCGCCGCGCTGGCCCTCGCCGCCTGCTCCGAAGAGGACGCGGGCCCGCTGCTCGCGGCCGACGCCGACCTGCCGACCGCGGTGCCCGAGGGCACCAGGCTCGTCATCGGCGACCCGTCCCAGCAGCTCGCGTTCGAGCTGTCGGGGCTGGTGTCCCTGCTGACCTTCGAGGTGGAGTGGGCGAACATCTCCGGCGGGCCCAAGTCCGCCGAGGCGTTCCGCGCCAAGTCCCTCGACATCTCCTCGGTGGCCGACATCCCGCCGATCCACACCAACTGGACGGGCCTGCCGACGCGGATCGTGGCCGCCGCCGGGCGCATCGACCCGCTGGAGCACCCGATCTACGACCTCGGGGTCGCACCCGGCGTCGACGTGGCGTCCATCGAGGACCTCGCGGGCAAGCGGATCGCCTACTCCCCCGGGCAGGCCCAGGGCGCGCTGATCCTGCGGGTGCTCGACGCCGCCGGGCTGACCCAGGACGACGTCGAGCTCGTCGAGCTGCCGTCCACCGCCGACACGTACTCGAACGCCCTGGCGGGCAACGAGGTCGACGTGGCGCCGATCGGCGGCACCCAGGTGAAGTCCTATGTGAACAAGTACGGTGCGGACGGGGCGACGACGATCCCGCACGGCCTGCGCGACGACCCGTGGGTGCTGTACGCGCCCGTGGAGGTCCTCGAAGACGCCGACAAGGCCGCGGCCATCGCCGAGTACGTGCGCCTGTGGGGCGCGGCGAAGCTGTGGACCCGGGCGAACCGCGAGGAGTGGATCAACGCCTGGTACGTCGAGCACGAGGGCCTGTCGGCCGAGGACGGGGAGTACCTGTTCGACCGCGAGGGCGAGCCGGACTTCCCCGCGACCTGGGACGAGACCATCGAGCGCCACCAGGAGACGATCCAGATCGTCGCCGAGGGCACCGGCAACGAGGTGCTCGACGCCGAGGACCTGTACGACCGGCGCTTCGAGCCGCTCGTGGCCGAGGGCATCGCCGAGTACGGCGACGGCGGTGCGTGATGACCGCCGTAGTCAAGGGCACTGCGAAGACTGAGACGGCGGCACCCGCCGTCGTACCGCCCGTGGACGACGAGGAGCTGGCCGCCGGCCGCGCCTCGCGCCCGAGGGGCAAGCGCCGCCTGGGCCCGGGCAAGCCGATCAAGCTCGGCTACCTCATCGGCCCGCTCCTGCTGCTGGGCGTGTGGATCTGGGGCTCGGCCCAGGGCTGGATCGACCCGCGCGTCCTCACCGCACCGTGGACCGTGGTCACGACCGCGTGGGACCTGTGGGAGTCCGGGCGACTGGGCCCCGACCTCCTGGTGTCGGCGCGGCGGTTCGCGCTCGGACTCGTCTTCGGCGTCCTCGCCGGGCTCGTCCTCGCGCTCGTGTCCGGGCTGAGCCGCTGGGGCGAGGCGATCGTGGACGGACCGGTGCAGATCAAGCGGTCCATCCCCAACCTCGCGCTGCTGCCGCTCCTGTTGCTGTGGTTCGGCATCGACGAGCGGATGAAGATCATCACGATCGCGCTCGGCGTGCTCATCCCGATCTACATCCACACCCACAACGGGCTGCGCTCGATCGACGGGCGCTACGCCGAACTGGCCGAGACGCTGCGGCTCAAGCCGGCCGCGTTCGTCGGCCGGGTGGTCCTGCCCGGGGCGCTCCCGGGGTTCCTGCTGGGCATGCGGTTCGCCGTCACCTCCTCGTGGCTGTCGCTGGTCGTGGTCGAGCAGGTCAACGCCACCAGCGGCATCGGGTACATGATGCTGCTGGCCGGGACGTACGGGCAGACCGACGTGATCATCGTGGGCCTGGTCCTGTACGCGCTCCTGGGGCTCGCCTCCGACACCGTCGTCCGCTTGATCCAAAGGAGGGCCCTGTCATGGCGGCGCACCCTGGAGGACTGACGGCCACCGCGGCCGTGCAGATCCGCGACCTCCACCGCTCCTTCACCGACGACCGCCCCGTCCTGTCGGGCCTGGACCTGACCATCGAGGCCGGCGAGTTCGTCGCGCTCCTGGGCCGGTCCGGTTCGGGCAAGTCCACGCTCCTGCGGGCCCTGGCCGGGCTCGACCAGGACGCGTCGGGGACCGGGGACATCCTGGTGCCCGAGCAGGTCTCGGTGGTGTTCCAGGACTCCCGGCTGCTGCCGTGGCAGCGGGTCCTGCGCAACGTCGTCCTCGGACTCCAAGGAAGCGGCGCGGTCAAGCGCGGCAAGGAGGCCCTGGCCGAGGTCGGGCTCGCCGGACGCGAGCGGGCCTGGCCCCGGGAGCTGTCCGGCGGCGAGCAGCAGCGCGTCGCCCTGGCGCGGTCGCTGGTGCGCGAACCCGAACTGCTGCTGGCCGACGAGCCCTTCGGGGCCCTGGACGCGTTGACGCGCATCAAGATGCACGGACTGCTCAGGGCCCTGTACGAGCGGCACCGTCCCGCGGTGCTGCTCGTGACGCACGACGTGGACGAGGCGATCGTCCTGGCCGACCGGGTGCTGGTGCTCGACCACGGCGTGGTGAGACATGAGCGCCGCATCGACCTCGACGGCACCCGCGACCCCTCGGACCCCGCGTTCGCGGCCGTCCGCACCGAACTGCTCGCCGCCCTCGGCCTCGCCGGCGGCGTCGAGATCAAAGTGGAGGAATCATGACCGCTGAGCCGAAGAAGCTGCACCTCAACGCGTTCCTGATGAGCACCGGGCACCACGAGGCGTCCTGGCGGCTCCCCGAGTCCGACCCGCACTCGACGACCTCGATCGCGCACTACACGCGGCTGGCGCAGACCGCCGAGCGGGGCAAGCTGGACTCGATCTTCTTCGCCGACTCGCCGTCGCTGTGGGGCACGATCGGGCGCCGGCCCTCCGGGTCGCTGGAGCCGACGGTGGTCCTGGCGGCCATCGCGGCCCTGACGACGCACATCGGGCTCATCGCCACGGCCTCGACGACCTACAACGAGCCGTACAACCTCGCCCGGCGCTTCGCCTCGATCGACCACATCTCCGGCGGGCGCGTGGGCTGGAACATCGTCACCACCGCGACCTTGGACGCGGCCCGCAACTTCAACCTCGACGAACTCCCCTCGCACTCGGCGCGGTATGCGCGGGCGGAGGAGTTCCTCCAGGTCGCCAAGAAGCTGTGGGACTCCTGGGACGACAAGGCGGTCCTGGCCGACAAGGAGGAGGGCCTGTGGGGCGACGACCGGCTGCTGTACCCCGCGGCCCACGCGGGCGAGCACTTCCAGGTCGCCGGCGCGCTCAACGTCCCCCGCACCCCGCAGGGCCACCCCCTGCTGGTGCAGGCCGGGTCCTCCGAGGACGGGAAGTCGTTCGCGGCCAACCACGCCGAGGCGATCTTCACCGCCTGGCAGACCATCGAGGAGGCACAGGCGTTCTACGCCGACATCAAGGCCCGCGCCGCCGCGGCCGGGCGCGACCCCGACGCGGTGCTGGTCCTGCCGGGGATCGTCCCGGTCCTGGGATCGACCGAGGCCGAGGCGCGCCTCTTGGAGGAGGAGCTGGACCGGCTCATCGTCCCCGAGTACGCGCTGAACAACCTCGCCAAGCAGCTCAAGCTCGACCCGTCCGAACTGGACCTCGACAGGGAGCTGCCGGCGGTCCTGCCGACGGAGGACGAGATCGAGGGGGCCAAGAGCCGCTTCACGCTCATCGTCGACCTCGCCCGCCGCGAGCACCTGACGGTGCGCCAGCTGATCGGGCGCCTGGGCGGGGGCCGGGGGCACCGGACCTTCACCGGGACGCCCGAGCAGGTCGCCGACGCGATCCTGGACTGGGCCGACAACGGCGCGGCCGACGGGTTCAACATCATGCCCGCCGTCCTGCCCTCGGGCCTGGAGGCGTTCGTCGACACCGTCGTGCCGATCCTCCAGGCCAAGGGCCGCTTCCGCACCGAGTACGAGGCGACCACGCTGCGCGGGAACTACGGGCTCGCCCGGCCCGAGAACCTGCGGCGGGCCGAGGCGGTCGAGGCCGCCGTCAAGGGCGTCCTCGCCCATTCCCGGTAGATGCATAAGGGACGGAACCGTCCCAACAACCGGAACGACCGTGGGACGGCGAGCGTTGTGCGAGCCAGACCACGGTCGTCCCGCCCACATGCCGGGACCCGGGTTGCCTCCGAACGCGAGGAAACCCTAGAATTCCCACTAGATTAGTCGGAGTAATCGGACTACTAGGAAATCGTCCCTCCCAATCTATCCAGAAAGATTCCCCATGAGCTCTGCCAGCCTGCGCCCCCTCAAGCGCCGAAGCGTCATCGCGGCCGCCGCCGCCCTCTCCACCGCGAGCGCCCTGGCCGCGTGCGGCAACGACGATGACAACTCCTCCGAAGCCGCCGCAGACGCCGACAGCTCGACCGCCAGCGGCACGATCCGCCTGGGCTACTTCGGGAACGTCACGCACGCCCCCGCCCTCGTCGGGCTCGAAGCGGGGGTCTTCGCCGACACCCTGCCCGAGGCCGTCAAGATCGAGGAGACCGTCTTCAACGCGGGACCCTCCGCGATCGAGGCGCTCTTCGCCGACGCCATCGACATCTCCTACATCGGCCCCAACCCCGCCATCAACGGCTGGGCCCAGTCCGAGGGCCAGGCCCTCCACATCATCGCCGGCTCCACCTCCGGGGGCGCCGGCCTCGTCGTCAAACCCGAGATCACCGAGGTCGAGGACCTGCGCGGCAAGGCCCTGGCCACCCCGCAGCTGGGCAACACCCAGGACGTGGCGGCCCGCTACTGGCTCAAGGAGCAGGGCTTCGCGACCGACGAGAACGGCGGCGGCGACGTCTCGGTGACCCCCATCGACAACTCCGAGGTCGCCGCGGCCTTCGACGAGGGCACCGTCCAGGCCGCCTGGGCCGTCGAACCGCGCTACTCCGACCTCCTGCTCAAGCACGGCGCCGTCGAGTTCCTCAACGAGCGGGAGCTGTGGGACGGCGGCGAGTTCGTCACCACCCACATCATCGTCTCCAAGACGTTCCTCGACGAGCAGCCGGCCCTGGTCAAGGCGTTCCTCGAAGGGCACCTGGCCGCGCTCGACTACATCGCGGCCAACCCCGACGAGGCCCAGGTCAAGTCCAACGACCGCATCGAGGCCCTGACGGACAAGCGCCTCGACGACGCCGTCATCGCCGCGGCCTTCGAGAACCTGAGCTTCACCGCCGACCCCATCGCGGCCTCGCTCCAGGGCAGCAAGGACCACGCGGTCGAGATCGGGCTGCTCGAAGAGGTCGACCTCAAGGGCATCTACGCGCTCGACGCCCTCAACCAGGTGCTCGCCGACCGCGGCGACGCCGAGGTCTCGGCGGGTGGCCTGGCATGACCCAGACCCGCAACGAGACGCGGGTCGAGGACACCGCCCGGGCCGCAGGAGCCGTGGTGCTGACCGACGTGGTCAAGCGCTACGGCCGCGGCCCGGGCGCCGTCACGGCCCTCGACGGCGTCTCGCTCACCGTCGAGCCCGGCAGGTTCGTCTGCCTGCTCGGCGCCTCCGGCTGCGGCAAGAGCACCCTGCTCTCGCTCGTGGCCGGACTCGACGACATCTCCGGCGGGAAGGTCGAGCACGTCGACCAGCCGGTCGCCATGATGTTCCAGGAATCGGCGCTGTTCCCGTGGCTGACGGTCCTGGGCAACGTCGAAATCGCTCTGCGCGTGCGCGGCGTCGGTCGGGCTGAACGACGCCGTCGCGCCCTGGAGCTGTTGGAGACGGTGCGGCTCACCGGGTTCGCGCACAAGCGTCCCCACGAGCTCTCGGGTGGCATGCGCCAGCGCGTGGCCTTGGCGCGCGCTCTGGCGCAGGACGCCTCGGTGCTGCTGATGGACGAGCCGTTCGGCGCGCTGGACGCGATGACCCGCGACCTCCTCCACGACGAGCTGGAGCGGATCTGGCGCGAGCAGAACCTCACGGTCCTGTTCGTGACGCACAACGTGCGCGAGGCGGTGCGCCTGGGCGACCAGGTCGTGCTGCTGAGTTCGCGTCCGGGCCGGGTGCTGAACGTGTACGACGTGGAGCTGGACCGGCCCCGGCGCATCGACTCCGCGCCGGTCGCCGCCCTGGCGGCCGAGATCACCGACGCGCTGCGCGAGGAGGTGGGCCGCCATGCCAACTGAGACCGTGAAGTCCAAGGTGGAGGACACCTCCCGCACCTGGGTGTCGGGGCTCGACGAGCTGGAGAAGACCCCGATCACCGAGACCCGCTGGGGCCGGTTCGCCTCCAGGCTGTGGGCCGGGACGTGGCCGAAGGTCCTGGCGCTGGTCATCGTCATCGGGGCCTGGCAGGTCCTGTTCCTGTCCGAGTGGAAGGCGCCGTGGGTCCTGCCCGCGCCGCTGACGGTGTGGCAGGACCTCGTCGAGTACGCCGCGACGCCGGACTACTTGCAGGCCATCGTGATCACGTTGCAGCGGGCCCTGACCGGGTTCGCGCTGTCGGTCGCGGTCGGGTCGGTGCTGGGGATCGCGGTGGCGCGGTTCAAGCCCCTGCGGGCGGCGATCGGGTCGCTGATCACCGGGCTCCAGACGATGCCCTCGATCATGTGGTTCCCCCTGGCGATCCTGCTGTTCAAGATCTCGGAGTCGGCGATCCTGTTCGTGGTGGTGCTCGGGGCGGTCCCGTCGATCGCCAACGGCATCATCTCCGGGATCGACTACGTCCCGCCGGCGTGGAAGCGCGTCGGCGCGGTCCTGGGCATGAAGGGCTTCCAGCTGTACCGGCACGTGATCCTGCCCGCGACGCTCCCGTCGTTCGTCTCCGGTCTCAAGCAGGGCTGGGCGTTCGCGTGGCGCTCGCTCATGGCCGGCGAGCTGCTGGTGATCGTGGCCGGGCAGGGCTCGATCGGCGCCCTGATGCAGGGCGCCAGGGAGTTCAACGACTCCGCGCGGGTCCTGACGTGGATCATCACGGTCCTCGTCATCGGCATCCTGGTCGACACCCTGTTCAAGGCCGCCGACAACCGCATCCGCAAGTCCTGGGGCCTGTCGACCGACCGCTAGCACCCCGCCAACTGCACACGTGTGTCCCCGCGCGGACCGTCCGCACCTTCGCTCCGCGCGGGGATCCCCACTCGAATCACTTGGGGCACAACCATGACTTCAATTCCCATTAAACGAATAGGACAACTGGATATTCGGGGAGCGGCCGCACGGCTGCGCCTGGACCGGCTCCGCATCCTCATCGGACCGGTCGTCCTGGTGGCGCTGTGGCAGATCGGCTCGGCCACCGGACTCATCCCCGAGCAGACCCTCGCCGCCCCCTCGACGGTGATCAGCGCCGGCGCCGACCTGGTCGAGACCGGACGCCTGCAAGAGCACCTGCTGGTGTCCCTCGGCCGGGCGGCGACCGGCCTCACCCTCGGCGTCCTCATCGGCGCCGTCCTGGCCGTCGTCGCGGGCCTGTTCCGCTTCGGCGAGGACCTCATCGACGGCCCCATGCAGATCCTGCGCGCCATCCCCGCGCTCGCGCTCGTGCCCCTGGCGATCGTGTGGTTCGGCATCGGCGAAGAGGTCAAGGTCTTCCTCGTGGTCTTCGCGACCGCGTTCCCGGTGTACGTCAACACCCACGCCGCCATCCGCGGCCTCGACCCCCGCTACGCCGAACTGGCGCGGACGGTGGAGCTGGGCCGCCTCGGCCTGGTGCGCAAGGTGATCCTGCCCGGCGCGCTCCCGGGGTTCTTCACCGGCCTGCGGTTCGCGACCGCGATCTCCTGGCTCGTCCTGGTCGTGTCGGAGCAGATCAACGCGACCAGCGGCATCGGCTTCCTCATGACCCAGGCCCGCAGCTTCGCCCAGACCGACGTCATCGTCGTCGGCCTGGTCGTCTACGGCCTCCTCGGCCTGACCTCCGACCGGCTCGTGCGATACATCGAAGGGAGGGTCCTGCCGTGGCGACGGACCTTCACCGCGCGGTAGACGCCCCGGCGGCCGTGGCCGTCAAGGGACTCGACAAGTCCTTCGGGACCCAGCACGTCCTCAAGGGCGTCGACCTGGACATCGCCCCCGGCGAGTTCACCGCGCTCCTGGGGCGCTCGGGGTCGGGCAAGTCCACGCTCCTGCGCGTCCTGGCCGGGCTCGACACCGACTACGACGGCGAGGTCGCCGTCCCGGGCAGGCGGGCCGTGGCGTTCCAGGACTCCCGGCTCCTGCCGTGGAAAAGAGTTCTCGACAACGTGCTCCTGGGCCAGAAGGGCAAGGCCGCCAAAGCGAAGGGCCTCGCCACCCTGGACGAGGTAGGGCTCGCCGACAAGGCGAAGGCCTGGCCGCACACCCTCTCGGGCGGCGAGGGCCAGCGCGCCGCACTCGCCCGGGCCCTGGTGAGGGAACCCGAGCTGCTGCTCCTGGACGAGCCGTTCGGGGCCCTGGACGCCCTGACCCGCTTGAAGATGCACGCACTGCTGCGCAAGCTCTGGGCCGCGCACCAGCCGTCGGTGCTGCTGGTGACGCACGACGTCGAGGAGGCGATCGCGCTGGCCGACCGGGTCCTGGTGCTCACCGAGGGCCGCATCTCGCTCGACGTGCGCGTCGAACTCCCCCAGACCGCGCCGCGGCGCTCCCGCGAGTTCGCCGACCTGCGCGACCGGCTCCTGGCGGAGCTGGGCGTCGCCGAATCAGAACGCTGAAGGCAGGAACCAGACCATGACCATCCCTGAGCACGCCCGCGGCTACGAGGGCTTCGGCGGCGAGATCGGGCGCACCGCGGCCGAGTCGACCCCGTGGTGGCCCGAGGAGCCCACCGCCCCCGAGGGCGCCCCGAACATCATCGTGGTGCTGCTCGACGACATGGGCTACAGCGACATCGGCCCGTTCGGGTCCGAGATCGACACCCCGAACCTCGACCGGCTCGCCGCCACCGGGGTCCGGTTGACGAACTACCACACGACCCCCGTCTGCTCCCCCGCCCGCGCCGCGCTGCTGACGGGTCTGAACCCGCACCGGGCCGGGTACGGGTCGGTCGCGAACTCCGACCCGGGCTTCCCCGGGCTGCGGCTCGAACTCGCCGACGACGTGCTGAGCCTGCCGGAAGCGCTGCGCGCCAACGGGTACGCCACGTACGCGATCGGCAAGTGGCACCTGGCGCGGGACGCGAACCTGGCGCCGGGGCGCACCCGCGACTCCTGGCCGCTCCAGCGCGGCTTCGACCGCTACTACGGGTCCCTGGAGGGCCTGAACTCGTTCTTCCACCCCAACCAGCTGACCGTCGACAACGACGCGTCCACGGTGGAGGAGTACCCCGACGGGTACTACCTGACCGACGACCTCACCGACCGGGCCGTCTCACTCATCAAGGACCTGCGCGCCCACGACGGCGAGAAGCCGTTCTTCCTGTACTTCGCGCACGTGGCCATGCACGGCCCGCACCAGGCCAAGGCCGAGGACATCGCCAGGTACCGCGGCCGGTACGGGCACGGGTGGGACGCGGTCCGCAAGGCGCGCTTCGCCAAGCAGCTCGCCGAGGGCCTGTTCCCGGAGGGCACGGAGGCCGCGCGCAACACCGAGCCCGGCTTCGACGTCCCCGCCTGGGACGACCTGGAGCCCGAGGAGCGGGACCGGTACGCCCGCTACATGGAGGTCTACGCGGCCATGGTCGACTCGGTCGACCAGTCCGTGGGGCGCCTGCTCGACACCGTCGAGGCGTTCGGGGAACTCGACAACACCATCGTGGTCTTCACCTCCGACAACGGCGGCACCGCCGAAGGCGGACCGGTCGGGACGCGGTCGTACTTCTCGCAGTTCGTGCACCACCCCGTGCCCGCCGACTGGGAGCGGGACGTCGCCCACGACCCCGAGCTCATCGGCTCGGAGAAGCTCGGCGTGCACTACCCGCGGGGCTGGGCGCAGGCGTCGAACACGCCGTTCCGGTTCTACAAGGGGCAGACGTTCGCCGGCGGGGTCCGGGTACCGCTCATCGTCTCCTGGCCCGCCGGACTCGCCCGCGCCGAATCCGACGACGGCGTGCGGCACCAGTACGGGTACGTCACCGACCTGTTCCCTACCCTCCTCGACCTCGCCGGGCTCAAGGCGCCTGCGCAGCGGGCCGGGCGCGAGGCGCAGGAGCGGGACGGCGTCAGCCTCGCCGAGGTCCTGCGCAAGGCCGAACTCGCCAGCCCGCACACCGAGCAGTACGCCGAGTTCGGCGGCCACCGCGGCTACTACAAGGACGGCTGGAAACTCGTCACCCTTCACAAAGCGGGGACCCCGTTCGACGACAACGAATGGGAGCTGTACGACGTCGAGGCCGACCCGACCGAGATCCGCAACGTCGCCGGCGAGCACCCGGACCTGGTGAAGGAACTGGCGGCGGCGTGGGAGGCCGCGGCCTGGCGCAACACCGTCTTCCCGCTCGGCCAAGGCTTCGGCCCGCGCTCGCGCAGGCCTTCCCATGCGCGCCTGGCCGACCCGGTCCGACTCCTGCCCGGCACCCCGGTCCTGGAGCGGTTCCGGTCGGCGCAGCTGATCCAGTACCGGTCGTTCACGATCGACGTCGAGCTGGCCGACGACGGCGGCGACGGCGTCCTCGTCTCCCACGGCGACCCGCAGGGCGGCTACATCCTCTACGTCGAAGAGGGCCGGATCCACTTCGCCTACAACCAGTTCGGGCGCATCTCGGCCGTCAGCGCCGAGATCCCCGCCGGGACCCGCCGCATCCGACTGACCGCGGAGGCGACCCCGCGGCTGCGCTGGGACTTCCACGTCGCCGTCGGCGACGGCGTGAGAGAACCCGTGCCGGTGGCCGAACTGCCGGGCCGGTTCCAGCTCGTGGGCATGGCCCCGTGGACCGGGATCTCGGTCGGGCGCGACGCCCGCGGCCCGGTCCTGTGGGACCTGCGCGAACGGCGCGGCCTCTACCCGTTCAACGGCGAACTCACCGCCGTCACCTACACCCCCGGGGCGCTCGCGTTCGGCCCCGAGGAGATCAAGGCGATCCAGCGCGAAGCCGAACTCGCCGCCGACTAACCACAATCCATATTCCGAAAGGCACCACCGCTATGACGACCCGCAGAACGATCCTCGGCGCCACCGCCGCCGCACCACTCGCCGCCCTCGGCCTGGCCGCGTGCTCAGGCGACGAAGGCTCCGGCGTCGTGCTGCGGGTCGGCGAACTGGGCGCCGCCCCGGTCACCCAGGAGCTGTTCAAAGCCGCCGGCCTCGACCAGGACCTGCCCTACCAGATCGAGTGGAAGCAGTTCGTCAACGCCGGCCCCGAGTACATCGAGGCCGCCGGAGCCGACGCGGTCGACGTCGGCTACACCGCCGACACGCCCCTGATCTTCGCCGCCTCCAACGGCGTCGGGCTCAAGGCGATCGCCGTCGCGACCCTGGAGGACCCGAACGCCTCCGGCAACGCGATCCTCGCCGGGCCCGGCACCGGCATCACCGCCATCGAAGACCTCAAGGGCCGCAAGGTGTCCTTCCAGGAGGGCACGATCACGCAGTACCACGTGGTCAAGGCCCTCGAATCGGTCGGGCTGACGCTGGCGGACATCGAACCGGTGAACCTCCCGGTGGTCGACGCGAACACCGCGCTGGCGAACGGGGAGACCGATGCGGTGGCGACCCTGGGGATCTACTGGACGCAGGCCGAGGCCAACGGGGCGACCGTGATCGCGACGGGGTCGGGGCTCATCCCCGGCAACAGCCTGCTGTCGGCGCGCACCGCGGTCATCGACGACGAGGCGTACGCCGACGCCCTCGCCGACTACATCGACCGGTACGCGCAGGCGCAGGAGTGGCGCTACGCGAACGTGAGCGAATGGGCCGGGATCTACGCCGGGCTCACGGGCCTGGACGCGTCCCTGATCGAGGCGACCGAGACGCGCGCGCCGGTCGTCCTGGGCCCGGTCACCGACGAGGTGATCGCCCAGCAGCAGGACCAGACCGACGTCTACACCGCGCTCGGCATCATCGACCAGTTGGACGCGGCCGACCAGTTCGACGGCAAGTTCTCAAGCGCTTTCGAGGCATAGGAGCCGGTAGTGGGCACTGAAGCGACCCCCGAGACCGAAGCGGCCAACGCCGCGGCCGCGTTCGGGCGGCACGATGCGACCGAGGCGGCCCTGGCCGACCGCGGGCTCGTCGTCGCCGCCGACGGGGTCCTGGAGGCCCTCGACGGGCGGCCGGTGCGGGACAACCGCCGCTTCGGCTTCTTGGAGGGGGACGCGCCGCCTACCGTCCATCCTGGACTGTGGCGCCACGCCGGGTTGAACACCCGCACAGGGCTCTACGAGGTGGTCCCGGACCGGATCTGGCAGGTCCGGGGCCTGGACCTCGCGAACATCACGTTCGTCGCCGGCGCCACCGGCTGGGTCGTCCTGGATGCACTGACGAACGCCGAGGCCGCCCGCGCCGCGCTCGAATTGGCGAACGCGCATCTGGGCGAGCGCGAGGTGCGGGCGGTCGTGGTCAGCCACAGCCACATCGACCACTTCGGCGGGATCAAGGGCGTGCTGCCCGAGCGGGGCGAGGTGCCGATCGTGGCGCCCGAGGGGTTCCTGCAGGCGGCCGTGGAGGAGAACATCGCCGCGGGCAATGCGATGTTCCGGCGCGCGACGTACATGTTCGGGACGTTCCTGCCCGCCTCGGCGACCGGGCAGGTCGACCACGGCATCGGCAAGGGCGGCGGGCGCGGGGGCACGTCGGGCCTGGTGGCGCCGACGATCGAGGTCGCCGAGACCGGGACCGAGCTCGTCCTCGACGGGGTGCGGCTGGTCTTCCAGGTCACCCCCGACACCGAGGCGCCCGCGGAGCTGAACGCGTACCTGCCGGACCTCAAGGCCCTGTGGGTGCCCGAGAACGCCGTCGCCTCCCTCCACAACCTCTACACGCCGCGCGGGGCCGAGATCCGCGACGCCCTCGGCTGGTCCAAGCACCTGCACGAGACGGTGCTCCTGTTCGGCGAGGCCGAGGTGCTGTTCGCCTCGCACCTGTGGCCGCGGTGGGGCAACGCCGAACTCGTGGAGTTCCTGACGCTGCAACGGGACGCGTACCGGTACCTGCACGACCAGACGCTGCGCCTGGCCAACCACGGGCTCGGCCCGGTGGCGATCGCCGAGCAGCTGCGGTTCCCCGAGGCGCTTGAGGTGCGGCCGTTCGTGCGCGGCTACTACGGGACGGTGAACCACAACGTCAAGGCCGTGTACCAGCGCTACCTGGGCTGGTTCGACGGCAACCCGGCGAACCTGCACCCGCTGCCGCCGGTGGAAGCGGCGAAGAAGACGATCGAGTACGCGGGCGGGGCGGCCGCTGTTCTCGCGAAGGCGCGGGAGGACTTCGCGCGGGGCGAGTACCGGTGGGTCGCGCAGATCGTGAACCAGGTGGTGTTCGCCGACCCCGGCAACGAGGAGGCCCGCGAACTCCAGGCCGCGACCTTGGAGCAGCTCGGGTATCAAGCGGAGTCGGCGCCGTGGCGCAACATCTACCTCACCGGCGCGGCCGAACTGCGCGGCGGCGTCCCGGAGCTCCCGCGGCGCCTGGTCAGCCCCGAACTCCTCAAAGGCATGACCCCCGAGCAGGTCTTCGACTTCCTCGCGGTGCGCCTGAACGGGCCGAGAGCGGCCGGGCTCGCGTTCGCCGTCAACTGGGTCCTCCCCGAGGGCACCTACCTGACCGAGCTGTCCAACGGGTCCCTCCACACCGCCGTCGGCGTCCTCGATCCCGAGGCCGACGCCACCGCGACCCTGGAGGCGGCGGACCTGATCGGGCTGCTCCTGGACCCGGCCGCGGTCATCCCGAACCTGAAGACCGAAGGCGATGCGGCCGTCATCGCCCGCCTGTTCGCGCTCCTGGACCGCTTCGCCCCCGGCTTCCCCATCGTCACCCCCCATTGACACCGGGTCCGGGTTCCCGATCAGCTCGCGGGAACCCGGACCCGGCACCTCTTCCCCTGGGCGCCAACGGGGACCGCGCGGGTGGGCGGATTCGGATATTCTCGGGGACCCGCCACGAGCCCCCTTGGACGCATAAATGGACACGCTGAACACCCGCCCCATTCCCGGGGTCGTCCCGTTCCGGATCGGACGCGAGCTGCTGTACGCCTTCGCGATGCCGGTCGTCCTCATCGCTGCGGCGGTGACCTTGTTCTGGAACATCCGGTACGCGCCGGGGGCGCTGCCGGACTGGGCGACGCCGGTGTCGGCGGTGACGGCCGCCGCGGCCACGCTCGCGCTCGTCGCGACCGGGTTCCTGGGCCGGTACCGGCGGGCCGACTCCCGCGGGCGGTTCACCCTGCTGATCCTCACCGGGTTCGGCGCCTGGATGGTCTGCCTCCCGCTCGACTCGGCCATGCTCGCCGAGCGCGGCGTCGAGGTCCAGTGCACCGTGGAGTCGACCTACGAGAAGCAGTACCGCAGGTCGACGATCATCGAGCACGTCCTCGACTGCCCCGGCTGGTCCTCCCCCACGATGGGCACCGATCCCGGCGACCGGCTCGCCGTCGGATCGCCGGTGACGGCGTTCATCGACCCTGAGGGGACCATCCCCGCGCAGTACGGCGAGGTGGACGGGGGCTCGGGCTACCTGTGGACGGGCGGCATCGCCCTGGCGACCCTGGCCCTCGCCGGCGTCCGGCTGGTGATCGCCCGCACCGTGAGGTGAACGGGGGCCGAAGAGCCCGGGACGGTTGTGTGAGGTGGGGCTGTAGCGGTGGTTTCGGGCGCTTCGGGCGGTTACGGTTTGGAGCGGGCGCAAGGGGGCGCCGTCGCCGATGCCCGTTCGAACGGAAGGCCCGCCGTGATCTACAACCTCTTCGACTCCGCCGCCGCCTACGAGCCGACCGCGGCCGAGCAGGCCGGGCCGGTGCCGCCGGTCGAGGCGGTCCTGTTCGACTTCAGCAACACGATCTTCAAGCTCATCGACGTCCCCACCTGGCTGCGCCGGGTCGCCGAGGCGTCCGGGCGGGCCGTGGACGACGAGCTGGTGGAGAAGACCGCCGAGCAGCTGTACGAGACGTACCGGATCCCCGAGGTCGCCGCGGCGCAGGTCGGGCGCGACGAGTCGGCCGCCAAGCACCGGGTCGCGCTGTACGCGTGGTTCGAGCGGGTCGACTACCTCCAGGGCATCGAGTTGGTCGCGTACGAGCTCATCGCCGCCCCCGACGCGTGGGTGCCCTACCCCGACACCGAGCCGCTGCTGCGCGAGCTGCGCCGCCGCGGGATCAAGACCGGGATCGTCTCGGACTTCCCGTGGGACGTGGGCGTCCACATGGAGCACTTCGGGCTCGAAGACCTCATCAACGTGCGGGTCGTGTCGTACCAGTACGGGACCGAGAAGCCCGACCCCGTCCTGTTCCGCGCCGCCTGCGAGCAGCTCGGGGTCGACCCGCGCGCGACGCTCATGGTCGGCGACAACCCGGCCAAGGACGGCGGCGCCGCGGCTTCGGGCCTGCGCGCGTACATCCTGCCCGGCGAGGCCCGTACCGGCGAGCGGGGCCTGGCGCACGTCCTCGGGTTCCTGGACTAGCCCTTCGACTTCGGTTTGGCGCGCAGGTGGGCGCGCTCGCCCTGGGAGCCGAAGAGGCTGAGGAACTCCACCGACTCGTCGCCCGCGCGCCCGAACCAGTGCGGGGTGCGCGTGTCGAACTCGGCGGCCTCGCCGGGCTTCATGATGAAGTCGTGCTCCCCCAGGACCACGCGCAGGCGGCCGTTGAGGACGTACATCCACTCGTAGCCCTCGTGGACCTGCGGGTCGGGCTCGGAGGGCTCGCCGGCGGGGATGATGAGCTTGTACGCCTGGATGCCGCCGGGCCGGCGCGTCAGCGGCAGGTGGACCATGCCGTGGCGCACGACCGGGCGCAGGTGGATGCGCGGGTCGCCGGTGGGCGGGGCGTCGACGAGTTCGTCGAGGGTGACGCCGTGGGCCTTGGCGAGCGGCAGGAGCAGTTCGAGAGTGGGCCTGCGCGCGCCCGATTCGAGGCGCGAGAGGGTGCTCACCGAGATGCCCGTCTGCGCGGCGAGGTCGGCGAGGGTCGCCTCGCGCTCCTTGCGGAGGGCGCGCAGGCGCGGGCCGACCGCGTCGAGGGCCTTGTCCAGATCCATGCCTCCCAGTTTGCCAGACCGGCAAGAAGATTTGCCAGAATCGCCGGTTCGGTCCTACGGTTCGACCAGGAGGTGGTCGCAGTGACCGATGAACTGAGGGACCGGTACAACGTCGTGGTGATCGGCGGCGGCGCGGCGGGATTGAACGGCGCGCTCATGCTCGGGCGCGCCCGCCGGACGGTGGCCGTGATCGACGCGGGCGAGCCCCGCAACGCCCCGGCCGAGGGCGTCCACGGGCTCCTCGGGCGCGAGGGCGTGGCGCCGGGCGAGCTGCTCGCGACCGGGCGCGAGGAGGTACGGCAGTACGGCGGGCACGTCGTGTCGGGCCGGGTCGCCAAGGCGCTCAAGCGGGACGAGGAGTTCGTCGTCTCGCTGGAGGACGGGCGCGAGGTCGCGGCGTCGCGGCTGCTGGTGGCCGCCGGGATCGTGGACCGGCTCCCTGAGATCCCGGGCCTGGCCGAGCGCTGGGGCAAGGACGTCATGCACTGCCCCTACTGCCACGGCTGGGAGCACCGCGACCAGGCGATCGGCGTGATCGGCACCGGCCCCATGGCCGTCCATCAGACACTGCTGTTCCGGCAGTGGACGAGCGATCTGGTGTTCTTCACCCACACCGCGCCTGAGCTGACGGCCGAGGAGCGCGAGAAGTTCGCTGCGAGGGGTGTGCGCGTCGTGGAGGGCGAGATCGCCGCGATCGAAGCCGACGGTGCTCGCATGAACGATGGACGGCTGGTGGAGCGGCAGGCGTACGCGATCGCCACCCGCATGGAGGCCCGCGCCGGGTTCCTCGCCGGCCTCGGCCTGGAACTCGCCGAGCACCCTTCGGGGGCGGGCGTGCACATTCCGGCCGACTCGTTCGGCAAGACCGCGGTCCCGGGCGTGTGGGCCGCCGGGAACGTCACCGACCTGATGGCCCAGGTCGGACCCGCGGCGGTCGCGGGCGCGATGGCCGGGGCGCTCATCAACGCCGAGATGATCGAGGCCGAGACCGCCGAAGCGGTCGCCGCGCACCGGCTCGGCCTCTAAAGGAGAGGTGCGGCGGCCGCGAGGCCGCCGCACCCTCACTCGCAGTCTTCGGGCATGAGGAGGAAGTCGGTCACGAACCGCGTCACGTTCCCTTCGGCGTCGCGGCCGATGAACGTCGGATACGCGCCGTCGCCGTAACCGGAGCCGACGAGGACCACGTTCGCACCCGTCGCGGGGTCGGTCACCGCGGCGGCCAGGCCGTTCACCGGGCCCTCCCAGTCCATCTCGCCGATGAGGACGTCCTCGGTCCGGTCGAAGTCCCACTCCTTCAGCGGCCGCAGGCCCGCTTCGTCGGCGAGCGTGCCGCAGCCGGCGTCGACGCCGTACCCGAAGAACCCGTCCGGCCCCAGTCCCTCCACATCGGAGTCGGCGTCGGTGAGGGCCATCTCCCACGACACGGTCGCGGCGTCGCTGACGCGCAGCTCCAGGGCCGCATTGCGCCGGTCCCGCTCGACGCCCTCGGCCGAGAACACCGCGACCCACGCGATCAGCGGATACGAACCCGGTTCCACCGCAACGGTGTACGCAGGGCTCTCGGGAAACACCAGCGGATCGCACCCGACCACCCGCCCGGTCGGCAGCACCGCCTTCTCCAGCTCGATCGGACCGATCACCGCGGACCCGCCGTCCCAGCCCGGAACGAACGACGCGCCGGGAGTCAGCAAGACCGAGAAGTCAGGGGTGTACGCCATCGCCCGATCGTAGCGACCGCCACCGACAACCCCGGCCCCGCAAAGAAAGTCGGGCACCGCGGGCAACCCGGAACGTCCACACTGCGCCTTAACCGCAACGCCCGGTCCCGGAGCCGCCGGGGCCGTCACGACCATGAGAGGGCAATCCCCCCATGCGCAACCGCATCGCGGCACTCCTCGCCGCGCTCGCCGTCCCCCTGTTCGCCGTCCTGGGCCTCGCGACCCCGGCCTTCGCCGCGTACGAGCACGACTGGACGACCAACGTCACCTGGTACGAGGACAACTCCAGGGAGTGCGTCGAGAACCGCTACGTCTCCGGCTGCGTCCAGCCGGCCGGCGACTACATCTGGCTCAAGAACAACGGCTCGGCCGACTACATCGTCAAGATCACCTGGTGGGACCTCGACGGCGACCGAGAGGGCTACTGCACCAACAACTTCAGCCCCTCGGCGGGCTGGACGGTGTGCAACAAGAACTTCCCCGAGGGCCACCGGATCGCCTGGTACGTCGTGTACCACGCCGACGGCCAGTGGTGGTCGGGCTCGACCCAGACCACCACGGTCTAGCCGGTCACGCCTCGGCGTCGTCCTCAGCGCCGTCGTCTCCTGAGACGAAGTCCCCGCCGGTCGGGTCCTCGGCGACCACCTGCACGGTCTCGATGACCTCGGCCGGGTCGACCTTCGGGTAGACGACGTACTCGCCGGTGGCGATGAAGTCGCGATCGCTCATGAGGGGACCTCCAACGGTTCCCTCCAATGTACTGCGACCGGGCGACGGCACAGGGCCCCGAAGCGCTTCCGCGCTCCGGGGCCCTTCACCCGATCATCAAGGCTTGCGCGGCGGCTTCGCCGAACCGCCCGTCGCCAGCCGCATCAGGTCCGAGCTCAGATCGATGTCGAGCTCCGTCCCGCCGGCCGACCCGTACTCGTGCTGGTAGCTCTTCCACGACTCCGACCGCACCTGCTCGGCGAACCCGGACTCCATGAGCAGCAGCAGCTCGATCGACGCGCGGCCGATCCGCTCCCCCAGCTCCGAGGAGTTCCAGTCCTCCGTCGCCGCGAACACCGACGTCGGCACCGTCATCGTCCGCAGGTACGCGAACAGCGACCGCATCTGGTCGTCGATCACCAGCGCGTGGCGGGCCGTCCCCGCCGTCGCGGCCAGGACCACCGGCTTGGCGATGAGCAGGTCGTTGTCGAGCACGTGGAAGAACGAGCTGAACAGCCCGCTCGGCGCGGCCTTGTACACCGGCGCGGAGGCCACGATCCCGTCCGCGCGGCCAAGGACCTCGATCGCGCGGGTCATCTTGGGACCCATGAGCTGCGAGACGATCGCAGTCGTGATCTCGGTGGCCAGCTCGCGCAAGTCGATCACGTCCACCGCCACGGCCTCGCCGCGCTCCTTCGCCAGCGCGCCGACGCGCGAGGCGATGCGGTCGGCGAGCATCCGCGTCGAGGACGGGTCGCTGGTGCCGGCGCTGACGACGGCGAGCCGGTAGGGCTCCTTCGGGGTGTTCACAGCACGGCCTCCTGACCGGTTCGTTGCGTCTTCTGGGCGGGGGCGCGGCCCCCGGCGAGCTTGCGGCCGATCGATTCGAGCTGGCGCATCTCCTCGTCGGTGAGGACGTCGGCGACCGCGCGGGCCACGTCGACGGCGTGGCGGCCGCCGACCAGGCGCTGGGCCGCCCGCCCGGCGGCGGTCAGGCCCAGGCGCAGGCCG
>NZ_QFRW01000094.1:27498-61710 GCF_003265355.1 Glycomyces dulcitolivorans | reverse complement strand
GCCCGGGTTGCCGTGGTCCGGGGGCGGCGGGGCCGCCTGCGGTGCGCCGTGGCCGGGGCGCGGCTCGCCGTTCGTGTCCGGACCCGGCGGCCGAGGCACCGGCTGGTGGTAGCCCGGGTAGCCGCCGGGGAGCGCGTACGGGTTGGCGCCTTCGATGCCGGCGCGGGCCGCGGTCTGCTCCATCCGCTGCGTGAGCGAGTTCGCGCCGCGCTGGACCGCGCGCAGTGCCATCGCGGCACCGGCGACCCAGGGTCCTGCCGCTCCGGCGGCCTTCATCGCGCCGCCGCCGATCGCGCCGCTCTTGTTGCCCGCCATCGCCATCCGGCCACCGACGGCCGCCATCGTCCGGGCTTCGGCAGCTTGTCCGAACTGGAGCGAGCTGGCGCTGCCGCCCATTGCGGGCTCGGTCTGCGCGCTGAGGAATCCGGCACCGGCTCCGGCGACCGCAGCGAGGCCCGAGCCGCCGCCGACGTGGGTGGAGGTGAAGGTCATGAATCGCGCCAGGGCCGGCCATGCCAGTGCGGCGAGCAGGATGATGAGCATGCCGCTCAGGAGGGTGGCGATGTCGGTCGCGCCGGTGCCGTCCTCGGTGTCGGTCTCGCCGATGAGGGAGAAGCCCACGGCGAAGATGATCGCGATCAGCGGCTTCATGATGATGAGCTGGATCGTGGCGGACACCAGCTTGTTCCACCACTGCTTGGTGGTGTGGGACATCTGGCCGACCGCGGCGATCGGGCTGGTGGCGATCAGCACGGCGATGGCGGCGTTGCGCAGGATCAGCTCTCCCCAGAGCACGAAGAGCAGCGCGATGCCGGCCAGCGAGATCAGGAAGATCAGGGTGGCGGCGAGTTCGGGACTGGCGCCGAAGGCGAGCAGCGCGGCGAGTTTGTCGCGGAGTTCGGCGTCGCCGTCCTCGAAGGTGAGGTCGATGATGCCGCTGGCGAGTTCGTCGGAGGCGACGAGCGCCATCGAGCCGATGGTCAGCGTCGTCATCACCGCCAGAAGCGCTTTGCCGAGGCCCACAGCCGCTTCGGCGATCGGCCGGCCTTCGGCGGTCACCGCCGTCCGGATGATCTGGATGAACATGATGAAGACCGAGACGATGGCGGCGATGCCCATGCTGATGGCGTAGACCTTGGAGATGCCGCCGGAGGCGAGGTCGATGTTTGGGAACGCGACGAACGCGTCGGCGAACCACTCCATCATCTGCATCATCCCGGCCGCGGCGTCGAGCGCGAGGTCTCCCATCACGGAGTCGCCGATCGAGCCGCCGACGGCATCGCCGGCCTCCTCAGTGGCGCCGCTGATGAGCTGGTCGATTGCCCATTGATTGACCGGGCTGCACACGGTGTAGTCGGCGAATGAGGTCGGATCGAATCCGTCATCACACATGGGAGCTCCTCAGAAAGGGGAAGAAGTGGGGGCGCTGGGGTCAGCGAGTCAGTCGGAACCAGCCGAGTTCGGTGGCTTCGAGCGAGCCGGGGTCGGCCAGTAGCGCCTCGTAGTCGAGGTCGCCGAAGGGGAAGCCGTCGATCTTCCAGTCACCGCCTTCCCAGACCATGACCAGCGGGTAGAGCACCGGGGAGGTCTGCGGGACGCCGTCGTCGTAGACGGTGGCCTCACCCAGCAGCAGCACGTTCACGCGGTCCTCGCTGTGCCCGTAGGTCTGGTAGTTGGAGAAGGCGACGTTGAGGTCAGTGCCTTCGGGAACCTCGCCCTCGGCGGGGACGCCGATCTCATCTCGCGAGTCGAGTGCCATGGCGCGCAGTGCCTCGGCATCGAGCTCGGCCAGCATCGATTCGGAGTAGATCACCGCGCCGAGTGCTTCGCCGCGGCTCGGGTCGAGGTTCGCCGAGTAGGCCGACCAGTACTCGACTCCGGCCGAGATCGCGCCGGTGAGGTCGTGGTCGAAGCCGGTCCACATGCCCGAGACCAGTTCGGTGCCGACCGTGTCGAGCACGAGCACCTCGGGCACGTCCTCATCGGGCACGACCGAGTTCGACTCGGCACTGGATTCGGTCGGCGTCGGCGACTCGTTCTCCGCGGCAGGGGCGTCCTCGCCGCCGGATCGGAGCGCGACGACGCTGAGGACTCCTGCCAGGCCCAGTGCCAGGAGCGCGATCACCGGAACCGTGAAGCGGCCTCGTCGCGATCGGTCGAGGAAGTGGTTGCGTCCCATACGTTTGCGCCTGCCTAACCGACGAAGGTCCACGTCGAGTTGGCGACGGCGATCCACGTCCCCGCCACGACGATCCCGAAGAACGAGCAGATCAGCGCCTTCTTGCCGAGATCCGCCATGTCGGGGCGTTTGCTGGCGCCACCGACTGCGATCAGCGCACCCGACAGGATGCCGACAATGACGCAAACGACCAGCACGATGTACTTCGCTGAACCGATGAGGAAGCTCAATCCCTCTGAGCCACCGGTGGGATCGACGGGTGCGGGATTCTCGATGAACCCGAAGAGACCGGCGGCTTCTTTGATCATCACGACAGCGGCGCTGACATCCATAAGGGGCACTCCTGAATGAGGTATTCGACTTCTTCGGGGCGGGATGCTCACGCATCCACTCGGGACCGAACGGGCCAAGCCAACCAAACGTTTGGCCCATGCAGTCGGACCAACGTAGCGGGTGTCACATCGTAGTGGCAACCCCACGGATAGTTTCGTTACCTTTTCGAGACCGAAGAAAAATAGCAGCTCAGGAGCCATGCATAATCAATACTTTACATTATGCATGTGCATGAATGCAGCCCTGAATGCCCGGTTGCACCTACTTGTTCCAATGATCACCAACCCGCCCGCAAGTCACACATGCGACTCGGAGCACGCCCAGAGCCTTCTGCGTACCAGCCGGTAGCTTCTGCGTTCCCGATTACCTGATAAGAACGATTTCAAGTAACGGAATTGCGAAATGGCATTCGCTGGTATTGACGGGTCGCCCATAGCGGCACTTATATTGGAGCGCCGTAGCGCGCGATCCTCGATCGAGTTCCGCGCGATGCGGCTCCCCGTCCCCAACGATCCCGGTACCCCACATGAATGTTCGCGCCCCGATCGCCGCCCTGCTGGCGTTGCCGTTCGTCGCCGTCCTCGGCATCATCGTGCTCGCCGCAGCGGCGAGCGCTCCTGAGCTGGCCGAGAGCGGGTTCTACACCTGCCGGACCGAGGCCGAAGGATCATCCGCCCTGATCGAGGCGACCGACCTCTCCGACGAGCAGATCCAGAACGCCATCACGATCTACACCGTCGGCGCCGAACGCGGCCTCCCCGAACAAGCGATGGTCATCGCCCTCTCGACCGCGATGCAGGAGTCCAACCTCCGAAACCTCGGCCACCTCGGCGAGGCCAACGACCACGACTCCCTCGGCCTGTTCCAGCAACGGCCCTCATCCGGGTGGGGAACCCCCGAGCAGATCCAGGACCCGGTCTACGCCACCACCAAGTTCTACGACAAGTTGGAGACCATCACCGGCTGGGAGTCCATGCCGGTCACCGAGGCCGCGCAAAGCGTCCAGATCAGCGCCTTTCCTGACGCCTACGCAAAGTGGGAACCGCTCGCCCGGCTCGCCGTCGACCTGCTCGCGACCATCGTCAACTGCGAGACCGCCGACCTCCCCGAAGGAGCCTGGACCAACCCGCTCCCTGGCGCCCCCGTCGTCTCCGGCTACCGCACCGGCGAACGGCCCGACCACGACGGCCTCGATCTGTGGGCCGACAAGGGAACCCCGATCCACGCCGCCAGCGACGGCACCGTCAACCGGGTCCGCTGCAACGCAACCCTCAACGGCGCCAACTACTCGTGCGACACCGACGGCTCCCCTTCGGTCATGGGCTGCGGCTGGTACATGCAGATCGCCCACCCCGACGGCACCCTCACCCGCTACTGCCACATGGTCAGCGAGCCGCTCTTCAACGTCGGCGACACCGTCGAGGCCGGCGACATCATCGGCTACGTCGGCAGCTCCGGCAACAGCTCCGGCCCGCACCTCCACCTCGAAGCGCACACCACCCACAACGCCTCCAGCGCCGACGCGACCGACCCGATGTCGTACTTCGCCGACCGCGGGATCTCGTTCTCGTCCTGACTGTAGGTTCTCAATAGACCTTTTAGTTTCTCAAGATTATTTCGGTGTAAATGTCGGTTCCGACATTTACTTGAAAAACCGTCGGCGCGCAGTTGACCTCGTGGAACATCACGCATACTCCTGTTCCAGGTTGGCCAGGTCGCGGTTGGCGAATTGCACGTGCGCCCACTGGTCATTGACGATGACTTGCAGACACTTGACCGCCGTACGCTCGGCGGGCGGCGGGCAGCCGATCGCGGTGTTCGGCCCACGCACTCGGTCCAGCTCCTCCTGCGTGACCTGCGCCAGATACGCGCGCAGATCGGCGATCCGCTCGGCGCGCACGGCGAGGATTTCACCGAGGGTCGGCGCGGCCGACTCGTCGATGCCGAACTCGACGCCGTTGGTGATGAACGATGCGGGCACGCCGATCGGATGGAACGGGTTCGGGCGAAGATCCACCGCGTGGCCATACCAGGCGTCCACGACGAAGATCGTGTGGCGCAGGGTCTGGGCGAGCGACCATTCATCGTTCACGGATCTGTAGACGGCCTCCTCCGGCAGCGCGCTCGCGCGCCGGACCGTCGCATGCCACAGCTCCTCGATGACGTCCACCGCGTCGCGCGCCGTCTCGGGTGTAGTCGGGCGCAGTCGCAGCCGTTCGGGGTGCAGGCGATCCAGCTCGGCTTCGACCAACGGCATGATCTCCACGCCATTGATGCGTAGCCCGTCGATTGCCCCGTCGATGTCGGCGTTGAACAGCACCACGCCACGCATCCGGGCGCCGGTCAGATCCACCTCGCGGAAGGTCGCGCCGGCCATGGACAGGTCGATGAACTCCGCACCCTCGTAGTCGGGCTGCTGCACGAATCTCGTCATCGACACAGCGTAGGAGCCCGGTACGACAAGACCACCAAATCAAGATCCAGAATCACACGCGGCCAACGTTCCGCAACCGCGCCTTCTCCCACCTCGCCAAATCGGGCACTGGACTCGCCTACCAGACAAGATCATCGAGAAAACGACAGATCGGTGAGAAGAATCCGCCGACCAATCGATGAGAGAGCATGAACTAACGCCAGGTCAACAGCACCGGCTTACGACATTTCTGACGCGAACCTATAAAGGCACCCAGCGCCAACAAGGCACCAGCGCGCATCACTCCGACTCGATCCGCGGCGCGAACGTGGAGAGGAAGTTCGAGACCAGCCGATCGGTCAGCCGCTCCCCCAGCCCGTGCTCCAGGCAGGTCGCCCGGAGCTGGGCCGCATGATCGCCGAGCCGCATCCAGCGGCCGGCCAACTCGGCCAGTTCGACACGGTCCCCGAGTTCGCCGAGTTCCTCCCAGACGGCCCGGAACTCCTCGGCATCGCCAACCGCCTCATCGAGCGTCACCTCGTCATCGGACTCGTAGGGCCACTCGGGGGCGAGCCCCTCCCAGATCTCCCGCCGACAGCTCACCGCTCACCCTCCGCCCGCTCGTCGACGCCGTAGAGAAGGTCGAGGAGCTCCTCAACGACCACCCGGCATCGGCCGCCGAGCTTGAGGACCTTCACCGGGAAGGTTTTGGCCTTCGCGTGCTCGTACGCGGTGTTGCGGCTGATGCTGAGGATGTCGGCCGCGGTCATGAGCGGGCACGTGGTGCCCAGGGCCTCGATCTCGTCGCGCCGCCACATGCGGTTCGCGCTGAAGCGCGGCGGCTTCCTCGTCAGAGTTCGGTTCGACATGACGCCTCACAATCTCGCAGTTTCGACAGGATCGCTTCCGACCTGCCCGTTTACCTGCATCGATGGTGCGCCTGTGACTACGATGGCCGACAGAGGTTTCGCAAGAACGACAGGACCCAAAATGGCGCGCCCGAACTCAGACACCGCGGCCACCGGACCGCTCACACCAGCGGAACTCGTCCTCCAACGCATCCGCACCATCTGCGAAACCCAGGGCCTGTCAATGTCCACACTCGCCCAACGCCTCGCCGACCAGGGTTTCGTCATCAGCGACAACCGGCTCTGGAACCTCGTCTCCGGCCGCACCAAGCTCCACGTCGACACCCTCTTCGCCATCGCCGCCGCCCTCGGCGTCTCCCCACTCGCACTCCAGACCATGCCGCTCGACGACACCAGGGAAGTACAGCCGGCCCCGGGCGTCCAGGTCTCCGCTTCACGGTTCAACTCATGGGTGATCGGCACCGAACCGCTCCCCGGTGCCAGCAAGACCAGCTACGCCGAGTTCCATCCTTATGGAGCCCAGATCGGAAGAGTCAGAGGCGATCTCGATGAGCGCGCTCGTGGTCTGGCAATGCTCCTGGCGTCCCGCGCCGAGGAAGCCGCGTCAGCCGCTGAGCTCCTGAGGCAACAGGCCCTGTCCTATGCCGCAACACTTCTCAACGGCGAGCCATCCGAAGACCTGCTCCGCTCCGCAGAAGCGCTCTCACACAGACTCGGGATCGATGTCTCCGCCATCGACAGGGCGGACGATTCTCGCTCCGGCGCTAGTGAGTAGTTGCCCATGCATCGAGCAGCGTCAAGGCGGCGATGACGCCGCCGTTCAGGAAGCCGAGGGGAAGTTCAGACCTGCGAGTTCCGGGGCGGTGGAGGTCGCGTTGAGGGAGAGTCGTTGCAGTGGAGTCCATTCAGCTGCGGAGCCGGTGGAGGTCGAAAGCACGATCTCTTCGAGGGGGAAGCCCGCGCAGAACCCGTTGAGGAGGGTTTTCGCGCGGACGAGGGCACCGGGACCTCGGTTGTGGGCGAGGGTGACGTGCGGGTGGTACGGGTAGGCAAGGTCGACCGTGGCAGGACCTGCACGCAACGCGGCCGCGAGTGCGGCGCACTCGCTCGCTCCTGCCGTCAGGGGGCTGTAGACCACGTCGCTGACCGGCCGGAACGAGCTCACACCGTCGAGTTCGACCCGGAATGGCGTGAACCGGGTGGCGACGGATCGAGCGTGGCGTACGAAGGCGCGGAGGTCGGGTGGTCGAATCGCCGTTGGCGGAATGAGGGTGATGTGCGGGGCGATGACATCGCCGAGCGGGTCACCCAGTCCGGTGCGGACGCTGGCGAGGAGGCCCCGCCACGGCTCGGGCACCGGGAGTGTGGCGCCGATCGTGATCCGTTCAACCACTGGCGGGTTCATGCGAGCACCGGTGTCGCGGTGAGTTCTGCGTGCTGGAAAGCGATGCCTTCGGCAAGGGAGACGGTCGGTTCCCAGCCGAGCAGGTCCCGCGCCACGGTGATGTCGGCGTAGGTGGCGGGCACGTCTCCGTCTCTGCTCGGGGTTGTCTCGCGAAGGATCGAGGCGCCAGCGGCTGCCTCGCAGAGACCGATCACCTCGTTGAGCGAGGTGGTCGATCCCCTGCCGACGTTGACGACGGCTGCGGTCGCCTCGGCGGTTCCCGCGCGCATCGTCGCTTGGACGGCATCGCCGACGAAGGTGAAGTCGCGGCGTTGAGTGCCGTCGCCGTAGATGCGGAGTGCGGTGCCCTCGTTGGCGGCTCGCAGCGCGCGTTGAATGAACATGTCCTCGCGTTGGCCCGGGCCGAAGACCGTGAAGTAGCGCAGTGCCACGACCGAGGTCCAGACTCCGGACCGGCGGGCGTGGGCAAGACACAGCTGCTCTTCGGCGAGTTTGGTGACGCCGTACGGCGAGGCCGGCTGGGTCGGATCGGACTCCAGGCTGGGTGTGCCGCCGGTGGCGCCGTACACACTGGAGGAGGAGGCGACGACGACTCGCGGCAGCTGCAACCCGATCGCGGCGGTCATGATCCGTTGGGCGACATGGATGTTGCAGTCGACGTAGTGTGCGAAGTCGGGACCCCAGGACGGGCGGACTCCCGGCATCCCCGCAAGGTGGAAGACGACGTCCGCGTCCAGGAGGACGGGTTCGATCGCGCAGGTCCGCAGGTCCGCTCCCACGGTGATGAGGCGCGCGGAGCAGTCGGCGCCCACAAGGTCGGCGAAGATCGGGGCGGGGTCGCGTTGGTCGATGGCGATGACATCGGTGCTGTTCTCCAGCAGGGCCCGTGTGAGGTGGCTGCCGATGAAGCCGCTCGCACCGGTCACGACGGCGCGGCGAATGGGATGGGTAGGCGATGCGGTCATGGCCGTGTCCTTCTGGTCAGGTGAGGTCGTCGAGGAGGTTGCGGCCGAAGTCGTAGAGTTCGCCGGATTCGGTCTCGTGCCCGCGGCTGATGGCGGTCAGGGCCTCGTAGCAGCCGAACGCGTCCAAGAGCCGCCGGTCGGTGTCGCCGAGTGGGACTTCGTAGCCGGTGAGGAAGGCGTCTTTGAGGTCGGGCCGGTCGTACCAGTGGCGCCACCATGATCGTGCGAGGTCGCGGATTCGCGCGTCGCGGCGCAGGTGCTCGAAGTCGAGCAGGTGGAACGCTCGGTGATCGAGGAGCCAGTTCCTTGGTTGGAAGTCGAGGTGGCAGATCGAGGTCGCCATGGGTGTGGCCGCGAGGTATCGGACGTTCGCGTCGATGCGCTGGCGTTGCACGGTGGTCAGGATCAGGTGGTGGTCGACGCGCACTCGCCAGTGCTGTAGTCGGTCGGCGAGCTGGGGGCCGATCGTGCGCGAGATGCCGGTGCTGGAGGCACGATGGAGTCGGCTCAGGCAGTGGCCGGCTTGGTGATGCAGGTTCAGTTCGGCCTCGGATCCGGCCTCGATCTCGGTGCCTTTCCTGCCGGGGAGCCAGGTCAGCAGCAGGAGGCGCTCTTCGGCATCCGCGGCGATCAGCTCGGGCACATGCGTGCGGATGGGTTCCAAGTGGGTCTGGTAGGCGGCCAGTTCGCGGTCGAAGCGTTCGGGATTGGTGAGGCGCTTGACGGCGTACCGGTTGCCGTCCGAGTCGGTGCATCGCCACAACCGTGTTGTCTGGCCTGCTCCGTCTTCGATGGTGGCTCCGGAGAGGTGGCGTTGGGCGAAGTCGAGGACCCCAGCGGTTTCAGACGGTGGCATCGTCGGCTCCGAGGTTCGCCAGGTGGCTGGTGTCGTTGTGGGAGTGCATGAGCCACCGGCGCTGGTCGAAGCGGTCGGTGTTGCGCTGCCAGCGGGTCAGTGAGGCGTGGTCGACGGTGAGTCCGGTTTGGAGTCCGGGTCGGGTCTCGAAGAGGAGGCTGTGGAGTGCTTGGATCGTTTCGCCGTGGGCGGCGAACAGGACGCGGTCGCCGTCGTGCTGTTCGAGCAGGTCGGCGAGGTGTCGGCCAGCTCGGTGGAGGTAGCCGTTCCAGGTGTCCGAGCCTGGGGCCCAGGGCTGGTCGGGGTGTGCGTGGGGACCGCCGCGGGCATCGGTCTTGACGTCGAGCCAGGGGCGGCCGTCGGCTTCGCCGTGGATCGGTCCATCGAGCCCGTCGAGGATGGTCAGGTCCAGTCCGAGCGCGTTCGCGAAGAGGCGCCCTGTTTCCTGGAGTCGTCGGCGGGGTCCGGCGTAGAGCGCGGTGAACGGGGCTTTCGCGTGCTCGCGGGCGAGCCGGGTCGCGGCGGCGTGGACTTGTCTGCGTCCGAGGTCGGTCAGGCCGGTGCAGGTCGCGGGGCCTCCGACGACGCCGACGGCGTTGCACTCGGCTTGGCCGTGTCTGACGAGGACGAGTTCAGTGGTGATCATCGCGGCTCCAGGACGGTGGTGATCGTGTCGATGGGGTGGGTGTAGTGGTGCTTTCCCAGGTAGGGGGCGGTGAGTACGGCTTGGAGGGTGAGCAGGTCGGTGAACTGCTCCGCGCTGATCGGCGCTGCTCGGGTGTGGGTCGCGGACGCCTGGTTGTAGCGATCGAGCGCTGCGGTGAGGGCTGAGGCGGGCAGTGCGCCGTAGGTCATCTGCAGGCTGACGGCCAGTTTGGCGAGGTCGTAGCCCATCGGTGCCGGGTCGAGGTCGTCGAAGTCGATGGTGAACGGCGTGTCCTCTGTGGTCACGATGAAGTTGCGGCAGTTGGCGTCCTTGTAGATCGCCGCAGGCAGCTGGGCGGTGCGCTCCAGGATCAGGCTCAACCGGCGCAACGACTCCCGCGAGGCGATGTGCCCGTCGCGGTAGCGTCGCAGCAGCGTCTCCGCTCGCGAGGGGAAGTAGGCCCGCGTGAAGATCGCGTCCGCGGGTCCGGCGCTTCCGGCGGTCAGGTCGAGGTGGGCAAGGGGTCCGGCGTTGGCGATGCCGTGGACATGCCCGAGGTGTTCGGCGACGGTGGCCAAGTCGCTCGGCAGGACCTTGCGTCCGTTGACGTGCTCGAAGACGAGAGTGGTCTTGTCGGCGCTCACCAGTCGCGGCCGCCGGACGATGGGGAGGTGCTGTGCGAGCCAGCGATAGTGCCGACTCGCTGCGGCGCATTCTTCGGGACTGCGGTATCGCTTCTTGAACGTGCTCATGGGGCCGCTCGCCTTTCAGCGGGGCGGCAGGGGGCTACCGCGAGGCGTCGAGCTGGCGCAGCCAGGTCCTGGTCTGTCGCCGGTTGCGCAGCCGGACCACTTCTGCACCCTCGGCGGCATGTCGGCGAATGTTGTCCAAGACCTTGGGGCGCATCTGTTTGCGGTAGGTCGCGATGTATCGGATGACAGCCCAGTTCAGCCGGTTGTGGATGCCGTTGCCGTGTTGTCCGGCGCCGTGGCGGATCTGCCGGGAGACCGCGCCCCAAAGGGCGGCGACCGTGGAGACATCCATCAGGACGACGGTGTCGGCCTCCCGCAACCGGATCGGCAGGGTGGAGTTGTGGTTGCCGTCGATGATCCACTCGGGTGCCGCGACGAGTTGTTCTTGTGCTCTTGCGAACTCGTTCTTCGGCAGCGGGTTCCAGTGCTCGTCGAAGTAGACGGCGTCCAAGTGCGTCACGGGAATCTCCAGCCGCTGGCCGAGCGCTCGGGACAGGTGGGACTTGCCGCTGCCACCGCTGCCGACGATGACGACGCGTTTCATGTGCTGCTCCGCTCGTGGAGGTGAGGTGTTCGGTCCCGGTGCCCATCTTGCCGTCCGTTCGGCCGCCCGGCGGCTGCGGCTCGCGGATGCTCATCGCCGCCGCCTCATTCCGAAGGTCGCTCGGCTGGCCTCGATCGCAGATTCGAGCGCTTCGACCTGAGTCGCGAGATTGAAGACACCCCGAATGCGTTCGGCGCAGGCCCGGATGAGCTCGACATGCTGTTCGGTTCCGGCGATCGAACGGAGCCAGCGGAGCCTTTCGATGACGTCACGGCCATCGGCGACGACGAGCTCGGTCGGCACGAAGGACTCGACCTTCGCGATGGTCGAAGGCGCCAGCGGCAGGCAGCCGGCGAGTGCGGCTTCGAAGATCCGCTGTGTCATCTGGGCGGCCGCGGCGTACCGATCCGGCAAGAGGAGCACGGTCGCAAGGCTTGAGCGGTAGAGCTCTTCAACCTGCCCGTAGGCGATGCGGCCGGCGAAGTTCACCCCGGACCACAGGGCGGTGTCGGGCCATTTCCCGGCGACGACGTGCGTAGCCTGTGCAGCAGCCGGGGCGAAGAACTCCGTGAAGGCATTGTCGCGGCCGTATTGATTGCCCACGTACGCGAGCGTCAGCGGCCGCACGAGTTCGGCGAGCTGCGCGGGATCAGTTCGGTCGATCCACCCGTCGTCGACCGGGAACAGCAGCTGGTGCGCGCCTTCAGTCGGCAAGAGCGCGGCTTCGCAGACGGCCACACCCGGCTCCGAGCGCAGCGGCGCCGACGCGGAGAGGTTCCGGTCCTTGTCCCACAACACCATCGGCGCAACCTCACCGCCGACGTAGTGAGTGAACAGCTCGTCCTGGCGGTGAAGGTCGCAGGTATGTCCGGTCGACCCGCACGGGGTGGTGTTGCGCCCGGGAATCGGCCAGCGCCACTCGCACACCAGCACGTCGATGTCGGGGAAGCCCGTCGGATCGAACCGGTAGCGCCCGTCGAGATCGTCGCCGGCTTCGAGACGGTCGCGATCCTGTTGGAGGAACACGACCTCGTGGCCGCGTTCGAGGAGCGCGTCGATGAGCGGTTTGCGGTGGCTGCGCCCGCCGTCGGGGGTGTCAGTGACGCCGGGGCCGAGGAATCCCCAGTGGCTGTATCCGATCCTCATTTGCTGATCCACCGGCCTTCGAGCAGGAGGGCGTCGAGCCCGGATCCGGTCAGGCATTCGAGCGCGGCTTCCGGGGTGCCGCAGATCGGTTTGCCCTTGATGTTGAGGGAGGTGTTGATCAGCACGGGTGTGCCGGTGAGTTTGCCGAAGGCGTGGAGGACTCGGTGCATGAACGGGTTGGACTCGGCGGTCACGGTCTGGAGGCGCGCGGTGTCGTTGTCGTGGACGATTTCGGGGATCGTCTCCTTGGCGAGACCGGTGACCGCTGAGGCGAAGGACATGAACGGCGCCGCTTGCTCCAAGGTGAAGAAGTCGCCGGCGTGTTCGGCGGGCACCATGGGAGCGAACGGCCGGAAGGGCTCGCGGAACTTCACGGTCGCATTCAGCCGCTCGACCACGCCCGGCTTGAGCGGGGAGGCAAGGATGGAGCGATTCCCGAGCGCTCTGGGGCCCGCCTCCAGACGGCCTTGGAAGAGACCGACGATCACGCCGTCGGCCAGTTGCCGGGCCAGATGCTCGGCAACGTCCTCGTCGACCTGCTGCTCGTGCAGATCTGGCCATGCCGCCAGGTCGATCGCTGCGGAGCCCGACGAGTATTCGGGACCGAGATAGCACTCACCGACGGTGCGCTCCGGAATGTGACCGTGCACGGCGATGGCGGCGCCCAGCGCCGTCCCGGCGTCTCCGGGTGCGGGCGGCACGAAGACCGCATCGAAGATGCCCGCCTCGGCGATCTTCCCCGCCGCGACACAGTTGGTGGCGACACCGCCGCCGAGGCACAGCCGCGTCGATCCGGTGCGGGCACGCGCGAACTTGGCGAGGGACAGCATGACCTGTTCCGTGCGTTCCTGCAATGCGGCGGCCAGATCGCGGTGGACCTGCTCCACCGGCTCATCGGGACGGCGGGGTTTGCACGTGCGGTCGGTGAAGCCTGCGGTGAGGCGCGGCCAACCCGAGTGCAGGACGCGCAGTCCGAACAAGTCGGGGTTGAGCGCGAAGCCGTCGCCGGTGAAGGGGATCCCGTCGGTGAACACGCGGCGGAATCGGGCGGGGTCGCCGAGGGCCGCGAGCGCCATGACGGTGCCCTCCTCGTCGTTGCGCCGCCAGCCCAGGTGCTCGGTCACCGCGCCGTAGGCGTAGCCGAGTGACGCGGGGTCGTGCAGCCGCCAGACGTCGCGGAGCGCCAGACTTCCCATGTGCGACCGGGTTCTGGCGTGGGCGATAGTGGTGGTCTCGACCTCGCCGAGGCTGTCGACCACAAGAACGGCGGCCTCCTCCCAGCCGGAGGGGGCGAACGCGGCGACCTGGTGCGCTCGGTGGTGGCGCACGGGCTGGACGAAGGAGTTCGGGAACCGCTCGGCGAAGACTCGCGTCCGGTCCAGGGTGCGGCGCCCGACCTTGGCGAAGCCGGTCGCGCGCGGCAGTGCCCGGGTCCGGGTCGCCTCATCGAACAGGTACTTCGCGGCGGCGGGGACCGCGCCGAAGTAGCGGTGCGGCTGGAAGTTGTAGGCGACCGCGTCAATGTCGGCCGCGGCAATACCGACTTCGTCGAGGAGCCAGCGAATCGCGCGCTCCGGGTACTGCTTGGTGTGCTTCTTGCCGTTCAGCCGCTCCTCTTCGACCATCCCGACGAGGCGGCCGCGGTGGATCAGCGCCGCCGACGAGTCGTGGGTGAAGGAGCACAAGCCCAGCACCGTTTGCATCGGATCCGGCATCACCGCTCCCCTCGCACGGTCGCCAGGTCCTTGGACCGGTCGAGCTGGTCGTACCAGCCCTGCAGCGCGCGACCCATCGGACCGTCGATCGCCGCTGCCAGGGACCGGGCCTGTCCCCGTTCGCCGCTGCGCCACATGCGATAGCTCGTCATGGTCTGGCCGATCGCGTCCCAGCCGGAGTGCCCGGTCAGGACGCCCTCCCGCACGTCGCCGAGCAGGTCGTCGAAGCCCGACCACGGTGTCCGAAGGCCGGGCATGGTCTCGCTCTTCCCCGGCGCGTCGAGAGCTGCGGCCTGCTCCAGGTGCTCCTCGTAGAGGTGGAGCGAGGCGACGTGGTGGTGCAGGTGCCCCAGAGCGACCTTGAGCCAGCCGGCGACGAGCTCGTGGATGACGGTGTAGAGGTGGAGGTCGTAGGGCAGGCCGATCCAGACGTCCTGGCCGCGCATCGAGGTGAACATGTGCAATGCCCCGTCGCGGACGAGGAAGCGCATGTTCAGCGTGCACGGGACGTCCTTGTGTCCCCCGGCGTCCTTCGCCGGGTCGTACAGCTGGATCGTCGCGCGGCGAGAGTCCGGGTCGCTCTTCAGGATCTCGACGACTCGGCGGAGCTGATCGACCTCACCGTGCCAGGAGCGCATTCGGGGGCCGTACGCGCCGAGAAGGACTCCGTTGTCGGTGTAGTGCTTGAGCCGCTGGTTGTAGGTGTAGATCCACGGGTCGTCGCTACCGGAGAGCACCCACACGGCTTCGGCCGCGGCGAAGGCCGGGTTCAGCCTCCGACCGGGGGTGGCCGACAGCAGCCGGGCCCTGGGGTTGGTGAGCGTCATCCCGACATCGAGGATCTCGCGAGTCTTCATCCCGCGCGGGCTCGTCTCACGGCCGTCGAGCGTGGCCTGTACGGCGCTCGCGAACAGCTCGTCGATATTGCTGGCTTCGAACGTCTTCACGTCGTGCTCACTTCCATGCTCGGGGCGCGGTGGTTGGTAGCGGCTCGTTCGTCCGGTCGGCAGTGGGCATCACCGGAACTGTTCGGCCGAAGTGGACGAAGGGTCGACCGCCGCCAGCAGGCTCCACGATGGGCAGCGGTCGACCCGGCCGGTTGGAGACGCCTCGGTACCCATTCGGGCGCACTCCCGGCCCCATGGCCAAGTCGAGACCCCACCGTCTCTCGGGCCATGCCGATGTCAATTCGCGAACCCGTTGCGGGCATAGATGATCGCGAGGTCGCTGCTTCGCGGCGATTTCGGTGACCACGTCCGCCCCCTCCTGGGTTCGTGCTGACAGATCAGGTCTTCAGTCGGCACCGGTGCCGACATCGAACCTGGATTCGAGCCGCCCTACCGTCGGCGGCCCGGTCTTCATCTCATCGCGAGCACCCGGTCGCGCACGAGAGCATCGACCGTGGAGAAACCGTGAAGAATGCGGGTACGACCCGACTTGAACTGGGAGAACTCATATGGAACCATCGAATGGAGCCGAGGGAGGGTGACGAATCGATGGCCCAACGTCGCACCGCATTCATGGCGCGCCGCGCCGCGATGGGGTTCACCCAGGAGTCCTTCGCCCGCGAACTCGAAGTCGACGACTCGACCGTTCGAGGTTGGGAGTCCGGACGGCACGCGCCCCAACCGCAGTTCCGGAAGCGCATTGCCGCCGCACTCCAGGTGAGCCTCGCCGAACTCGACGACCTCCTCAACGGACAAGACCTGAACGTCGGCCGCAGAAGTGCCTCGATTGAGACGAGTACGACTGTCGACCTGCCGGTGGCGGAGGTGCGCCTGGCGCACGTCGATCCATCGGTGGCCGGACTGCTTCAACAGCGCGTTGAACTGCTTTCGCAGCAGTACGATCACGTCCCCTCCACGTCCCTGCTCGCCGAGACCACGAACCTCTACGGGCAGATCACCTACCTGCCTTCGAGCACCGGCAGCCATGAGGCGAAGGAGCGACTGCATGCGGCCGCCGCAGCGGTGGCACTGCTCATGGGCCAGGTCCTGTGGGACGCCACGGCACGGCGTGACCATGCCGGGGCCTTGTCGTATCTCGCTGCCGCAGTGCGCCATGCAGAAACGATCGGCGACACGGACACCGCCGCCCTCGCCCACCTGCGCAGCGGCATGATCGACCTGTACGGGCAGCGCAAGCTCACCTCGGCCGCGGCCCGGTTCGACAAGGCGGCCCACGAAACCCGGAGTCCGTCCCTCCGCGTGTTCGTGCTCATGCACCGAGCCGAAGTCCACGCGTTCCGAGGCGACCTGCGGGAATGCGAACGGGTACTGCGCTCCGCCGAACGGCTTCTCGACCGAAGCCACGGGGAAGACCGCGGAGCAGACCTGGTTTCCGACAGGACGTTCGAGCGGATGGCCGGCTCGTGCTACCTCCAGCTCGGGCGCTACTCCTCGGCAATCGAACACCTCGAAGCAGCACAGGGACTCCGCAAGAAGTCCTCGACGATCGTCCTCGCCAACCTCTCGACCGCCAACTCCCATGGGGGCGACCTCGACGCAGCGGCCACTCACCTGCACGCGGCCATCGACGAACTCGAACGCACCCGTTCCGGCGGCGGCCTGAAGCTCGCCGCCGAAGCCACACAACTGCTGGCTCGTCGGCGCTATCCGCGCTCGCAAGAGGTTCAGGACCGTCTGCTGAGTCTTATGGCATCCTAGCTACATCGACGGCGACGTGACGGGGGTTCAAATTGAGCGTCACTGGTGACAAGCAGGACGTACGCAACCGCGTGTGGAACCGGCTGGAGGCCGTCGGCGCCGTCGACGGGGATGCGCACGGTCGGATCCCGAACTTCCACGGCGCGGTCGAGGCCGCCGCGAGACTCGCAGCGCTGCCGCAGTGGCAGTCGGCCCTGGTCGTCAAGGCCAGCCCCGACCGGCCCCAGGCGCCCGCGCGCGCGAAGGCGCTTGAGGACTCCAAGACGCTCTACATGGCCGTTCCCAAACTCGCGCAAGAGCGCCCGTTCTACCACCTCAACCCGCTCCTCGCCGACCATGCGCCGACGGACGCGGCGACCACCGACATGGCCGCCGCCTATGCCCCGACCGTCGAGGTCGACTCGATGCAGCCGATCGATCTCGTCATCATCGGCTGCGTCGCCGTCAACGCCCAAGGCGCGCGCCTCGGCAAGGGCGCCGGCTACGCCGACATCGAGATCAGCCTGCTGATCGACGCCGGACTCATCAGCGACCGCACCACCATCACCACCACGGTCCACGACCTCCAAGTCCTCGACGATGAAGCCATCCCCGAAGAACCCCACGACTTCCGCCTGGACTGGATCATCACCCCGACCCGGACCATCGAATGCCCCCGATCACCGCGACCGCAAGGGCTGGACTGGAATCGACTCCCCATCGAGAAGATCGCCGCGATCCCGGCGCTCGCAGCGCGCCGACCGTAAGGTCCGCGCGAGCCGGTTCCAAACCCACCCACATCAATGCGATTGCGGCGCAATCGTATAGTCGCCACACCTGATTAGCCCCACCTCAGAGGAGCCCCTTCGTGACCAGTATCGACGAGGCCGCCGGTGCCGTCGGCGGCAACGCCGAGCATGCCCGTGATCTCGCGAGCGGCATCACGGCTTCCAAGCAGATCCTCGACGACCTGACTGCCGCCCTGACAGCGCTGGGCCTGGACAAGAAGTCGGGGCGAGCCGGTTCCATGAGCACGCAGGCCGAGACCCTCACCGCCCAGGCACTCGGCCTCGCCGACGCGCTCGGAGAGCTCCAGACGCAGATCGACTCGCTGCGGACTTTACTGGCCGCGGCCTCATCTACCGCCACCGCAAGACCGGATGCCTCGTCCAAGAGCACGAGCCGGCCCGCAGTCACCCGGCCGAAGCACGCACCGGACGCGGACCGGCGCCCCACTGGGACGCCCGCCGTGGTGGACGGGAGCAAGACCCGTGGCCTGCAACGGGAGAACGAGTCCGCGATCGCTCTCGCGCGCGCCGGATACGACGTCGAGCAGAGCCCGCCCACGAACACCGCCGGGAAGAACCCGGACTACCGCATCCAAGGCGAGCTTTGGGATTGCTACGCCCCCTCAGGAAGCAGCGCCAAGAACATCCGCAAGTCACTGCGGAACAAAGTCCACGATCGCCAGGCTTCACGCATAGTCTTGAACCTCGACGACTGCTCGGCCAGTCCCGCCGAGATCAGGACCGTTCTGGAGCGTGACCCGATCCGCGGGTTGGAAGAGATCAAGATCGTCCGCGGCGGCGACGTGGAACAGTTCTACCCCTGGGATTCGGAGGTCGGTTGACATGGCGATTGAGTATCACTTCGAGGCTTCACCTGTCTTGGACGCCAACGGCATGCTCGGCTACTTCGCTGACTTGCTCGGCTGCGATGAGCGCTACGAGGAGCCTGGTGCACCTGCGCGAGCGTTCAAGAAGGAGGTCGCGGTCACCGCTGCCGTCTGGGACGGCGAGGAGGAGCCGGACATGGCTGCGCTGTTCGGCGTCGACCGGATCGCCTCGGTCACTTTCCGGATGAACAAGTTCCTCACCAGCGAAGAGGACGCCGCGACTTTCCGCGACATGGTCGCCTCTTCCGCCAAATTCCTTGAGGACCACCCCGGGGCCAAGGGTGTCCTCAGCTTCCAATACGAGGACATCTACCTGCTGCGCACCGAAAACACGATTGTCCTGAGCGACCGCCTCAGCGGCACCGACTTCAATGTCGACGGGGTACTCGATGCGCTGCTGGAGCGCTATCCGAAACGGAATCTGGGCATGGTGGAGGATCTGCTCCCCCGCTGAAGACCAGGTTCTCGACACGCGGTGCTGTCCCGGTCGCAGTGGTCTTCTTCGGACAATCCCTGAACCGGTGCCATTGCCACCCGATCGACGTGGAGTCAGGCGATGCTCAAGGAGTCCTGAATCTGCTCGACCTGTTCTCGCAGGCCGTCCTCGCCGGTGTAGGTACTCCCGACCATCATCACCAGGCTGCCATCGACATCGACGACGACCACACGGAACCAGACGATCGTCGTCTCGAACTCGGCGGTCGTGCTCTCTTGGCCCTCGACCGGCCCTGATTCGATCCGAATCCCCTGAGCATCAGGGCTGACCTCAACCAGGGTGGCGATCATCTGACGCGCCGCATCCTCGGTCTCAGTCGCCGTCACAGCGTCGGGAACCGGCTCCACCGCCACCCAGGCATTCCCGGAATCGGACTCGACAATGCTGGTGTAATCGGAGCCGTCCAACTTGGCGCCCTCGACTTGCACCCAATCCGTGGGAATGCTGAAACACAGGCTGGTCTCATGGTCGCCCATATGTGTTGCGTCCTCAGCACAGGCAGGGCCGGCCGGGGCACCCCAAGGGCTCCACCAGATCTGCGCGCCGCCCAAGACACCGCCGACGATGAGGACGGCGATGAGGCCGACCCAGACTTTCGACGTGCGGCTCCGCTCGGTCGCGGCGTCTTCGATCGGCTCATCCAGGGAAGGCACGTTCTCGTCCATGCGAACAAGGTAGGGCGCCTCGGTCGGGACCGGTCCCGACCAGAACGCAACCACTTGGCCTTGTGTCCGCTGACTGACGATCCCTCCCGTCAGCCGCTCTTGGCGGTCGCGGGCGCGGATTGCCGCCGCCAGGGTACCCGGCGGCCGATCCGGGGCCGCTGCGCTCGCGCGGGCGGCTCCTTCGTCGCCGACCCCCGCGCCTCCTCTGCCCTCTGCCGCCGGGTGGGCGGACGGGTCAATCCGGCCGCGACCGATCAACAGGTCCGCGGCCCCGACCCGAGGAGGGGCCATGCCCAACTACGACCATGACGATCTACTGCGCATCGCGATCGAGTACGCCGACGCACTGTGCGAACACCTGGCCGGTGACTGGCACCGGGCCGAGGCCGTCCAGACCGAGGCGAGCATCGCCCGCGAAGGCTGCGAGCTGTACCTGTGGGGGTACGAGCAGAACGGTACTGCCCGCCTGTCTATCCGGGCCCAGCTCCCCGACGGGTGGGCCGCGGTCGAGGGCGTCGCCCCGCCGGAGATCACCGTCCGCGCCGACCGCGCCATCGAGTCGATCGCGACCGACATCGCCCGCCGTCTCCTGCCCGCCCACGCCGAGCAGGCCGCCCGCGTCCGGGACGCCCTGGACCGGGAGGAGCATCGCAAGGCCGTCACCGCCTCGATCGTCGACTACTTCCTGGAGACCATGCCCGGCCCCGTGCCCGACATGCACCATCCCGCCAATGCGGTCAGCAGTCGGGGCCCGGGGGCCTTCAGCGCGAGCATGCGCCTCGGAATGAACGCGCAGACCGCCGACCTCCACCTGCGGAACGTCCCGCTCGACCTCGCCCACAGCATCATCCACCTCACCGGCCGTCACCTCAGCGAAACCGAACCGGCCGAAGGCTCCACGGAGCAGGTCCTCGATGCGCTCGCCGACGCCATCACCGCTCTCGCCACCGCCCGCACCCGCATACCGGTCGCGAAGCTCCTGCGCGAGTCCGCGCTGAACCTGCTCATCATCTCCCGCATCGCCTCCAACCGCCTCCCGGACCGGGACGAGCGCAACCAGATCGAGCGGGTCGCCGACCAGCTCGTGACGAAAGTCCGCCACAGCGCCTGGAACCTGCCGCCCGCACCCGCCACGGACTCCGGCGCCACCAGCCGGGAGCAGACCGCTTCGGGAGCAGGCGATGAGTGAGATCCTGTCCTGGAGCGAGGAGCAGCAGCTGCGCGAGCGCATCGCCGAATCCTGCGCCGCCGGACTCACCGAGCACCTGCCCGGCGAATGGGTCCGGTGCGACCCGTATGAGTACCTGGTGGGCCTGCGGTCGGGCGAGCGGTTGTTGACGATCCGCCCCGAGCTCAAGGGCACGATCTGGCGGGTGGTCATCACCGCCGACCTACCTGAGGGCTATCGAACCCACACACAACTGGAGGTCGAGGAGACCAGCGTCGCCGCCGACCGCCCGGCCGACAAGATCGCCCGCCAAGTCCAGCGCCGTCTCCTCACCACCGCCTACGACGAGGCCATCGCCGAAGTCCACGCCGCGCTCGATGCCGAGCGCGACCGCAAGACCATCCTCGCAGCGGCTGTCGCCAACCTTCAGGCCCTCATTCCCGGCGCCCACCAATCCAAGTACGACCCTGGGGACTGCCTGCGGTTCAACGGGCCGGACCTCTTTCGCGGTTCGCTGCGCGTCCATTACCGCGCCGCCGCGGCCACCATAGAACTCGACTGCGTCCCGATCGGCCTCGCCCAGGGCCTCGCCGCCCTCATCGGCAAGCATCTCGCTGCCGAAACCCCTGCCGAGCAGGAGCCGTGAGGTCGCACTTCGATCACATCGCACGACCACTATGCGGGTCGGCCGGCATCCTGCTGGCCGGCCCGTTCCCTTCCCGTCCCTGATCTTCTGAATGGAGACCGTCATCATGGCTACCCACCGCTTCGCCGAAGGCGAGATCGTCAAGGCCCGCCCGCACCTCCTCGCCCCGCGCACGCCGTCCGATTCTCGGCCGTTCGCCTGGCCGTTCTACTACCCCGCCCGTATCACCGGCCTGATCGGCGAGGACGGCGCGATCGTCGAGTTCCTCGAACACCAGCGCTCGGCCGATGCCTGGGAGCAGGTCATCACCCCCTGGTCCCGCGAGCAGGGCTACTCGGTCAAGTCGCTGCACGCTCTCGACTGCGCCTGCGGCGCATGCGATCCGAACGAGATGCTGCGCGACCCCAGGGCCCTCATCGACCGGCTTAGCGCCGACCTCGACGGGCTCGGCGACCACCGTGCCGAGCACACCAGCCGCGCCCTCCGCGCCGGGCGCTTCCCCGGGAGCCTGCGTGTCCTCCCCGCAGGCGACCTCGCCCGCGGCGACTTCCTGCTGTTCCCCCAGCAGCACGTCCACGCCGCCCGCCAGGTCCGCGGCGACCTCCACCTGGCGTTCTGCCACAGCGCGTTCGTCACCAGCGCAACCACTCGGTATCTGATTCACCGGCCCGCGACTGCCGCACCGGTTTGCGACCCGCGCTCGGCCTCCTTCGATCCCCACTACACCGGCACCCTCGAACCCTCGGGCCAGACCCTGCTGGAGCAGGCCGCCCTCACCTGCCTCGCCGACCTCGGCCTCACAGAGGCCGCGACTACCGACGCGGGCACGCCCGTGGTAACCGGAGCGGGGGCTGGCCGTGGCGAGTGAAGCCGAGTGCCCGGTGCCCGGGTGCGGGCGACCCGTCGTCGTCTCCGCGACGGCGACTCGCGCCTACCCCGAGCACAGCACCCTCATCTCCCGCAGCTCGGCGGGGTTTCGGATGCGCTCGTGCGCCGTCCACGAACCGGATTTCATGGCCGGGCTCGGTGATGCCCTCGACTGGGCGGTCCTCACCCGGCCCGGCCCGCCCGAGACCGTCATCATCGGAAGGAAGATCGCATGAGCCCTGACCCGTCCCTGATCGACCTCGGCTTCGACCTCGAGACCTTGCGCGTCGACGCGGCCGCCACCGTCCGGGCGCTTTGCGAGCGGTTCGAGCCGGTACACGCCGCCGGCCTCGGCCTGCTCCTGGACGCTGGGGAGTTCGTCCAGCGCACCGTGATCGGCCGGCCGGAGGCCGAGCTCCGCCCCCACCTCGCCGGCATCGACCCGGCCCTGCCCCCCAGGCTGCATCGAGGTCGGGAGGGTTCGACGAGGTCACCGGACTCGCCCCCAGGCTCTCCGAGCTCGGCTGGCCGATGGCCGTCGCCGAGGTGTGGGACGACACCGACGAGGACACGTTCGCCGACGCCGGGCGCACGGTCCTCGCCATCGCCGTCGACCGGACCTTCCGCGTCAGCGTCGCCGCGCCCGGCGAGTTCTCACCGCGCACCGGACTTATCGAGCGCGGTCAGTACCTCGCCTGCGCCACCGGCGAGAAGCTGCACTTCACCGACGCCCTGTGCCGCCTCCCACTCGGCTGCAACGCCGACACCCTCGACCTGGATGCCATCCGCGAGTTCTCTATCGGCGACCATCTAACAGCCACATGCTCTAGCTGCGCCGCACAGTGGAGGGTTGATCTCGGCGGAGGCTTCCACACCAATACCGCATGCGCCACCGGCCCGGTCTGGAACTTCGCCGAGGCCAAAGACCTCGACTACGCGAACGTCACCATCGCGTGCATGCACCGAGCCTGCATGGGGCGCATCACCTTTGGCCTTTCTCAATTATCCGCATCTCCACATAGCGAAATCATTTCAGAGAGTGAGCTGATTTAGACTCAAGATGATCCTAGATTGAGAGTCGTCGAACGATACCAAGCTGAACACCAGTCACCACACCGTCAGAGACATCGCAGCTATACATTGCCTCAAAGTCCTGGCCTGATGCAATCACGGGATGATCGATGAAGTCAGCGGTTTCTATCAGCCGAATGGCCCCAATGGTGGCGTATCCCAGGCATCCAGCCATGAACACCACCTTCCTTTGCTGTTCGAAAGGATTCGTGCATCGAATGAATATGCCGTGATCCTTAGTCACATTCCCGCTTAGGTTGGTGCGGCATGCCGTGGTAGTGTCAAGTTGACTATCCTGTATCGCAGCTTCCATTCGAGTGGAGCCCTGTGCGGAGCCGAATCGAAAGGTGGAGGAGATCTTCTCGAGTACGCGGGCTGACACGATGTTCGATTCCGGGCCACCGATGAGGATCAAGTTCTTTTTTAGAGTCTCAGCGGTTGCCCTGTCACTCGCGGACAAGCCGAAATCTCTGATGTCAATCTGATGCAGATGATTCCTGAGTTGAGCAAACGCCTCGAGATCACCATGCCCAACAATGATATGAAGTTCGACCGCTCCGAGAGCTATCCAGAATTTCCGACGATCGCGAGTGTCAAATCGAAATCGCAACCGGCGCACCGAAAAGCCAACTGAAAATGCTATCGCTGCCGCGATCAGATTGATGATCAGGTCGATTGCGGACTCGGTCATCGAGGGGTACCTGTCCTTCGGGTGCGTGCTGAGTCGGCTTCGGCTCTAGCCTGGATGATACCGCTGCGACGCAAGATCAGGGAATTGTCGCCGGTGGCGTGCATCCTTGGCGCTGCCCCGGCTCCACACCTGATTCGGAACCTTCAAGCAGCGCTGCCGATTGCGCACCAGCGAGACCTCTGTGCGGCTGCCGCTCGCGGGCGCGAACGCTACCCGACGGCCGGGACGACCGGGCTACGCCCTGGACTGCGTCCTCGCCCCTTCCCCGCCGGGTAAAGGCGCCGCACCGCGCGGCAGCCACCAGGGCCGCCGCGCCCAGCCCTGGAAGGGGCATCGCCATGACACCACAGACTTCGTTCGACGCCATGCTGGAGCAGGCCACCGGACCGGCCGAGTTCGCCGCCGCGTTCATGGACCATCTCGGCCTGTCCGGGATCTTCGAGCGCATGGACATCGCCGAAGACGAGATCACCGCCGCACATGAGCGGCACCCGGACGCCAGCGACCGGCTCTACCACTCCTTCATGCTCCTCGTGCCGTCGCACGAGCGCATGGAGTACGAACCCGTCTACCGCGCGCACTGCCGAGAAATCCTCAACCGCGTCGCCACCGGCGGCGACACCCGGATCGGGACGGCCGCCGAGATCTGCTGCGCCCTCCACGACGTCAGCCTCATCGCGCCCCTCCAGTCTGCGGCTTCAGGGCTGTACTTCCGGATGTGGCGGGCCGCGGGCCTCCCCAACTTCTCCGAACTCATCCCCGCCAGCGAGAACCACGAAGCCCTGGAGGGATCGCGGATCGATGACCACGAGTCCGAGACCCGTCGCAAGCTCACCGACCCCACCCGGACGCTCGACGGCGTCGAATGCCGCGGCATGCACCACGGCGAACACGTCAGCTGCTCCCTTGCCCCCGCCCCGACCCTCCTCGACGCTCTCGATGCGGCAGCCGCGTCCTGAACGGCGATCGACGCATTGAAGCCCTGGGCGGCCATCTCAACCAGTCCCACGATGAACGCGAAGCTCGGTATCTTCGCCAGCTCGAATCGCTCGGGCTGCTATCGATCGGCATCTGCCCGAGTCGCGTCGAAGTCCCTCGTCGTTGGCCGGTGCATCGGGCAGGAAGCCGCTCTGGATCACTGTGGTTACTCGATTGAGGGATAGGCGGCTACGCCGCCGCTTTCCTTCTCGCCGATCCCGATGTACTCGTTGACGACGTGAGGGGCCGTCCCCGGTTCGGTCTCGGCGTCGGCGCCGGTCCGGGCGTCGAGTACGACCGGTCCAATGCCGTACACCGCGCCATGCCAGGCGGCAGTGAACACGACCCCGCTGCGCTCGTCGCTGTCGGCGAGTTCCCAGAGGCGTTCGCCGGTCTCCGCGTCCCAAGCCCCAGTCCAGCGATTGCTCTGGTTGAAGCAGACGACGGTCTCGGCATGGTCGAAGGCGCACTCGTACCCGACCCAGTTCCCTGCCTCCTGCCCGGCCACGGCGCCGGAGGCGGCGTCGATCCAGAGCAGTCCGCCCGCATCGGCCGAGTCCGGCCCGGCAGCGGCGACGAACTTCGGCCCGGCCGCATACAACTCCCGCAGCCCGAAGTCCTCGCCCTCCCATGTCGGAGCGCCGTCGGCGACCGCAAGTCCATCGCGGAGGCCATCGACATTCAAGCTGCCCGCAGCGTCCAAGGGCTTGCCGACGACCGTATCGCCCACGACCGCCTCGGCCATGAACGCCTCCTCCCAGGCCGGCGCCCTCGCGTCCAAGTCCACCATGACGGTGTACTTCTGGTCGACATCGACCACGACCACCCCGCCCGACTCGCCCAGGGCCTCGGCGAACTCGTACTCGGCGGTGCCTTCGAGGTTCGGCAGCTCGACGGGGACGTTGAAGGCCCGCTCGCCGCTGGCAGCGTCGACGGCGACGAGTTCGAGGATCTGGTGAGCCGGCTCGGTGCCCTCGGCCTCGCCGTACACCACGAACGGCACCACCACCAGGTCGGTCCCATCGAGCTGCACGGTGATCGGCGCTTGGATCGGGTTGTCGCCCACGAAGATCGCTGAGGTTGGGTCCATCGCGGTACCCGAATCCGGAGTGATGTCCGGAAACTGCTCGCCGCTGCGGGTGTCGATGATCTGGAGCCGGTCGACCGAGGCGACGAACGCCTTGGTACCGGCAAGGGCGACGGGTAGCGCCAGGAAGTTGTTGCCGCCCAGACTGATCTTGCCCGCACTCGCCTCGGCCGGGAGCGCGACGCCGGCCGAGGTGTCGAACCGCATCGGGGGGTCGAACGCCGCGGCGTCGACCTCGCCTGTCGTTGGGTCCGCGTCCGGATCGCCGCCGTCATCACCACCGCACCCGCTCAGGAGCAGCACCGAGACGACAAGACAGCACAGTGCGGCTCTGACCTTCATACGGCGATCACTTCCTGCCCGGCACCGATGAGAAACGCGATCAGTCTAAGGGCCAGTTCCGGCCATTCAGGCACATTCAGACGCCTCTCACCTCGCCCAGGCCCATGCCGGTGTGGATCGGCTTCCGATGCCGGCCGGCCCGGACCTGCCACTGCGGGGCGCTGACGTTACCCGACGGCCGGGCCGACCGGGCTTCGCCCTGTGGTCGGTGCGCTCCCAGCGCTGGGAGCGCACCGACCAGAACCCACGTCCCTTGGTTCGGACATTTCGTGGGAGATCAAGGCAGGTACTCGTCCTTGACATGATCGGTGCCGAGGGCGGTGATGCTGCGGATTTGCGGAGCCGTCCAAGCTGGGGTCAGCTCCTTAACGGCTTTCTGAATGTCTTCGATGCTGGCGGGTTCCCAAGTCTCCTGTGTCGTGGCAAGGACAATCTCGTCGGCGTGGAGCGCCGTCGCGAGCAGTACCTTCTTGCGTGCGGTGTCGAGCCTGGACCCCTTCCCAGTCTTCGGTCGCATGTGGTTGGAACTCTTCGCCTCCGCGACCAGGAGGCGGCGGTCGCTCAGGGCGATGAGGTCGGCTTCAGCAACTCGCTTCCCTCCCTCGAACAGCTCCATCTCCGGGGCATCGGCGTAGGTTCTCGAATTCAGCCGAAGGTGATGGGAGAGAAGGACGGGGACGTCGCCGTTCTCGTTGAGGAAGTCCCGGACGATGGGGTGGAGATCGTAGAACCAGCCTGGCTCGATCCCGTCCCTGTTCCAGCTCGCCGCGGTGAGTGGGTTCGATCCGTCGCATCGAAGACACCGGTTGTTCTGGGCGAGCCGGTCGATTGCGATAAACGCCACCCGGCGGCAGTGTGCGCACCCAAGGACGAGGCCACGCTTCAGTACGCCGTTGTCAAGGAGCGCGTCAACGTCGTCTCGCAGGACCTCGGGTTCTCCCCCATGGAACTGCACGATTCCCTCGAAGGAGAGGTAGCCTTCCCTCGGCTGGTTTGCCGATCCCCCAGAGGCGAGCACGACGCCCATACCTTTGGGGTATGCCGCTGTCGAGGACTTCGCGGAAGGGTTGAAGGACTTCAGTACCTTCAGCATCGGGCTTGCCATCGTCTCAGCGACTGATTGAGCCGAGCCCCAGAGCCGCACGAGGCTCATAAACCGAGAACCCGCCGGCGAGTACTCCATCGACCTCCCAGACGACTTGGCGGCGAGATCCGCCCATGTCGCAAGGCTCGGCTGGCGAAGGCGCGGCTCGGCGAGTTTCGAGGCCCTAGACCAGCCGTTATGGACAAAATCCCACTTCCGGGACTCGAAGGAGATGCCATCTCGCCCGCTTCGCACCCATGTGAGATGGCGATTCTCTTCGCTGGCGAGCAGATCGTGGCCGTCAACCCCTCTGCCGGCGGGAATGCCGTGGGGCATGAAGGAGACGTCGACTTGCCACTGGAGCTCGTCACAGCCGACAAGTGCCGGGTGTGTGATGTCGGGGTATCGAGGGCCCGCGGTCATCTCGATACTGTCTCGGTCGCTGTGGTGGACGCCGACCTGGGTTTTGATGTCAAACTGCTCGGCAATCACCAGCCGCAATGCCGACTCGGGATCTGCCTTCGCCAGTTCGACCTGGACCGATTCACGACGCCGTTCGGGCTGGACTTGCTCGGGTTCAGTGACCACCGCATTGAGCGGTGAGTCTCGAAGGTGTGCGGCCATCGATTCGAGCACGTCGTCGGACTCGGAGAGGGAGGAGATCGAGAGGGTTCGTCGCTCGCGTTCGAGCGTTGAGACGAGCGCGTGGAGGTGGTACAACCCGGCGCGCGCTGCTTCCTGGTCCCACAGCGCCCGCGGCACCCATACGGATCGACCGTATAGGCGCTCAGTGATGTGGGCCAGCGCGAAGTCATCGGCCGTGTCCCCGAGGACCAGGTCAGCGGTCTTTCGTGGCCGAGGCGAACTGCGAACTTGTATGAGCCCGTTCTGCGTTCTGGAGAAGACAGGCGGGAACTCGGTGCCACCGCTAAAGGCGATCTTCGGATAATCCCACGTCCCCATCTCGGGCACTATTGGGGCAATCCCATCGGCGTTCTGATAGTCGTTCCAGAGCAACCAATTCCAGAGCTTTCGGGCTTCGGAATCCTCGATGTCAGGCTCGGCGCCCAGCACTGGCCGACGGGCCGCTCCGCATCGTGCGGCGAGCGCGACGCCAAGGGCGCCACTCCAATGCTCAGGCACGGTAGCGTAGGTCTGATCCTCAAATGGACGGTTGGTGGCATCTTCTACCGGCGTGAAGCGCTGCCATTCGCTCGACGCGGTGATGAAGTGAACGTCTTCATCCCATTCACCGTCCTCTTCGCGGCGGCGGTGCGGGGAACATATGTTGACGACGGCCTCTCGTGCTGCTTGACCTGCCGCATCCGGGACGGCATGATCGCCGATGATCCCCAGTTGCCGCTGTCGCTCTGCTTCTTCGACGGGGAGCTTGAGTGCCCTCGGATTGACTTGCTCGATGTCAGCCACCGTCTTGGTCAGCGCCACAACATAGTCGGGATCGTAGACGCGAATCATGGCGAGGAGCTCGGGCCGAACCTCGCCGTTGTGGTGCGGAATGACCACGAAGCCTTGACCGCCCCACACTTGAGTTGCGCAGTGCAATGCCATTCTCGCCCAGTAGTGCCAATGGTCATCTCCATCAAAGAGGATGACGGCGCGGGGTGGACGCAACGCGACCTGAACCGGGACACTATCGAACTGCATTTCACGCTCCGCTCAGTGAAGGGATCGTACGAGCGTACCTTCCATCGTGCCCTGTGGAATTTCTCGCACCGTGGCCTCGCTTGGCGTCATGGACATGGGGGGCTCCTGCTCGCAGCGACGGAGCTGCGCCCACTTCTGCGGCGGCGCTTGCTGGGCCGGTCCAAGGGTAGCCGCTCCGCGGCTGGGAACCGGGCCCTCAGCAAGCGCCGCCGACTTCATCAACCAGTTGGCGGCCGACCGATTGGAGGCTCCCGTGGAGCTCACCCAGATCCCGCCCGCGAACCTCGTCCCGCACGAGAAGAACGCACACTCCGAACTGCGCGGCATCAATGCCCTCGCGCAGACCGTCGCCTACCTCGGCATCATCGAACCGCTCGTCGTCCTCCCCGCCGACGAGAAGGGGAACCACACGATCGTGGCCGGACACCGCCGCCACGCCGCCGCCGTCCAGGTCGAATTGGAGACGGTGCCGTGCATCGTCGTCGACGACCCCGGTGCAGGCGACCAGCTCGTGACCATGCTGGTGGAGAACCTCCACCGCGACGACCTCACCGTCCTCGAAGAGGCCCAAACCTACCAGCAGCTCACGCTCCTGGACTGGGAACCCGAGCGCATCGCCCAGGCCACCGGCAGGGAGCTCGACCGCGTTCAACAGTCCCTGACCCTTCACCAGCTCCCCGAGCACGTCCAGCAGGCCGCACACGCCGGCCAGGTGGACCTCGTCTCGGCCGCCGCCCTTGCCGAGTTCGCGCACGAGCCGAAGGTGATCGAGCGGATCATGAAGAAGGCCGGCGGGCACTGGAGCGTGCAACACCTCATCGCCGAGGAACGCCACCGCCAGGCCGCGAAGGACACCCTCGACCGGCTCAAGGCCGAGCTCGTCCTCGCGGGCGTCAAGGTCACACCCCGCCCGGACTTCCACAGCGAGGGCTGCACGGCGGTCCGCTTGGAACACCTTGTCGACGCCGAAGGGAACGCGGTGGACCCGGAGGCGGTGAAGAGCGAGCCGGGGTTTGCGGCCTACATCAACCGCGACTACGGCGCCAAGGCCGAGTACTACTGCCCCGACCCGTCCGCGGTCGGACTGCATCCGGTCCCTGGCTCCTCCGCAGCGAACCGGGCCGAACGCGAAGCGCGCGACGCCGAGGCCGAGGCGCGACGTGCAGCGTGGGAGGCCGCGACGGGCGTCCGCACGGACTTTCTCCTCTCCCGGTTCGGCACAACGAAGGGCGCGAAGGTCCTGTTCCGGCTCGCGCTGCGTGAACTGGCGACTACCTCGATGCGGCTGCCCTACAACGAGTACGCCGAGCTCGCCAACGCACTGTGCGGAGGCGAGATCCGCGAGCTGCCCGAGAACGCCGGGATGGACCGCCTCACCCGCGCCACCGTCGCCCGCTGGCTCACGCGGTGCGAGGAGAACCTGTCCGGGCTCGTCCTCGGCCGCTGGGGCGACCTCGACCACGCCTTGGCCTACCTCGACCTCCTCGTGGCCGAGGGGTACGAGCTCGCCGAAGTCGAATCGGAGATCCACCAGTCGATCACCGACCGCCTCGCCGAAGAAGCAGCGGAAGACGAAGAGGAAGAAGGCGACGAGGACGACGAGGGCCCGGGTCCGGACGCAACGGTCTACGTCGCCGCTGAGGTCGAAAACGCTGACGACTCGATCCCGGACCGCGATGGGGACGCCAAGGCCGACGACCTCCTTATGGCCTGAACACCCGTTGGTCGGCGCCGCACCGGTATAGTGCGGCGCCGACCAACCAGACACCGTCACCTCAGCCCAAGCGCCGCAATATGCCGATGTGCCCGGCTGTATCGCCATGGCGTCACTGCGAGATACGCTCAGCCCGCGCGGCTGCGCCTCCGAACCGGTGGGGTTGGATTGCGGACCTGGCCGCGCTCCGTATCCCGAAGAAGGTCAACGGGTCTGGAGCAGACTAACCGAGCCTTCACTGAGTCGCAGCCACGACATCAAGCCAGTTTGCGGCCGAGAAATTGGACTCGGCCGAAGTCCATGCCCGAGCACCGATTTTTCGCGCCACCAACGGCACACCTGGGCAAAGACATCCGGCAGTGCCGTCGTCGGTCGGGGGAGAGTTTCGCCCATCGCCGCTCGCATCGCCTCATTCAGTATTGACCGGGAATAGGTCGCCCCAGAGGGCCGGCTCGGTCAAGGACACGGTCAAGCTGCCTTCGCACACGCCGTTCAAATTCATCGCCGTAGCGCGCCAATGCAGTTCGATCGACGCGGTGCCCGGCTTCGCGAGGACAGGTATCAGTTCGAGCTCGGCAGTCTCACGCGGATGCAAGTCGAACTGGTCGTACGTAAGCTCTAGCGGTTTCCGACTCCGAACTTGGTAACCCGGCTCGCCCGAGTATCCCCACAGTCCGGGAACGTCGATCGGATCGAACTCGATTAGACCATTGTAAACAGGCAGCTTCGGAAGTCGCGGCATCCTATCAGACTCCACAACTCGCTGCCACTCTTCCGGCAGCATCGAAAGGTCAGCGCTTGAGATAAGGACCCGAAGGTCACGGTTCGGTTGCCCGATGAGGTTGTTCACGGCGAGCTCGAGATGGGTTCCGTCCCGGTCGTGCAGTGCCCAGAAGATCCGCTTCAGTATCGCCTCCCGGAGCTCTTCCAGGTAGGCGTTCGATACCGTGCGCGTATTCCGGCCGTGTCGCGCCAGAAGGATGTTCACCTCACTGGCGACCCACTCCTCAATCACATCTTTCGCAGGCCACGGTTCGAGCGGCGCGGTCACCTCGAGAGTTACCGATGTCTGGGCTTGGCTGTGGTGACTTCTCGCCGCCAGGCGTTGCAGGTCGGCTGGATCGGCCTGCTCGACAATGCCCGCCCTGCGGACGAACACGGTACCGACCTTCCAGGTGTCGAACTTCTTATGCAAGGCGTGGATCGCGTCTCCGTACTTCGGCGCGTTGACGATAATGACGAGCACCTGGACATCATCGACGCTCACGTACTCGGGAAACCATGAGATGCCGCCAACAAAGGGCCGAAGCTTCTGTGACAGCTGCGCGGGATCGATCTCCACAACGCCCTTCAACTCACCGGGCTTCACACCAACGACGATGTACCCATATCCCTCGTATCGGCGCGCGGCCTCCTCTGGCATACGGTTCGCGAACCCGATGATCTGACGCACCAAGTGGTGTGTGAACTGCTTCGGGTCATCGAGGTCAAGCGTCGACTTCCATTCGAGTGCGTCATCCTCGTCTTGTTCTGATGCCTTCCGCACCGCCAGCACGAGTTCTTCGAGTTGGCTCGGGCGCAACAGCGCCGACGAGCGGTCGAGATTAATCGTCATAAACGATGATCGTAGAGTGCGGGTCCGACTACTCGCGCCCTCATAACGGTGAGCACTCCAACCGCAACCCCGAGGGCCCTACTCTCAGAACGCCACACGTTGCTTCCGTGCCTACCTCGCACGCAGCTGAGATCGTACGTTCACCCGCAGAATCTCGTGAGCGCCAGACTCCGTCCCTCTGCTGCGCGGAGCTGTTCAGGATCGCCCTGTCGATCGTCTGGCACGGTCGGGTTCGTCTGCCCGGGTGTGCGGCTGTGGTGTGAGCACGCTACCCGACGGCCGCGAGCGCACCGCTCCTCCTTCGTCGTCGCTCGCAAGGGCGCCGGCACACTTTCTTCGCCGGGCCGCTCCTTCGTCGCTGCGAACAAAGCTGCTTGGCCCCCTTGACGTCCCTCGCTTTCCCGCCGGGACGACGCGGGCTCACCACAGCGGCACACCACCCGGGGCAGGACCCCGGCCGCCGCGCCAACACGAGTCCGTCAAGGAGAACGTCATGGAGTTCCACTTCGCCGTCGAGGGCCAGATCGTCAAGCGCGACCCCGAGGTCTTTGCGACCCCGAACGGCAACGCCGGGGTGCACTTCGAGCTCGCCCACAAGCCCACCTACCGCGACGCCTCCGGTAAGTGGGTCGAGGGCAAGACCCAGTTCTTCGACATCACCTGCTGGGGCAACCTGGCCGACAACGTCCTCGCCTCCTTCGAACGCTACGACACCGTCATCGTCACCGCCCGCAACCTCTACGCCCAGGAATCGGGCGGGTTCGCCCACCTCAAGGTCACCGCCGAGAACGTCGCCGCCTCACTCCGGTTCGGGACCGTCACTCCGGCCCGCAAGGAACGGGTCGCGAACGCCTCGGTCCGCACCGCCGATGGTGAAACCCGTCCGGTCACTGTCGAGGACGCCTGGGCCACCGCGACCCCTGCCCCGCAGCCGGCCGCGGCCTGATCCCCTCCCGCGGGGCGGCCTTCGGGCCGCTCCGCACCCGCTCCGCATCTGCTTCCCTCAACTGCCTCTTTGGAGACGTCATGAACGACACCGCCAAGCTCTCGGTCAACGGCCCGACCGACATCATCGCCGCCGTCCCGTACCTGCTCGGGTTCGCGCCCGAGCACTCGCTGGTCGCCGTCGGCCTCAAAGACCGCGGGCTCGAATGCACCTTCCGCGTGGACCTGCCCGGCTCACTCGACCACCTCGACCTCCTCAACACCCTCATCGAACCCGTCCAAACCAACGACTGCACCGCTGTGGTCCTCATCGCCTACGGCGACGACGAGATCGCCACCGCCTCCCTGAGCCAGGCCCTCATCGACTACGCCCTCACCGACATCGACGTCCTCGACGCCCTCCGTGTCACCGACGGTCGCTACTACTCCGCGACCTGCAACGGACCCTGCTGCCCTGCCGAGGGCACTCCCGTCTCCGCGGAGGACACCGCGATCAGCGCCGCACTCGTGGCCGCCGACGCGAACCGCCATCCCGACCGCGACGCCGTCACCGCGCTGCTGGCCCCAGCCGCACCCAACCGCCGGGCGGCCGTCTCGACCGCAGTCGATGACACGATCGTGCAGGAGGCGACACTGTCATGGGGCGAACAGCGGCGCATGGACATCGCCGCGGTCGACCAGTGGCTGGCCGCCGCCGATCTCCCCGACGCCTCCACCGACATCGCAATCCTCGGCCTCGCGGTCGGCGACCTCGACGTCCGCGACCACGCGCTCATCGCCTCCGACACCGACCCGGACAAGTCCTGCGGTTTGTGGCTGTGGGTCGCCCGGCACCTCGACGAGGAACTGGCCGCCCCGGCGTTCACGATCGCCGGGTGGTGCGCCTACCGCACCGGCAACGGCGTCCTCGCCCTCGAAGCCTTCAACGCCGCACTCCAGTCCAGCCCGAGTTACCGCCTCGCGCAGATGCTTCTGGCTGCTCTCCAGGCCGGTATCCCGCCGAAGGCACTGAGCAACATGGCATGCCTCGACACC
>NZ_QFRW01000094.1:0-27383 GCF_003265355.1 Glycomyces dulcitolivorans | reverse complement strand
CCCCAACCGAAAGGGCCCCGCCCGCGCGTGAACGCGCGGGCGGGGCCTCGCTCGTTCCGAAGGGAGGTTCCGATGGACGCCGCCGACACTCGCACTCATCCGCTCGATGCCCTCGCGCTCGCCGAGGATGCCTTCCAGCAAGCACGTGCCCGGCTCAAGGAAGCCGAGACCGACCGCTACGCCTCGATCTGGGCCGCGCTCACCACGGCCGAGGATCTGACCGAGCTGCGGGCGATGCTCCCGCCCACCGTCACCGCCCAGTCCCTCCGGGCCGCGGTCCGCCGCCACGCCACCGGCGACACCGGCTACATCCAGCCCGAACTGTTCGACGGCGACGGCCAGACCATTACGAAACCCGAGTGAAGCCGCAGCACCGGCAAATGCGTCACGCGGGCTGAGCTGCGGGCCCGGTCGTTTCCCGGTCGGCTTTTCTCGCCGTGGCAAGGGCAGTCCGAACGTCGGTGACGCGCATCCCGCACAGCTCCGCGATGCCCTCGGGTGTCTCCCCGAGTTCCCGCAGCTCCATGACGCCGCCGCTGATCGCCGCGTTGGCTTCTTCGATCGCGAGATGGGCGGTGATCACCCCGACCACGGTCTGTTCGATCTGTGCTTCGCGCTCGCGCGCCGCCGCGATGCGGCGACGCCGGATCTCGCCAGCGCGCCTGACCGCGAGGATCTTCTTACTCGGCTGCTGCGCATTTCCTGAATCGTTCATACCGGCGACGATAAACGCGGATACCGGCCCTCGACAACTGCGCGATACCGCGAGTACAGGAGCCATCGGCACCACTCGGAACCCCTAATGACGATCGAGGATCAGAATAGGCACCGCTCGGCACCATCATGCCTCCACCAGCACCGACACTCTGATACATGACTCCAGTCATATATGGAGGACACACCTCTTGCACGTTTCGTGAATCAGGACCATTCGGTATTGGTGCACCGCCTTTGAATGGCTAGCGTTGGCGATCCGGAATTGTCGGATCGGCGGGGCGGGGGTGGTGCGGAGTGATGACCGTCCACAAGCTCTCGGTCGGTGACGGCTACTCCTATCTCACGCGCCAGACTGCGGGCGGGGACGTGCCGCGGGCGCCAGGGCAGTCGGCCTCGGATTACTTCACGCAGGCGGGGAACCCGCCGGGCCGGTGGACCGGGTCCGGGACCGGCGCGCTCGGGCTGGAGCCGGGCCAGCAGGTCGTCGAGGCCCAGATGCGGAACCTCTTCGGCGAGGGCCTGCATCCTGATGCGGAGGCGATCCAGGACGCCTACCTCGCCGCGCACCTGCGCCCTGGACTGACCGCGACCCAGGAGCATCGGGTCAAGGGCGCGGCGGAGCGGGCGGCGAAGCTGGGCCAGCGGTTCCCCGGCTACAAGGCCCTCGACCCGTTCCAGAAACGCGTCGCAGAGCGGCTGCGGGACATCGAATCAGAAACCGGCCGCGAGCCGACGCCGGCCGAAGTCTCGAAGGTGAAGCGGGAGGAGGCGACGCGGCAACGCGCGGGCGTGGCGGGCTACGACCTGGTGTTCTCGCCGGTGAAGTCGGTGTCAGTGTTGTGGGCGCTGCACCCCGACGAGGCAGTGCGATCCGAGGTGAAAGCTGCGCATGACGCCGCGGTCGGCCGGGCCGTCGCTCTCCTGGAGGAGCACGCCGCGTTCACGCGCTCGGGTGCAGGAGGCGCGGCGCAGATCGAGACGAACGGCCTTGTCGCGACCGCGTTCGACCACCACGATTCGCGCTCGGGCGACCCCGACCTCCACACCCACCTCGCGGTCGCGAACAAGATTCAAGGCCGGGATGGGAAGTGGCGTTCGCTCGACGGCACCGCGCTGTATGCGGTCGGGGTCGCGGCCTCGGAGACCTACAACGCCGCGATCGAGGCCGAGCTGACCGCACGGCTCGGCATCGTCTTCGTGGACCGGCCGGGGCCGGCGAAGTCGAACCGGCCCGTCCGCGAGATCGAGGGCATCGACCCCGCCCTCCTGAAGCACTTCTCCGCCCGCCGCACCGCGATCGAAGCCCGCTACAACGCCCTGCGCTCGGAATTCCGTGCCCGTCACGGCCGCGACCCGGACCCGCACGTCGCCTACGAGCTCGCGCAGCAGGCGACGCTGGAGACCCGTGAAGGCAAGGCTGTACTGAGACGCCTCGACGAGATGCGCGCAGACTGGACAGACCAGGCGGTCACCCGATTCGGCCCCGAAGTCATAGGCGACATCCAGACCACCGTCGCCGGTCTTGGCCAATCTGAGGCACATGCCGGGCTCGATGTCGACAAGGTCGCGAGGCTCGCCGATGCGGTCATCGCGCGCGTCGGGGAGGAGCATGCGACGTGGGGCCGGTGGCACCTTCACGCAGATGCGGCGCGGGCCATCCGCGCCGAACACGGCGCGCTCGGACCCGAGATACAGCGCGAGGCCATCGATCGGATCGTCGAAGTAGCGCTCGGCGAGGGAATGTCGATCCGCCTCGGCGGTTCTGCCCCGGTCACGGAGCCGGAGCTGTTGCAGCGCAGCGACGGCACCTCCGTGTTCCAGCGGCATGAGGCCGACCGATACACCTCCCAAGCGGTCCTCGACGCCGAGCACCGCCTCGTCAAGGCCGCCCAGACCCCCACAGTGTGGTCGGCCAGCGCCGATGCCGTCGCTGAGCGGATCGCCGTTTTCGAGGCCGGGCACGGTCGGGTTCTGGACGAAGGGCAGCGGGAACTCGTCACCGCGTTCACCACCGATGACCGACTCCTCGCTGTCGGCATCGGGCCTGCCGGGTCGGGCAAAACGACCGCGATGCGCGCCTACAGGGAGGTCCTGGCCGCCGAGGGACGGCGTCTGGTCGGGCTGGCGCCCTCGGCGCAGGCCGCGGCGGTCCTCGAAGCCGACCTCGGCATCACCTGCTCCACGGTCGACAAGTTCCTGTGGCAGATCAACCCCGGCAACCTGTTGAACGGACCCGAACTGGTCGAAGCAGTCCGCTCCATCGAAGCCGCGCAGACCGAACGCCGCGCCGGCATCGACATCGGCACGCTCCCGGTCCCGGTCCATGGCCTCCGCCCCGGGGACGTGCTCCTGGTCGACGAGGCGTCGATGGCCGGGACGTTCAACCTCGACCGCATCACCGCCCTCGCCAGCTTCGCGGGCGCGCAGGTGCGGCTCCTCGGTGATGACTGCCAGCTCGGCGCAGTCGCCTCCGGCGGCGTCCTCCGCTTGATCGCCGCCGAGGTCGGCGCGACCGAGCTGCGCGACCTCCACCGCTTCCAAGACCCGGTCTTCGCTGCGGCGTCGCTCCGTCTGCGGGAGGGCGAGGCGGCCGGACTCGACTACTTCCAAGACCGCGAACGCCTCCGCGGCGGTTCGCGCGACGCCATGCTCCAATCCGCCTACGCCGGATGGAAAACCGACGTCGCGGCCGGGAAGTCGAGCCTGATGATGGCCTACGCGAACGCCGACGTCGCCACGCTGTCGACCTGGGCTCGTGCCGACCGGATCGCCGCCGGCCAGGTCGCCGAGGCCGGGGTGACACTCGGGAACGGACAGACCGCGGGTCGCGGGGACTGGATCGTCACCCGCCACAACCAGTACGGCCTGAAGTACTGCGGCGGGAAGGACTTCGTCCGCAACGGCGCCACCTGGGACGTGCTCGCGACCCACGCGGACGGTTCCTTGAAGGTGAAGTCCCGCGAATCAGGGGGCACCATGACGCTCCCCGCGGAATACGTGGCCGAGCACGTCGAACTCGCCTACGCCACCACCGTCCACCGCTGCCAGGGCATGACCGTCGACACTGCTCACCCGATCCTCACCGACCAGATGAGCCGCGACGCCCTCTATGTCGCCGCCACCCGCGCCGCCGACACCACGACCCTGTATGCGGTCACCCATACCGAGATCCCCGCTGACCCCGACCACCAGTTCGACCGGCCCAAGTGGGACCCCGACGCCACCGCCGCTCGCGAAATCGCCGAGCAGATCCTCAACCGCGAGGCCGACAGCCTGTCCGCGACCGAGATCGGCCAGCGCCTCACCGCCCGATCCGGCGACCTCCACGAACTCGTCGCCCGCTACCGCACCGCCGCCGACATGGCCGCCGACCACCACTACAGCGACCTCATTACCCGTGTCCTCACCCCCGTCCTCGCTGAGGAGCACCTGGCCGACATCGAGGCGAATGGCCGCGGCGCGCTCGCTGGGACCCTCGCCAAGGCCGAGGCCGCGGGATGGAACCCCGAGCAGATCCTCGCCCTCGCCCTCGCCCGGGGACCCGTGGACGACGCGGGTTCAGTCAGCGCCGTGCTGATCGGCCGCATGAACGGCCACATGGAAGGCCACACCCCGCCCCCGGCAGGCGCCAGGCCCACACCGGCCGACCTCGACCGCTACCGGGAGCTCCTCCGGCCCCACTACCCCGAAGCGAACCTCGACACCGCGACCGCGCTCCACCCGGGGCCCGTCCGGTTCCCCGCCAACGCCGCACATCAAGCCGAGACGACACGAGCTATGGACCGCTACCGGACCGAACTCACTGAAATCCTCGGCGGCGACCTCGCGGACCGAGTCTGCGGCGAGCGGGCCTGGCCCGCGGTCATCGGCGCCCTCCGCCGCGCTGAAGAATCCGGCCAGTACTCCGCCGAAGCGCTCCACCGCGCTGCCGCGCAACACGACTTCGACGGCCTCAACCAGGTCGCGCCCAACCTCGCCTGGCGCATCGAACGCCAAACCCGCCTGATCGAACTCGACCCCACCCACGCGGGACAAGCCTGGCCCGCCCTCGCCTGGACCATCAAAGCCTGGGAGAACGCAGGCGGCGACCCTGGTGAACTCATCGACGAACTCGCCACGGGCCGCACCCTCACCGGCCTCGTGCTCGAAGCCGGTCACGAACTCACCTGGCACCAACGCCTCGAAGCCATCGAGAACGCGCCCCACCCGCTCCCCTGGGCCGCCGCCCCGAACACGCTTCACCACAGCGACGCCGTTCCCGCAGAGCTCCGCAACTACCTCGACCACGTCGCCGACGCCATCACCGCCCGCGTCGACCACCTCACCGACCACGCCATCACCGAGCAACCTGCCTGGACTGAATCCTTCGGCGAAACCCCCACCGGCGAAACCACCTTCGAGCGCTGGCGCACCGCCATCGCCCTCGCCGCCGCACACCGCGACCAAATGCGCGTCGACCTCGACGACCCCGCCCACCCTTTCGGCCCCTACCTAGAAGCCGGCCGCGCCGGACACCACTCCTGGTGGGCCGCAGCCTCAGCGGCGCTCGCCATCGACAGCTCCGACGCACCCACCGCTGGCACCGGCCTCGCCGAAACTGCGGAGCAGCAGCTCACCATTGCCATCGCGCGCGACACCTACGCCGCGCTCCCTTCAAACGAGCGCGAAGCGATCCACGACATGATCGCGACTACATGGGGACCGACCTGGCAGTTGATCGCACGAGACCCATCAGTCGCCGCAACCCAGTCCGTCCTGGCCGCGGACCTCGTCCATGCTCTATCCAGCTGCGAACTCCTCACGCCGAAACTCGCCTCCGATCTTCGGATCACGACTCCACATCTCACAGCAGAGAGCCAGAGCGAAGCTTTGCATGGAGGCAAAACCAATGAGCAGCAGCAGATCGACATGGGTCAAGCGCTTGCGCAGAAGCCGGTCAACTCCATCACTCCGCCACGGCAGTGACGCGTCCTCCCACTTCTCCATCCCCCTTGCGCCCCAACATTCACTGCCACGTTCATACCCACTGCCGACGTCCAGAGCTCGGCGCACCGGCGAATCCTCCCCACCATTCGTGTGAGTCGTCGGACGTGCGTGATTCACTCCTGATGTGGCTCATGAAGCGATTCTTGCGAAGTATCCGAACCAAGTCCGCGTAGATGGCGAGGCCGTGTACTTTGCGCTCGGCCCCAAGAGCCTCGATCTCGATGACTTCACCGGCATCCCAAAGGTCATCGTGGAGATGACAACCCTCTATCGAAATCCTTCACTCAAGATCACAGGAACCTCACCCGATACGGACATACTCGTCTCCGTCTCGACCACGGTTCACTATGAAGGAGAACTCGCCTCGAAGCTCATAGTCGAGACTGAACCCGGCGACCGCGTGGGCCTGGACTCAGGAATCTTCAGGCACGTCGAGCTAAAGAGCGGAGCGTTGACTGCCAGGGCCAACAACTCCGTCCGGCGCCTCTCGCTCTTCACCAATGCGTCCCTGACGTTCAACGTCGAGGAGCTCGAGCTCTGCCGGGACGGCCTGACCATCACCGTCGGAGGAGGGGGAGTCAGCGTGGACAAAATTGCCGTCAGTGAGGCTACACCACACCCAAACCTGAAGCTTCAGTCCGACAAGAGCAACCGAGGCGACTACCCCCTGATCCAGGGCGCCATCATTGACGGACCCGATACCTTGCGCCTCGACAAGGTCGCGCTTCTGATCAATGAGACCAAACATCAAATTACGATCTCGGGTGACGGGATCGTGCAAGTTCCCCAGCGGCAGACCCTGACCGGGCTGACCGTCATCGACAACCCCGACCACCCTCTAATCTCGCTCGATCTTGGCGCAGCCTCATCCATCCGCGACTTCGCCGGCACTTGCTTCATCAAACGAGCAGTGGGCGCCTCCATCATCGCAGTACACGATCAGTCCTTCGACTACGTCGGTGTCGACCCCACGCCCAACCGGCGTGGAGAAGACCCCTTGGAGAACGCGACGCTCCGAGGAGCACAAATCAAACCCAGCAGCGCCGGGCGAGACCGAATCGGGGAACTCGCCAACGTCCGTGTGTTCGAGCCGGTCATCGATCACGACACGTATCCGCCCGGATGGCGACGCCCGTTCCATTCGCTCCATCGACTCAAGTCTCGCGCCGCGGGCCGCCCTGATCGGCAGACCGCTGCCGACCACCTCCTCGACTGCGCCTACTTCTGCAAGGAACTCGACGTCCTCGTGACCGAGAAGTGCGGGGCCGGCTCAATACGGTCCAAAGTCGCCTGGGGCCGTGCCCGAGCCCAACACCTGACATCCGGCCGGGTAGAGCGATGGATGTACAGCCTGTTCCGGCTTGTCGGGTACGGCCAGCGCCCGATCCCGCCGTTGCTGACCTGGCTCGCCATCGGGTCTCTGACCATGTTCGTCGCCATGTGGATGGAGGTGGACGCACACTCCTATCAAGGCGGAATGCTTGCCCTATGGGTGCACATGCTGTTCACACCGTTCGTGCTGCTCAGATTCACCGCAGAAACGCAAGCGTCCGGGACCGATGTACTCGCCGGCCTCGGGGTGATGGAGCGCCAAGTGGTCCTGCTCCTCCAGGTACTGGTAGTCGCCGCGTTCGTGTCTTTCATCGCGGCCCTGAGGAACTACATGCGCTCAAGCCTGCCAAGCTGACAGCTGACGCAGGCACTCCCACTGAGGAGCTAGGCCCAGGCCATCCTTTACGCCTACGCCACCATTGGCGAAACCCAGGCCCAACTCGCCCGCCGCTACCGTGTCAACACCAGCACCATCAGGACAATCCTCCGCCAAGCAAGAGGCAAGGACCTTGACAACATGGCCGCCTGTTGCCGACTGCGAAACCTCACACACCCACAACTTCCTGGTCACTCATCCGGAAGAGTGTCTGAGCCGATGCCGATACCGCAAGCCTTCAGGAGTAGGGCGGGGTGCGCGGCCCCTCCACGTGGGAGTGCGCACCCACGATGCATCCAACCAGGCGATCTCCATCTCGGCTGAGCCCCGTACATACCCGTGCGGCGCGTCCGCTGATCCGGCCGAACCGTCGAATGCGGCCCCGCGGTTCGCAGCGGGACGGCTCATGTCGTCGCGAGGATCGAGCAGTTCGACACGATGTTGTCCGCCCGGCTGCTCGACGAGGCTGCCCGGTTCGCCACCTCGGAACCGCTCTGCAGGTCTTCAGACACTTGCGAACTCACACGTGCGAGGAGTGAAACGGACCCTGTTCAGAGCGATGAAGACGGCCTTTGGCAATCATCGACGCCTGCCTGTCGGTGGGGCCGGAAAACTCACCGAAACCTGTTCACCTGCAGGTAGATGGACCGTCTGCTGTTCGCCGAGGTAGAAGACCGTGACGTCCTGCGCCACCGGAGAGCGGAGCCTTGCCCATACGCCATGAGGCCCCCATCCGAGCTTTTCGACCGTCACTCGCCCGCGGCAGGCCACTCCGTGGATCGTGCCGCGGGGAACTGCCTCCGGGAGGGCCGGAAGCAGGTCGACGAGTCCAGGTTGCGAGTCGACGAGCAGTTCGATCAGGACGCCGGGGAGTGTGTGCGCCGCATCGGCGTTGTAGATGTGCAGGTGCGGGTTGTGCGAACTCATCAGCGACCTGTGGAACATGTCGTTGCCGACGATCTTGCCCAGGTTGCCGTATGCGAGTTCGCCGTCCTTGAGGCGCGCGGCAACGAGCGCGCGGTGCAGACTGCCGTGCGCGGACAGGTTCTCGTCACCGCGGAGCACCAGTGCGCGACGGGCTGCCTCGGCAAGCGCAGGGGTGTCCGACGGGGTCAGCTCGTGCAGCGGCCAGACCGGGTAGAGATGGCTGATGTGCCGGTGCTCCTCGTCGGCCGTGTAACCCGGCCACGCCCATTCGGCGAGTGCGCCGCGTTCGTCGACCAGGTACGACGGCAGTCGATCGAGTATGCCGTTCCACTCGTCGGAGCCGGTCGCCTCATTGGCGAGGGTGAAGGCGTGGCGGGCGGCGGCGATGTCCATGGTGGCGTTGACCGCCGCGTAGACCGGCCTCCCGGAGGCGTCGTCGGGGCCGGTCTCGGCCGAGAACGAGGGGACGAAGACGGCGTTGCCCGCTTCATCGGTACGGGTCAGGAAGTCTTCGAAGAACCGCGCCGCCTCGACCAGCCACGTCCTCAGGGCGTCAAGGCCCTCCCCGGTGACGAGGTAGTGCTCGTACAGCGGGTAGAGCAGCCAGTCGGCACCGGGAATCCATGCGGCCCAAGGGAATTCGTCGTTGAAGTGGAACAGGTGGCCGTGCTCGCCGTCAGTGCGGCTGGGCGCGAGGATCCCGCGCGCGCCGTAGATGTCCCGTGCGTTGGTCTGCCAGTCGCGGATCTGCGAGTAGATGAGGTCGGCGTAAGCGGCCGCCACCTCGGGAAGTGCTCCGATGTTGGCGCCGGCCATCTGCAGGTTGACATTGGCGTCGGTGGTGAAGTCACCGGCCCACGCGGCGCCCCACTCGCCCAACCAGAGCCCGGTCAGTCTGGGCGGCAGTACGCCGCTGGAACTGAGGAGCAGGTACCGCCCGGAGTGGAACAGGAGTTCGAGCAGCGCGGGACTCATGGTGGACGGGTCGGCCCGCTGGAGGTCGAGCAGCTCGCCCACCGGCCGTTCGCGCTCGTCTGCCGACGCGTCGAGATCCAGCCGCATTCGCTCGTATGCCGGAGTGTGCAAGGCGGCGTGCCGCTCCAGCAGTGCCTCGTATCCGTTGTCGCACAAGGCCAGGAGTCCCGCTTCGAGTTCTGCGGTCCTCCAGCCCGGCTCATCGCTGCGGGCGAGCTTGGTCAGCAGGAGCGCGTCCCCGGTCACGGTGATCCGGTCGCCGTCGACGGCGGCGTTGCCGAGCACGAGGGTCAGTCCTTCGAAGCCGTACGCGCCTTGGTCCTGCGGGTAGGTTCCTCGAATGCGGAGGAACGCCAGGCCGCCGTTCTCATAGGCGGTCGTCGCGTACCCGACGTCCTCGGGGCGGTGCGGAAGGTCTCCGGTGAGGCCGATGACGGTCTCGGCATCGCCGCTGAGATGCTGGACCACGACGGCATCGGCGCGTGAGACGAAGGCCCGTCGTTGCGGCTTCCCGGCCCAGTGGACGGTCACCTCTCCGGTCGCGAAGTCGGTTTCGCGGAAGTAGTCCGGGGCGTCCTGATCGGCGCGGTCCGCATCAAGCGTCATGGCGAATCCGGGGTGGAACGATTGGGGCCACAGCATTGGCGCACCTCCCGACAGCAGGCGCCCCGCCTCGGCCCTGCGATCGGCGAGCACCAGGTCTCGCACCTCCTCGATCTTGGCGGCGATCTTGGGCGGACGAGCATCACGGGTGCCGTTGGGCAGGACGAACCTGTGGTGGTTGAAGACGACGCGTTCGGACCAAGGGTGCCCGTGGACCATGATCCCGTACTCGCCGTTGCCGGACAGGAACGCGTCCTCCCAGCGCGCGGCGGGTTCGAGGTCTCGGATGCGGTGCATCGGCGGCATGGGTCAGGATCTCCCTTCTAGCGAGCGGACTCGGGTCGGAGTGTCCAGTACGGGACTGTCGACATGTCGGGTCGGCCCCTGCAACTCTATGCGTGCCCGCAACGGGGTATCTGCGCTCGAATGGCCGACCGAGAAGACCAGGTGCCCTGGCTCGACGATGCGGCGGCCGTCGATGCCGGTGAAGGCGGTGCGGTCGGCGTGGACCTCGAACTCGACGCGGGCGCCCTCTCCCGGGTCGAGAGCCACTCGGGCGAAACCGATGAGGGTCTGCACGGGACGGGTCACCTGCGCCACCGGGTCGTGGAGGTACAGCTGCACGACGTCCTCACCGGATCGCGATCCGGTGTTGGCGACCCGTGCGGTGACCGTCAGGCCTCCGTCGGTCGGGATCTCGGTCGCGGACACGGTGATGTCCTCGTAGGCGAAGTCCGTGTAGGAGAGGCCGTGGCCGAAGGGGAACAGCGGTCGGGGGTCGAGGTTCGAAATGCCGTCGCTGTCATGTCCGAGCGGAGGCGCCAGGTACGTGTACGGCTGGCCCCCGGGGGAGACCGGGATGCCGACAGGCAGGTGCCCGGAGGGGTTGACCGCGCCGGTGAGGATCTCGGCGATCGCGATGCCGCCTTCCTCGCCGGGGAGGAAGGCCTGCACGACGGCAGCGCACCGGTCGGCCCAGGCGCCGAGGGCGTACGGGCGGCCGGAGACGACGACCATGACGACCGGTGTCCCCGCGTTGAGGACCGCCTCGACGAGTTCGCCCTGGATGCCGGGAAGGCGGAGGTCCTCGGCGTCGCAGCCCTCGCCCGAGGAGCCCCTGCCGAAGAGGGCGGCGATGTCGCCGACGGCGAGGACGGCCAGGTCGGCTTCGGCCGCGGCCTGTACCGCGGCGTCGATGCCCATCCGGTCCGCGTCCAGCAGCGGGACGCCCAGTTCGTGCCGGATCTCCGTCTCCGGCAGTGCGCCGCGCAGGGCTTCAAGCAGCGAGGGCACTTCGATGCCGAGGTCGTCGAGAGTGTGGTGGACCAGGACGTGGTTGGGGAACGAGTAGCAGCCGAGGAACGAGCGGGGCTGATGCGCCGTCGGCCCGATGACGGCGAGGCGCGGGGCCGGGCCGAGCGGGAGCGTGCCGTCGTTGCTCAGCAGCACCGCCGACTTGCGGGCGACTTCTCTTGCGAGCGCGCGGTTCTCGGGCGGATCGAGGTTCACCTGGTCGGTGGCGGGTTCGGGGACGGGGACCCAGTCGGGGTCCAGGAGGCCGAGTTCGGCCTTCTGGGTGAGCACGCGGACGGCTGCGCGGTCGACGAGGGCCTCGTCGAGCCCGCCCGCCGCGACCAGGGCTGCCGCCTTGACGAAGGCGTCGCCGTCGGGGAGTTCGACGTCGATGCCGGCGTTCAGCGCCATCGCTCCTGAGGTCGCCCGGTCGGGGCTGGTGCGGTGCATGAGGTCGAGGAAGGCCACGGCCCAGTAGTCCGAGACCACCGTGCCGGTGAAGCCCCACCGCTTCCGAAGGGTGGTCGTGAGCAGGTCGACCGAGGCGGCGGCGGGCAGGCCGTCGATGTCGGAGTAGGAGTTCATCACCGAGCGGGCGCCGCCCAGCCGCACGGCCATCTCGAAGGGAGTGAGGATGATGTCGTTGAACTCCCTGGGGCCCATCGAGACCGGGGCGTGGTTGCGTCCGGCGCGGGAAGCGGGGTATCCGGCGAAGTGCTTGAGGGTGGCGATGATCCCCGCCGATTGCAGCCCCTGGACGTAGGCGGAGCCGAGCGCGCCGACCAGGTAGGGGTCTTCGCCGATGGCTTCTTCGACTCGGCCCCAGCGGTAGTCGCGCACCACGTCGAGGAGCGGCGAGAGTCCCTGGTGGACGCCGACGCGGCGCATCCCGGTGCCGATCGCGGCCGCCATGCGCCGGACGAGACCGGGGTCGAAGGTCGCCCCCCAGGCGATCGCGGCCGGGTAGACCGTGGCGCCGTAGGTGGTGAACCCGGTGAGGCACTCTTCGTGGACGATCGCGGGCACGCCGAACCGGGAGGCGGCCGTGACGGTCTTCTGGGCGCGGCGCACCGCCGCCATGCCCTCCTCAGTGGTGACCGGTGCGGTGCCGAAGACGCGGGTGAGCTGCCCCAGCCCGTGCGCCGCCGCCTCGGTGAAGGGCCGTCGGGCCTGCTCGAAGGCGGCCTGGAGCGGTCCGACGTCGCCGCCGTCGGCTTCCTCTGCGAGCGGCCGGTCCCAGAAGCTGCCGAGCTGGGCGAGCTTCTCGTCGAGGGTCATGGCGGCGAGCAGGGCTCGGGCCCGGTCCTCGGCGGGGCGGGCGCGGTCGTGCCAGGGCGGTGCGTCGGTCACGGTTCTCCTTGTGTCGGTTCGAAAAAGGGGCTACTTGCCCCCGACGCCCATGAGGCCGCGGATGAGCGCGCGGCGGGCGAAGAGGTAGATCAGGAGCATCGGCAGAACGGTCATGAGGATCGCCGACATCAGGCCGGGGATGTTCAGCGAGTACTGCTGCTGGAAGACGCCGAGTCCCAGGGTGGCGACGCGGACGTCTTCGGAGCGGGTGAGCACCAGGGGCAGCAGGTAGTTGTTCCATGCGTTGAGGGCGGTGAACACGATGACGGTCGCGATCCCGCCGCGTGAGAGCGGCAGGACGAGCCTGAAGAAGGTGCGGACCGGTCCGGAGCCGTCCATGGCCATCGCCTCGTAGAGCTCGCCGCGGATCTCACGCATGGCGCCGGTGAGGATGAGCGTGCTCATCGGGATGGCGAACGCGGCGGTCGGCAGCGCGATGCCGATGAGGGTGTCGTAGAGGCCGATGTACTGGATCAGGTACATCACCGGGATGACGACGACCTGGGCGGGGATCGCGAGGCCGAACAGCATGACCTTGAAGGCCTGGCGGACGGTGCGGCTGTCGCTGCGGACGATCGCGAACGCCAGGGGTGGCACGAGGATCAGCACGACGGCCACGGTCAGGACCGCAACGGTGACCGAGTTGGCCAGGAATCTTCCGAAGCCCTGCTCGAAGGCGTAGCGGAAGTTGTCAAGGGTGAACTCGGTCGGCAGGCCCAGCGGGCCCTTGTCCGCGTAGGTCTCGCGACTTTCGAAGGCCGCGCGGAGCATCACGTAGACGGGGACGAGGATGATGAGGAGCCACGCTCCGGCGAGGACGCCGGCGGGCCAGTTCGCTCGGGTGCGCATCAGATGCCCTCCTGCGTCCCTTCCATCTTGTCGTAGCCGGAGGCTCGCACCATCGCCCAGGACACGAGCCCGGCGATGACGACAAGCACGACCGCGATCGCGCTGCCGTAGCCGAAGTCGAGGGCGGCGATGCCCCGGTCGTACATGAAGTACGGCAGGTTCGACGTCGCGCCGCTCGGTCCTCCGTGGGTGAGGATGAGGATGAGGTCGAAGGTGGTGAACGTGCCGACGACCATGAGGATGGTCGAGGTGATCATCGTGTGCTTCAGCAGCGGCAGCGTGATGTGGAAGAACTGGCTCACGCGGCCGGCCCCGTCGAGTTCGGCCGCCTGGTAGAGCGTCTCGGGGATCGCGCGGGCGCCGCCCTGGTACAGCAGGGTGTGCAGCGGCGAGGCGCCCCAGAGGTAGATGAACGCGACGAGGCCGAGTGCCGCGGCGGGTTCGCCGAGGAGGTCGCTGAAGAACGTGTCGGGGCCGATCAGCGGCGCGAGCGCGGCGGGCAGCCCGAAGTTCGGGTCGACGAGGGACGCCCAGAGGACGGCGACGGCGGCGGTCGACATCAGCAGCGGGATGAAGTAGAGCGCGGTGACGGCCGCTCGCATCCGCTGCGGCCCGGCCGCCCAGACCCCGATCAGGAGCGAGACCGGGACCTGGGTGGCGACAGCCAGGACGATGAGGACCACGGTGACGCCGACGGCCCGGTGGAGCGGCGCGTCGTCGAGCATCCGCGTCCAGTTGTCGAGGCCGACGAACTGCGGGGTGGTCAGGCGGATCCCGTTGTACTTCGTGAAGGAGAGCCCGACCGCCACGGCCAGCGGCAGGAGCGCGAAGAACGCGAAGAAGGCGACGGCGGGAAGCGCCCAGACGGCGCTGGGGCGGCTCACCGCCCGCCGCCCCCGCGAAGACTTGATCCGGAGATCACGCAACGGAGGTGGCTCCCTGCATCGCGGTGATCCAACCGTCGGCGTCGATGGTGCCGTTGAAGTAGTCGGCCATCGCGTTCTGGACGGTCGTGAGGCTTTCGGCGGGGACGGCCTGATCCCAGGAGAGCTGGAACGTGGGCGCCTGGTCGACCAGTCCGATGACGAAGGCGAGATAGGTCTTGCGGGTCTCGGAGAGGTCGGCCTGCTGCTGGACGAGGTCGGCGGCGTCGGTCGTCGGCGGGAGGTTCCCGAGGGCGAGCTGGTCCTGGAGGAACGCCTCGCCGTAGAGCTCCTTGAGGAAGCCGCGCACGGTGTCGGGGTAGCGGGTGTCGGCGGCGACGTTGTAGTAGTTGCTCAGGTTCCCGGCGATCTCGCCCGCCTGGCCGCCGCCGCCGTCGACCGAGGGGAAGGGGATCCAGCCGAGGGTGGTCTCGGCGAACTGCTCGTCGCCGGCGGTGACGTCGGCGTAGTACCAGGTGCCCATGAGTTCGTAGGCGGACTTCCCGGTGCGCAGCAGCGCGGCCGAGCCGTCCGATCCGTAGGCGACCGAGCCGAAGTCGTCGCCGAAGGCGCCGGCGTCCACGAGTTCGGCGAGCAGCGCCAGCGCTTGGCGGCTCTCGTCGCTCGACCAGACGTCGCCGTCTCCGGCGAGCCCTGCGGCGACGCGTTCGTTGCCGAGCATCCGGGCGAAGGCGTACTGGAACCACATCTGGGTGGGCCACTTGTCGGTCCCGGCGAGTCCGATCGGGGTAACGCCCGAGGCCTGCAGGGTCGCGGACTGGGCGAGGAGGTCGTCCCAGGTCTGGACCGGTTCGAGGCCGGCGGCGGCGAGCACCTGCTTGTTGTAGAACAGGAAGGTCGGTGCGACGCCGCGCATGGGGATGCCGTAGGTCTCGCCGTCGATGACCTCCTCGTCGAACACGGAGGGCAGGAAGGACTCCTGGAGCGCGGGGTCCTCGTCGATGAACTCGTCGAGGGCGAGCAGGGCTCCTGCGTCGACCAGCGGTTTGATGTTGGCCGCGCCCCAGCTCATGAAGACGTCCGGGGCGGTCGGGGTGCCGACGGCGTTGCGCACCGAGGTGCTGTACTCGTTGCCGGCGGTCGAGCCGCGGTCGACGATCACCTTGACGTCCGAGGTCGCGTTGAACCGCTCGGCGGCGGCCTCCTCCGCCTCGGCCGCGGCGTCGCCGACCACCAGGACGTGGATCTCGTTCTCGGGCCGGTCCTCGTTCGGGCCTTCGGCGGCCGGGCCGCCGCAGGCCGCGGTCGCGGCTGCGGTGGCGGCACCGACGACCACCGTTCTGCGAGTCAGTCGCAAATTGCGGTTCATCATTGAACGCTCCTCATCGAGAGTCAGGGGTCGCGTCGAGCAGGGGTCTGGCCGACGCGTCGATCTGCGAGCCACTGTAAGCACGACTCGGCCCCGAAAACAGATCCCGCGACCGCGAAAGGTTTTCGTGCCACTGACGTGGTCCGGCCAGGTGTCTCGGACTCGGCGGCTTCGAAAACATCACGATGGCTTGTGTATGGTTTGCGACAGGTTTTCGCGACGGATCGGGAGCAGGCGCATGGACGGGCAGACGACGGGGAAGGCCGGTCGGCGGGCGGGCGCCAGGCCCGCGGCGGGCGCCAGCGCCGAGCGCACCACGCTGCAGCACGTCGCGCGGGCCGCCGGGGTCTCGATCGGGACGGTCTCCAAAGTGGTCAACGGGCGCACCGGGGTGGGCGCGGAGACCCGCGTCCGCGTCGAGGAGGTGATCGCCGAGCTCGGGTACGTGAGCCTGGGAGAACGCCAAGGGTCCGTCCACACCGCACAGGAGATGAGCGTCGAGCTGGTGGTCGACCCGCGGACGGTGTCGAACCCGTACCTGTCCCAGTTCCTCGGCGGCGCGTTGGAGGCCGCGGCCGAACTCGGGGTGGCGCTCGTCCTTCGCAGCGTGGGCGCCGGGTCCATCGAGGACGCCGGCGCGTGGGCGCAGGGCCTCGCCCGCTCGGGCCGGGCCGGGGTCATCGAGGCGACGAGCGCGTACTCCGCGCCGCGAGAGAAGGCGCTCAAGCGCGCGGGCCTGCACATGGTGCTCGTCGACCCGATCGACGTGCCGCGCACGTCGACGCCCAGCATCGGGGCGACGAACTGGGCCGGGGCGTACGCCGCCGCGCAGCATCTGCTCGGCCTGGGGCATCGGGAGATCCGGTACATCGGAGGACCGCCGGGAGCCCACTGCGACAACGTCCGTGCGCACGGCTGGGCGGCGGCGATGGGCGAGGCCGGTCTGGAAGCCGACGCCGCGCTGGTGCCGCGCCATTCCTACACGTTCGAGCACGGGCTGGCGGCGGCCATCGAGATGCTGACGGGAGAGCGTCCTCCGACGGCGATCTTCGCGGGCAGCGACACCACGGCGACGGGGGTCCTGGAGGCCGCTCGGCGCCTGGGACTGTCGGTCCCCGACGACTTGAGCATCATCGGGTTCGATGACACGCCGCTGTCCCAGATGAGCGCGCCGCCCCTGACCACGGTGCACCAGCCGATCGCCGACATCGGGCGGACGGCCGTCTCGACGATGGTGCGCCTGGCGCGCGGGCAGCTGCTGTCCACCAACCGGGTCGAGCTGTCGACGCACCTGGTGGTGCGCGATTCCACGGCGCCACTGCGGAAATAGCGCGAAAACCTTTCGCGCTCCCACCGTCGCGAAAGGTTTTCCGAATCGTTTTATCGACCTGCATCTATGCCATGATCCGAGGTCACCGGGGTGCGACGACGCGCCTCACGTGATGAAAGGTTTCGCGACGATGCGACGTCTCAGAACGATCACCGGTGCCGTAGGCCTCGCCACGGCGCTCCTGCTCCCACTCGGCATCAGCTCGACCGCACAGGCCTACCAGCCCTCGCCGACCGACATGTACGTCGCCGAGGATCCGGCGAGCTGCAACAAGACCCCGTGCATCCTGTACCCCAAGTCCGCCCAACTGCCGAGCGGCACCGTCATCGCCGCGTTCGAGGACTCCGAGGGGCCGATCGTCGGCCAGACCCTCCCGATCCACGTCAGCGACGACGAGGGCGCGACCTGGAGCAGGCGCACCGAGGTGCAGGCTCCCGCCTACCTGTCGAGCGATGCGAAGTACGCGCCGTACACGAGCGCCTGGACCAACCCGTACTTCTACGTGCTCCCCCAGGCGGTCGGCGCGCTGCCCGCGGGGACGCTGTTGCTCTCGGCGGTCGTGTCCGGGGACGGCACGAGCTCCGACCGGTCGAACGTCGCGATCGCGCTGTACTCCAGTTCGGACGAAGGCCGGACCTGGACGGTCCGCGACATCATCGCCACCGGCAGGAACATGTCCGACGACCCGGTCTGGGAGCCCTTCCTCATGGCGTACCGGGGCCAGTTGGTCGCCTACTACTCCGACGAGAACGACTACCTCGGGTTCGACGCCTCGACCGGCGTGGCGACCCTCGATCCGGCCAACGCCACCGCGACCGATTCGCGCGGCCAGGTCCTCGTGCACAGGACCTGGGCCGGCCCCGGCTCCTCCTGGAGCGCTCCGGTGATCGACGCCGCGGGCACCATGGTGGACATGGGCGGCGGCAAGACCGAAATCGGCGGCGGGCGCCCCGGCATGACCACGGTCGTGCCGACCACCGACGGCAAATGGCTGCTCACCTACGAGTTCTGGGGCGGCGGCCAGAACGTGCGGTACAAGATCGCCGACGACCCGCTTCGCTTCTTCGCCGTGTCCGAACCGGGCACGAACATCTCCGGGCTGCCCGTTCCTTCGGGGCAGCGGGGCCTCGCGACCGGCGGGAGCCCCGTGCTCACGAACCTGCCCGACGGACGACTCGTCTACAACGCGGCCGGCAGCGCGAGCGTGTGGGTCAACGAATCCGGCCGCAGCGACGGGGCGTGGAAGGAGTACCAGACGGCGATGCCCGGCGGGTACAGCCGCAACCTCATGTACCTCCAGGAGAGCGGTCGGCTGCTGATCCTCCAGGCGCCGTGGTCGGGCGCCTCGACCGGTCCGGTCAAGGCCGGGAACGTCGACCTCGGCCGCGCCGCGGGCGACTACGCGGTGCTCGTCAACCGGGCCACCGGTCAAGTGCTCGCCCCCGAGAACGGGAAGACCCAGGACGCCAACCTCACCGGAGACGTCCCCGACCTCGTCACCCAGGCCCTCGCCGCCGGAAGCGCCGCCCAGCGCTGGCACCTGGAGTCCAAGGGCGCGAACGTCACGCTCCTGAACCAGGCCGGCGGGCGCGCGGTCGCTGTCTGGACCGGCTCCGCGACCGCGGGCCAGCGCCTCACGCAGTGGGTCGACGACGGCGCCACCGACAAGCAGTGGACACTCGTGCCCGCGAGCGACGGCTACTACAAGATCCGGTCGGTGCGCAATACGGGCCTGTACATGACCGGCACGGGCGCGGGCGGGGCCGTCGACCTCCAGGCGTCGTCCACCTCGTCGGCACAGGAATGGCAGGTCGTGACCGAGACCGTCTCGGCGTCGCCCTTCTCTCTGCGAGGCGGCAACTCCGGCCGCTGCCTCGATGTGCCGAACGGCCAGACCGGCGTCCAGGTCCAGGTCTGGGACTGCGTCGGGAACACGAACCAGCAGATCACGGCGACCGCTGCGGGCGAGCTCCGCGTCTCGGGCAACTGCCTGGCCGCAGCGGGGAACGGCACGGTCCCGGGCACGAAGCTCATCCTCTGGGCCTGCAACGGGAGCACCAGCCAGCAGTGGTCGTTTCGCCTCGACGGCACGATCGTCAACCGCTCCAGCGGACTCGTGATCGACGTGGCGAACTGGGCCACGGCGAACGGGTCACCGGTGCAGCTGTGGACGGGCCTCGGCAACGCCACGCAGCAGTGGAGCCGGGCGTAGCACGCAGCAGGGGTGCGGCCGCGAATGCGGCCGCACCCCTTGGGGTCAGCTCCGGTCGACCCCCGCCTCCGCGAGGTCGCGGGGACCGGGTTCCCGCGCACGGACGGGAAGGCGACGGCGGCCCGCCGGGAGCAGGAGCACCGCAAAGAACGCGACGGCGAGAATGCCGGCGCAGATCCAGAAGCTCACGGTGAACCCCGACTCCGCCGGAACCTGCTGACCGGTGTCGGCAGAGAGCACGGCCGCGATCACCGCCGTGCCGATACTGCCGCCGACCGTGCGGGCGAGGGTGTTGAGGCTGGTCGCTGCGCTGGTCTGGGTCGGTGCGACGTTCGCGAGGATCGCATTGGTCATGGCGGCCGAGGCGAGTCCGATCCCGACGCCCATCAGCGTGACCCCGATCAGTACCTGCCATGCCGCCTCATGCGCGACGGCGAGCAGGACGAACGAGGCCGCTGCCAGAACGGTTCCCAGCGCCAGCGGGAGTCTGGCGCCGAGAAAGCGGTCCAGCACACCGGACAGCGGCGCGAAGACGACCATCGCCACGGTCGACGGCAGCAGGAACAGGCCGGCTTCGCCGACGGACTTCCCGAGTCCGTACCCGGTGTCGGCGGGGAGCTGAAGCAGGAGCGGTACGAGCAGGAACGAGCCGAACGTGGCGACGCCGAAGGCGATGCCGGCGACGCTGGTCGTCCACACGCCTCGGCTGAGGACCATGCGCATGTCGACCAGCGGCGAGGCGACTCGCAGCTCGACTGCCACCAGCGCGGTGAGTGCCGCCGCCGCGCCCCCGAACAGTCCGAGGGTCAGGCCGTCGGTCCAACCCCAGGTGCCGCCTTCGCTGAGCGCCAGCAGCAGGCATACCAGTCCGGCGGACAGCAGGAGCGCCCCGGGCACGTCGATGCGCCCGCGGGCTCGGACCGGCGATTCGGGGATGCCGAACATGATGCCCACCCCGGCGAGGGCGATCGCGATCAGCGGGAACCAGAACAGCCAATGCCAGTTCAGGGTGCCCACGATCGGTCCGGCCAGGACCGCCCCGAGGCCGCCGCCCGCGCCGAGCAGCGCGGAGAGCAGGCCGACGGCCACGCCGACCCGCTTCGGCGGCAGCTCGTCCCGGACGATGCCGAAGGCCAGGGGCAGGACCGCGCCCCCGGCGCCTTGGAGGACCCGTCCCGCCACGAGGGTGGCGAGGTTCTCGGCGAGCGCGGCCACCAGCGAGCCTGCGGCCAGCACGCCGAGGACGATGAGCAGGACCTTTCGCTTGCCGAACATGTCGCCGAGTCGGCCCGCGATCGGGGTGGCGACGGCGGCGGCCAGCAGGTATGCGGTCACGAGCCAGCTGATGTCCGCTGTGGAGGCGTCCAGTTCGGCGGCGATGACCGGCAGGGCCGGTGCGACGAGCGACTGCAGCATCGCGAAGACCATCCCGGCCAGGGCCAGGAGTCCGAGGACCAGTGCGGGGTTCGCGTGCCGGGCGCTCCCGAGGGGCCGGTGGCCCGTCGCGGCCGCGGTCGTCACGAGACGGACTCGCTGAGCTCGGCAGGATCGGCCTCGGCAGGCTGCTTCCTGCGGCGCCGCTTGATCGCCTCGGCGGCGATCGGGGCGATCGAGACGGTGGCGATCGCGAAGAGGATGAACAGCAGCATGGTGTCGACGTTGGCCGCGACCCAGGGGATCTGGCCGAGGAGGCCGCCGAGCAGGGTCACACCGGTGGCCCAGAGGACGCCGCCGACGGTGGAGTAGAAGAAGTACTTCTTCTTGTCCATTCGCGCGATGCCGGCCACCACGGTGATGAGCGTGCGGCCGAGCGGGATGAACCTGGCCAGGACGATCGCGATGGGGCCGTGCTTCTCGAAGAACCGCTGCGTCTTCTCGACTTGGCCGGGGTGGAGCAGTTTGGCGTTGGGGCGGTTGAACAGCGGCGGTCCGACCTTCGCACCGACCCAGTAGCCGCAGATGTTGCCGAGGATCGCGGCGACGGTGACGACCGCGCAGACGAGCCACAGGTCGGCGTCGATGGCCGCGGTCGCGGCGAGCAGGCCGGCGGTGAACAGGGTCGGGTCGCCGGGTAGGACGACGCCGATCAGCAGTCCGCATTCGGCGAAGATGATCACGAAGAGGCCGAGCAGCACGAACGGCCCGAGCCAGTGGAGGATGGCGACGACATCGAACATGGATTTCTCCTATGTCGGAGTGGGCCCTGGAATGCGGTTGCAGATGGACGGGCCCGAATGAGACGACGGTTCTCACCGGCACCGCGGGGTGCCGGATCACCGGTTCGCCAGCGAACCGGTAGGTGGGGATCGTGTGAGGCACGCCGGCGCGCCGGCTTGACGGCGGCGGTCCCGCCGGCGTGCGCGACCGCTACTCCTGAACGGGTTGCGGCCGGGTCGCGGTGACCCGTATGAGTTCGGCTATCTCCTCGGCCGGTCCGGCCGGCACGGTGTATTCGGTCTCGTCGCGAATGTCGGCGAGGTGGTCCCTGACGTCCTCGACTGCGAGTTCCGGGTGGTGGTAGCCGCGGGTCCTGCCGGTGAAGAACCGGGCGACCTGGCCCGCGCCCGCGGTGTAGACCTCCCCGGTGACCGGGCAGTCCTCATGCGCCAGGAAGGCGACGACCGGTGCGACGAGCGCGGGGTCGAGCCTGCCGACGATCGCGTCCATCATCGCTTTGGCCGCGGGGGCGAGCCGGGACTCCTCGTCGAGATGCTGCGTGAGCATCCGGGTGGCGGCGATGGGGGCGACGGCGTTGGCCCTGATGCCGTGCTCGGCGCCTTCGAGGCCGAGGACTCGGGTGAAGCCGGCGACGCCGGCCTTGGCGGTGCCGTAGTTGCTCTTGTGCGTGCTGCCGAGCAGTCCGGCGGCCGAGGTGGTGTTGACGATGCGGCCGTAGCCCTGATGCTGCATGATCCGCCACGCCGGGCGGGTCACGTGGAACAGCGCGTTGACGTGGACGTCGAGCACCGGTTCGAGCAGGTCCGGGGTGGTGTCCTCGAACAGCGCGTCGCGGAGGATGCCGGCGTTGTTGACGAGGATGTCGAGCCGCCCGTAGGTGTCGAACGCGGTGGCCACCAGGGCCGCCCCGCCGTCCGCGGAGGCGACGCTGTGCGCGTCCGCCACCGCCTCGCCGCCGTTCGCGCAGATCTCGCGGACGACCGCGTCGGCGGGACCCTCGTCCGATCCGTCGCCGGACACCGATCCGCCGATGTCGTTGACCACGACGTTCGCGCCGCGAGCGGCCAGCAGCAGCGCGTACTCGCGGCCCAGGCCGCCTCCGGCGCCGGTGACGACGGCGGTCCGGCCGTCGAATCTGAGTTCGGTCATGTCGTCTTCCCTTCGCAGCGGCTCACCAGTGGACGGGCAGGGCGTGAACGCCGTAGATGCTCATGTCGTTCCTGAACCGGATGTCCTCGATCGGGGCGGCGAGCCGCAGGTCGGGGAGCCGGCGCAGCAGGGTGGACAGCGCGATCTGGAGCTCGGCGCGGGCGAGGGTCTGGCCGAGGCACTGGTGGACGCCGTAGCCGAAGGCGACGTGGCCGCGCGCGGGGCGCTCAAGGTCGAGGGTTTCGGGACCGTCGGTGAAGGCCGGGTCCCAGTTGGCGGCGGGCAGGTTCATGACCAGTCCCTCGCCGGCCTTGACGAGCTGCCCGCCGATCTCGACGTCCTCCTTGGCCACGCGGGCGACCAGGCTGTGCACGATGGTCAGGTACCGCAGCAGCTCCTCGACCCCGTTGGCGATCACTCCCGGGTCGTCGCTGTCGCGGAACACGGCCGCCTTGTCGGGGTGCTCCAGCAGCGCCGCCGTGCCGAGGGCGATCATGTTGGCGGTGGTCTCGTGGCCGGCGTTGAGCAGGATGACCCCGTTCATGGCCGCGGACTCGCGGCGCAGTTCGCCGGTCTGGACGTGCTCGCGGACGATGCGGCTGATCAGGTCGTCGCCGGGCTCCTTCTCCTTGCGGGCCACCAGCTCCATCATGTAGCCGAAGAACTGGCGCGAGGCCTGCTGCTTCTCCTCCCGCGGTGTGTTCATGTTCATCACCGTGGCGGTGATCGTCTGGAAGAAGTCGTGGTCGGAGTAGGGGACGCCGAGGAGCAGCGAGATCACGAGCGAGGGGATGGGCAGCGCGTAGTCGGCGACGATGTCGCCGGGCTGCCCCTTGTCGATCATCTTGTCGATGAACTCGTTCGCCATCGCCTCGATGTCCGGGCGCAAGGCGTTGACCCGCTTGACGGTGAAGTCCTTGGTGAGCATCCGGCGCAGCCGGGCGTGCTCGGGGTCGTCCATGCGCGGGAAGATGTCGGGCGCGTTCGGGCCCTCATGGGCGCCGTTGCTCTGCAGGGCGAGGGCTTCGGCGCTGATGCGCGGGTCGGTCATGGCGGTCTTGATGTCCTCGTATCGGCTGACGACCCATACGGTGTGGCCGTTCCAGTTCGCCCGCCGCAGGCCGTCCTCCTCGCGCCACTGCGCGTACTCGGCGGGCGGGTTGAACGGGCAGCGGGCGGAGCGTTCGCCGGGGAAGGCCGGCAGACCGGTGTCGGTGGTGGTGTTCATGTGGATCTCCGTTTCAGACGGCGGTGATGGCGAGGGCCGCGGTCCACTCGGTGGCCGCGGCGATGAGCGCGCGCCAGGCGCGCAGGAGTTTGGGGGGCTTCCCGGCGGCGAGGACGCCGACCAGGCGGTCCGCCTTCCGGTAGGCGACAAGCAGTCGCCGGCCCTCCGGGTCGACGTCGAGGACGAGCGCTTCGTCGTGGTCGCGGAGGTGGCCGTAGGCCTGGAGCTTGACGCCGTGCTGGTCGGACCAGAAGTACGGCACCGGTGCGAAGGGCCGGGGGTCGCCGAGGATCGCGCGGGCGACGGCCATGCCCTGCTCGGCGGCGTTGGTGCGGTGCTCGATCCGCATGTCCGTGCCGAACAGTCGGTTGTGCCAGCGGGCCGCGTCGCCGACCCCGTACACGCCGTCGGCGGCGGCGCAGTACTCGTCGCACACGAGTCCGTTCTGGACGGTGAGGCCGCTGCCGGTCAGCCACTCGGTGTTCGGCTCCGAGCCGATGGCCACCAGCACGTCGTCGGCCGGCAGCACCGTGCCGTCGGCCAACCGCACACCGGCCGTCTCCGCGCCGTCGCGGAGGATCTCGGCGACCACCGCTCCGGTGCGGACTGCGACCCCGTGTTCCAGGTGGAGCCGGGTCATGAACCGCCCGGCCTCCTCCCCGACGGCGTGCGCGAGCGGAACCGGACCCGATTCCAACAGGCTGACCTCGACTCCGAGCTCGCGGGCGGTGGCGGCGACCTCGGCTCCGACGAAACCCGCGCCGACGATCACCAGGCGCCGCCCCGGCCGCAGACGCTCCTTCAGCGCCAGCGCGTCCGGCAGCGTGCGCAGCGAGTGCACCCCGGCCATCCCCTCGGTGCCGGGGAGGCGGCGGGCGCGGACGCCCGTCGCGACGACCAGTGCGTCGTAGGGGACGTCGGCGCCCTCCGACAGCGACACCGTCCGCCGGGCGAGGTCGAGGCCGGTCGCCCGAACGCCCAGCCGCAGCTCCATCCCGAGCGCGTCGATGTCGGCCGGCGGGCGCAGGTCGAGCCGGTCCGGCGCCCACTGCCCGCTCAGCAGCTGCTTCGACAGCGGAGGCCGGTCGTACGGAGGCCGCGGTTCGTCGCCGATGAGCGTGATCGCCCCTGTGTACCCCGCCTTGCGCAGCGCCTCGGCCGCCGCCAGTCCGCCGACCGACGCCCCCGCGATCGCGACCCGGTTCACGACTCGGCCAGGTGGATCGCGGCGGCCGGGCACACCATGGCCGACTCGCGGACCCCGTCGTGCAGATCCGGGCCGGGCGCCTCGTCCAGCAGGAAGACGACACCGTCCTCCTCCCGCTGGTCGAAGACCTCCGGCGCGAGCAGCACGCACTGGCCGGCGGCAACGCACTTGTCGGCGTCGACACTCACCTTCATCCGAACCCCCTGGATTCATAAATGGCAGTTGATGACATTTATGAACCTAGCATATGGGCAAAAGCTGCCATTTGCTACCCTGAGGAGGTGGACATCGACATCGAGCGGCACCCGCGGGCCGACGCCATGCGCAACGCCGACCGGCTCCTGAACACCGCCCGGGCGGTGTTCACCGAGGCCGGGCCCGACGCGTCCCTCGACGAGATCGCCCGGCGCGCAGGGGTGGGGATCAGGACCCTGTACCGCCACTTCCCCCGCAAGGCGGACCTGCTCCGCGCGGTGCTCAACCAGCGGGTCGCCGAAGACCTGTCACCGGTCATCGCGAGCGCGCTCGAGGACGAGGACCCGCTGCACGGCCTGTCCACGCTGATCGAGGCCGCGGTCGAGATGGTGGCCCGCGAGGACAACACCCTGGCCGCGGCGAAGCACGCAGGCACGCTCACCCCAGAGCTGTCGGCCGCGTTCTTCGACGCCCTGACCGAGCTCGCACGGCGCGCCCAGCGGGCCCGGCTCCTGAGGGCCGACCTCGTCCCGGAGGACCTCCCGAGGATCATGGCGATGATCACCAGCGTGCTGCGGAGCATGGACCCCGAGACCGAGGGCTGGCGCCGCTACCTCGGATTCCTCCTCGACGGGCTCTCACCCGCAGCGGCGAGCGTCCAACCCTCGGCCCCGCCGCTGGCGCAGACGCCGCAGAAGGGCGACTGGCTCCACTGAGGCGGCCGCCCCGGGCGGGCCCGTCCGAGCACGAGATACGGGCCGGGGGCGGCCCCTGAGCGCGCCAATGAAATGGCAGTCAATGCCATTTAATGATGGCCGCGCGCCTCGGAGTTCACCCCGGAAGGGCCAGGCCATCCGCCGGGACGCCGCCTGGGTCCGCATGCGGGCCGTCGCTAGCGCGGCGGCTCCGGCTCGACTGCCGGTCGCACCGTCCGCTCGGCGGCCCAGCCACAGGTGAGGACGATCGCGGCTCCAGCGACGGCGAGAACGCCGACCCCCGGGGTGAGGATCGCGACGTCGGCACCGGTCTCGACGAACGCGAGCAGCGGTCCGGCCGCAGCCGCCACGACCGCGGCGAGCAGACCGCAGGCGATCTGAAGCCAGCGGGGGGCCACGGGCGCGACAATGGCGAGCCCGAGCGCGGCGACGGCGATCACGTTCATCGCCGGGACCATGGTCGCCGCTTGCGCGGAGTACCGGCCGTCGCCGATCGCCGGCCATCCGGACGCGGGAATGAAGACGGCCGAGGCGTACGCGGCGACCGCATACACGGCGGCTGCGCTCGCACCCAAGAGGATTCGTCGCCAGAGCGCCTGGCGGATGCGCGCCCTCACCGGACGCCCCGCTCGCCGACGCCCCACGCCGCCCGGGTCGGAGCCTCGAACGGGCCGTTCACCGGGAGGTCGATCGGCGGACACACTGCCGCCATATTAGTTGTAATCATACAACTATAATAGTGAGGCGATCAGAGTTGTCAAGGAGCAACTGTTGTAATGTGCCAGGCATGGCAACCAGTGACGGCGAACCCCACCAGGTCATCGAGCAGGCACTGATCCGCATCCGGCGCCTGCAGCAGTCACGGAGGCTCCAGCGACGCGCCGCCGCAGGCGACCCTGCCGCGGCGTCCGCCGCGAACGCCGCCCGTTTCCGCTACCTCGACTCCCTTGAAGGAGCGGAGGACGGCCTCGCCATCTCCCAGATCGCCGACGCGATCGACGTGGACCGGCCGCGTGCCAGCCGCCTCACCGGCGAGCTGCTCGCCGAGGGCCTCATCGAACGGCAGACGGCCCCCGAGGACTCCCGCTACGCCCGCATCCGCCTGACCGCCGAAGGCAGCGACCTCGTCGACCGCGCCCACGCCTCTCGCCGCCAGAGCGTCGCCGACGCGCTCGCCGACTTCACCGACGAGGAGGCGCAAACCCTGGCCGCCCTCCTGGAGCGCTTCGTCGAGGCCTGGCCGCGGAACCGGCAGTCCAGCTGAGCGCGGGAACTCCAAGCCGATCGGCACCTCGAAAGTACAAGAACACGGTCGTATGCCGAACGCTCTGCCCCGCTCGCGCAGGCACCGTGCGTTCACGGCACCGGAGCGGACGGTTCGGCTCCTCACTGCCGCTTGATGAACTGGTATGCGGTCCCGGCTTCGGCGTCGAAGGTGACGAGCCCGTCCTCCTCGGCGGCCTGGAAGCCGGAGGCGGCCAGCGGCGCGTCGGCGCGGACGCGCACC
>NZ_QFRW01000093.1:25221-62406 GCF_003265355.1 Glycomyces dulcitolivorans | reverse complement strand
GGGCACTGCCCGGGGCCGCCCTCGGTTCCTCCACAAAGGTTGGCGGCGATAGCATCCGGTAATGATCTGTGTGTACGGTGCGGGCAGCATCGGGTGTTATGTCGGGGGGCGGCTGGCCGCCGCCGGAGCTGAAGTCGTGTTCGTCGGGCGCGAGCGGATCGCGGCCGAGGTGCGCTCTCACGGGCTCGTCCTGATCGACCTCGACGGGGCGGTCGAGCGGGTCGAGGCGCCGCGGTACGAGACCGACCCGGCCGCCGCCGCGGACGCCGATCTGGTGCTGGTCACCGTCAAGTCCGCCGCGACCGCCGACGCTGCGGCCCGGCTCGCCCCGCGGCTGCGGCCTGGGACGCCGGTCGTGAGCCTCCAGAACGGGCTGCGCAATGCCCAAGTGCTGCAAGCGGGCGGCGTCGAGGCGGTCCCCGGGATGGTTGCGTTCAACGTGATCCACCAAGGGGAGGGCCGCTTCCATCGCGGCACCGCCGGGGGCCTGGAGGTCCAGGCCCACCCCGGCCTCGCCGGGCACCTCGCCGCCTTCGACCGCGCGGGGCTCCCGCTGACCGTCCGCGACGACCTCCTCGGCGTCCAGGCCGGGAAGCTCGTCCTCAACCTCAACAACGCGATCAACGCCCTCTCGGGCCTGCCGCTGCGCACCGAGCTGTCCCAGCGGCCGTTCCGGCGCGTGCTCGCCCTCGCCCAGCGCGAGGCCCTCGCCGCCTACAAGGCCGCCGGGATCACCCCGGCGAAGACCGCCGGGGCCGCGCCGCGGCTGCTGCCGGTCATTCTCGGCCTGCCCGACGCGCTGTTCACCCGCGTCGCGGCGCGGATGCTCGCCATCGACCCGCACGCGCGCTCCTCGACGTGGGACGACCTCGAATCGGGGCGTCCGACCGAAGTGGACTACCTGAACGGCGAGGTCGCGGCGCTCGCCGCCGAGCACGGCACCGCCGCACCCGTCAACGAGCTGCTGACCGCCCTGGTCCACGAGGCCGAGGCCGGCGGGCGCCGGGACTGGACCGGGCCCGAGCTCGTCGCCGCCGTGCTGCGGCCTGCCTGAGCGCCGCCGTTCAAGACTGCGCCACCTCCAGTTCACTCCCGTTGGCTAGCTTGACAACTGCACCACGGGAAGCGTTGTGTCTGTGCACAGTCGAATACGGAGGACGATTTGCGCACGCCAGAAGAGATCATGCAGGACCTGGAGTCCCGCGTCGCCGTCATCCAGGAGCGCGCCGGCCGCGCCGAAGAGCTCCTCGCCGAGTCCGAGGTGACCCTCGCCGACGAGGACGAGATCGTCACCGTCACCGTGAACGCCGGCGGCAACCTCACCGGCCTGCGCTTCTCGCCCCAGGCGCGCGGCCTCTCCGGCACCGGCCTCGCCGACCTGGTGCTGGAGGTCTACCGGCTCGCGCTCGAAGAGTCGGGCCGCAAGACCACCGAGATCATGTCCACCCTCCTGGGCGAGGACTCCGAGGCGATGAGCGTCATCACCGGATTCGCCGCCCCCCGGACCGAGGAGCCCTAAATGGTCAAAGTGGACCCCCAGTTGCTGCGCGACCACGCGTCGCGGCTCGTCAACGGCCCCATGCCGATGGTCGTCCAGGCCGCCGACGCCGCCAAGACCGTCCGCCTCGGCGACGAGAACGCCTACGGCATCGTCTTCGCCCAGCTGATCCCGCCCGCCCTGGACCTGTTCCTCGACGACGGCTCGGAGACCCTCGACTCCATCGACGACCTGGGCACCGGCTTCACCGCGGCGCTCCAGGCGACCGCCCAGCACTACCAGACCGTGGACGAAGAGGTCGCCGCCGTCTTCGACGCACTGCTCAAGGAGCTCGACCGGTGAACGCCGCGAACCCCCTCATCGAGGGCGAGACCCCGACCACGATGCCCCAGAGCTCCAAGATCTTCTACGGCGTCTACAAGGCCGGCCAGGCCTACGGCAACGCGATCACCCAGGGCCAGGTCGACGTCGGCGACATCGCCTCCTCCACCTTCTCCCTGGGCCTGGACGCGCTCTCGTTCATCTCCAACCCCTTCAAGCACCTCGTGCAGGCCGGCGTCTCCTGGCTGTTCGAGCACATCTCGTTCCTGCGCGAACCCCTCGACTGGCTGGCGGGCAACCCCAACGCCATCGAGGGCCTCGCGATGACGTGGAACAACATCTCGATGGCGCTCCACGACGCGTCCGACGCCTGGAAAGCCGAAACCGCGACCACCATCGACTGGGAGGGCCAGGACGCCGACGCGTACCGCCAGAGCGCGGGCGCCTTCGGCGAGGTCATCGCCGGTGCCGCCGAGGGTGCGAAGTGGACGGCGAACCTCATCACCGGCGCGGGCGTGCTCGTCGCGATCTTCCGCACGATGTTCCTGGAGATCATCTCCAACTTCATCGCCGAGGCGATCCTGTGGATCCTCAGCGCCCTCGCCACCGCCGGGTTCACCTTCGGCGCCACCGCGGCCGCCGCGATCGCCCGCGTCGTCTCCAAGGCCGTCTCGGTCTTCGCGAACCTGGTCGGGAAGCTCGGCCAGCTCATGTCGAAGCTCGGCCGCTGGGTCGCCTCCCTCCGCAAGTTCGGCACCCAGTCCACCGGCCTCAAGAAGTCCCTCGACGGCGCCACCGACCAGCTCCTCAAGGGCACCTCGACCGGCCTGATGCGCGGCGGCGGCAAGGTCATGGACGGCGCCTCGAACCTCCGCGGCCTCTCCAACACCCCGCTCGCCAAGTCCCTCGACCCGCTGAAGAACAGCTGGAAGAACCCCATCGACAAGATGAAGACCATCAAGTACACCGCCAACTCCACGGCCGCAGGGGAGAACAACCTCAGCCAGATGGACAAGGAGCGCGAGGCCAACGGCGGGCCGTGACGCGCCCCCGCACGCCGCCCGGCCGGGGCCTGTGGCCCCGGCCGACGCGAACCCGCTTCATTTATCGTTCAACTACCGGGTGTGGCAGGATGGCGGCATGAAGACGATCCCGATCCCGGACCACTCGCCCGACCCCTCCAACGTGGTCCTCGGACTCATGCGGATCGGGTCGCTCGACGACGAGGCGATCCGCACGCTCTACCGGACCGCCCGCGAGGCCGGGATCAACGCGTTCGACCACGCCGACATCTACGGCGCCGAGCGCCACCAGTGCGAGGCCCGCTTCGGCGACGCCCTCAAGCTGGACGACGAGGAGCGCGAGCAGATCGTCATCCAGTCGAAGGTCGGCATCCGCCACCCGTTCTTCGACTTCTCCAAGGAGCACATCCTCCGCTCGGTCGACGAGTCGCTCCAGGCGCTGCGCACCGACTACCTCGACGTGCTCCTGCTGCACCGCCCCGACACGCTCATGGAGCCCGAGGAGGTCGCCGAGGCCTTCGACGAGCTCGAAGCCGACGGGAAGGTCCGCACCTTCGGCGTCTCCAACCACACCCCGCTCCAGGTCGAGCTGCTCAAGACCGCGGTGCGGCAGCCCTTGGCGTACAACCAGGTCCAGCTGTCGATCACCCACTCGCCGCTCATCGCCCAGGGCGTGGCCGCGAACATGGCCGGCCTCGACCAGTCCGTCAGCCGCGACAACGGCCTCCTGGAGTACTCGCGGATCAACCGCATGACCCTCCAGGCCTGGTCGCCGTTCCAGAAGGGCTTCTTCGACGGCGTCTTCCTCGGCGACCGCGAGAACTACGCGGAGCTGAACGACCTGATCGACGAGCTCGCCGCCAAGTACGAGGTCACCCCGACCGGCATCGCGGTCGCATGGATCACCCGCCACCCGGCGAACATGCAGGTCGTCCTCGGCACCACCAACCCCGGCCGGGTCGCCGACTCCGCGGCCGGCTCGGAGGTCCCGCTGACCCGCGAGGAGTGGTACCGCCTCTTCATCGCCGGCGGCCACACCGTCCCCTAGAGCGCGCCTCTCGGCAGCGTCAACCGGAACCGGCATCCGGACCCGCTGTCGTTGAAGCCAGCGCTGTCGAGGAGTTCGACGTCGCCGCCGTGCGCCTGCGCGATCTGGCGCGCGATCGGCAGCCCCAGGCCCGTGCCCGGGGCGCTCTCGCCGCGCCAGAACCGCTCGAACACGCGCTCCCGGTCGGCCTCGGGGATGCCCGGCCCTTCATCGGACACGGTGACCGCCACGGCATCCGGGGCCGCTTCGACCTCCACCGCGACCACGGTCCCTTCCGGAGCGTGCTTGACGGCGTTCCCGACGAGGTTCCCGATCGCGCGGCGCACGCTCGGGCCGTCCACCGCGGCCTCCGCGCTCGTCGCACCGGTCACTTCGACTGCGGCGGGCGCGAACTCGGCGGCGACCTCCCGCACCAGTTCGGCCAGGTCCACCGGCCGCCGCTCGATCACGCGGGCCCGTCCGCGCGCGTCCACCAGCAGCTCGTCGACGACGTCCCGCAGCCGGTGCGCGGCACTCCGGCTGCGCTCCATGCCCTCCCGGTACAGCTCCAGGCTCGGCTCGGGGTGTGCCAGCACCACATCCGCGCCGGTGATCAGGACCGCGAGCGGCGTGCGCAGCTCATGGCTCGCCTCCTCGACCAGCTGCCGCTGCACGGCCGCCGATCTTTCGAGCCGGTCCAGCATGGAGTCGAACGCCGCCGCGAGCGCGACCGCCTCGGTCGTGCCCTCCGCGTTCCCCACGCGCAGACCGAGATCGGTGCCCTCGATCCGCTCGGCCGCGGCCCGGACCCGCTCGAACGGGCGCACCGCCCGGCCCGACCACCACCACGCGAGCGCCACGGTGACCGGCAGCAGCAGCACCACCGTGAGCACCGCCCAGCCCGACGGCTCGATGCCGGACCGCGAGACGGTCCGCTCGACCCCGTCGTCGCCGACGACGCCGTACGACTCGTAGTTGATCGCGGTGACCCCGAAGACCAGGACCACCGGCAGGTAGATCGCGATCGACCCGGTGAGCGCCAGCCTGACCCGCAGCGATTTCATCGTTCCTCCAACCGGTAGCCGACACCCGTCACCGTGGCGATCGGGCCCGGTTCGCCGAGCTTGCGGCGCAGGCGGCTGAGGATCACCCGCACGGAGGCGGTGAACGGGTCGGCCTGCGCGTCCCACACGTGCTCCAGTAGATCCTCAGTGGACAGTGTCTCGCCGGGGTGGTGCATGAAGTACCGCAGCATGGAGAACTCCCTCGCCGTCAGTTCGAGCGCCTCGCCGCCGCGCCAGGCGCGGTGCGCGGCGGCGTCCAGTCGCAGGTCGCCGACCTCCAGGACCGCCTCGCGCACGTCGGCGCGCCGGGCCAGGGCCCGCAGCCGCGCCGCCAGCTCCGCGAAGCTGAACGGCTTGACCAGGTAGTCGTCGGCGCCCGCGTCGAGCCCGGCCACCCGGTCGTCCACCGCGTCGCGCGCGGTCAGGACGAGCAGGCGCCGGGGCCGGCGCAGGTTCGGGTCGGTCCCGAGGCGCCGCAGCAGCTCCAGGCCGTCCCCGTCGGGCAGCCCGAGGTCGAGGCACGCCACGTCGAAGTCGTTGGCGCACAGCAGTTCCTCGGCCTCGGCCACGTTCGCGGCGAGGTCCACGGCGTAGGCCTCGTTCCGCAGCCCGAGTGCGATCACCGGGCCCAGGTCGCGGTCGTCCTCGACCAGCAGGATGCGCACTCGGGCTCCCCTCAGCTCAGGCGGGCTTCGGCGGTGCCGGCCGGTCCGGTCACGGTCATCAGGCCCTCCGCGAACACGACGCGGACGCCGTCCCCGACCCCGACCAGGTCGCGGCGGTACTCACCCTCACCCGTGGGCACCAGCGTAAACGCCGGAGGGGAGGCGTCGAGCATGACGCCGCCGATGCCGCCTCGCTCGTCGAGCGCGTACCAGCCGAGCAGCTCGGCCCCGGCCGTGGTGAAGCGGACGTAGGTGCGCAGCTCGCCCTGCTCCTCGGCCGTCCCGGCGAGCTCGACCGCCTCGATCTCCCCGATGTCGCCCTCGACCGCCTCGATCTCCTCGCGCCCGGCCTCGGTCTCGCCGTTGAGGAGCGCGAGGACGAGGTCCTCGTGGGCGGCGACGTCCTCGACCGTGAAGTCGGCCGAGGCGAACATGGCGGCCACCGCGTCGGCGCCCTCGGCGGCGACCTCCAGGCCGTCCTCGCCCGCCGTCACCGCGTACGAGCCGCCCGACTCCAGCGTGTAGGTCCCCACCCTCGATTGCAGCTCTTCGGGATCGGCCTCGGCGTGGCCCTCGGGCATCGGGATCGGCTCCCCGGCCGCGAGCGCGGGGCCGATCGCCTCCACGAGATCTCCTGCGATGACCTCCTCTGAGTTCGACGTGACCGCGATGCTCATCTCCAGCTCCGGCAGCCACACCGCGACCGCGTTGTGCCCGGTGTCGCCGCCGCCCCCGGAGGCGGTGATGAGCGGGGTTCCGAACATATCCGGACCCACCGACACCCACCCGGGGATCTCGGCCGAGCCGTCCCCGTAGTCGAACCGCGTGCTCGTGAGCACCTCGACGGCCGCGGGGTCGACGACCTCGCCTTCGAAGAGCGCCTTCATCCAGTCCGCGAGCTGCCCGGCGGTCATGGCGAGGTCGCCGTTGCCCTCCATCGCCCAGAACGGGCCCGCGAAGTCCCCGTTCTCGGTCGACGGCGCCCCGTCGACGGTGCCGACCGCGCGCGGTCCGGGCGCGGCGGGCTCGCCGTCCCAGAAGCCGCCGAACCGCTCGCCGTCGAGGACCAGGATCTCCTCGGCGAGGTAGTCCCGGTAGGACCCGGTGGTCTCGTCGACGATGAGCGCCAGCAGCGAGTACCCGGCGTTGGAGTACAGGAAGTCGCTGCCGGGTTCGAACGCCGAGGCCAGGCCGCTGATGGCCGCGATCGCCTCGTCGCGGTCGAGGGGCTGGTGGTCGCGGCCGTGCTCGCCCTCCAAGCCGCTGGTGTGCAGCAGCAGCTGCTCGACGGTGACGTCGGCGGCCGGGCCCGACAGGCCCGGCAGGAGCGCGCCCGCCTTGTCGCCCAAGGACAGCGCCCCGTCCTGGGCGAGGTCGAGGATCGCCGCGGCGGTGAAGCCCTTGCTCACCGAGCCGATCCCGAACACGGTGTCGTCGGTGTTCGGCGTCGACTCGTCGGCGTTCCCGAGCGCCACCCGGCAGTCCATGCCGTTCCCGTCGATCGCGACCGCCCCGGCGAACCCGGCGTCGGCCCACGCGGCGAGCGCGCTCGCCAGCTCCGGGTCGCAGTCCGGCGGCGCCTCGCCCCGGCCGGGGCCCTCCTCGACCGAGGTCATGCACCCGCCGGCCAGCAGCGCGGCCGCGATCATCGTTGATATCCGTCTCATGCCAGGGACGGTAGGCGCGGGGGTGTAAACCGGGCTTAAACGAAGGTGCATCGATAAACTTCGATCGAACATATTGCCTTTGAAAGCGGATTCCGACTATACTTCCCAAAGGCATTGAATCGATTCAGTTCAATGCGTGAATGAGAGCGCACCGTGTCGACCCGGCATGCCCATGGTGCGCCGCTCCGCCGCACCCCGGCGGACCCCCATCCTCACTTCTCGACACGCGGAGCATTCATGCGAACCACCCGAAACCGGCGGCTGCGCAGCCTGTCGGTCCTGGCCGCGGCCGTCCTCGCGGCCACCGCCGCCGCGACGGTCTGGGGCACGGCCGACGCCGCCACCGTCCGCTACGAGTCCGAGACCGCCCCGGCGACCTGCGACGGCACCATCGACTCCAACCACGCCGGGTACTCCGGCAGCGGCTTCTGCAACTCCAGCAACGCCGTAGGCGCGGCGAACCAGTTCACCGTGAACGTCCCGGCCGCCGGCACGGCCTCCGTGGCGATCCGGTACGCCCACGGCGCCACCGACACCCGCTCGGCCGACGTCATCGTCAACGGCGCGACCGTCCAGGCCGCCAGCGCCTTCCCCGCGACCGGCGCGTGGACGACCTGGTCGACCAAGACCGTCTCGGTCGCGCTCAACGCCGGGAACAACACGATCCGACTCGCGGCCTCGACCGCGGCGGGCCTGGCGAACATCGACTACGTCGAGGTCACCGACGGCGCCCCGCCGCAGCAGACCGGCCGCTACGAGGTCGAGGAGCTGACCCGCGGCGTCACCGTCGTCCCCTCCGGCTCGGGCCGCCTCGTCTCCTGGCGTCTCTTGGGCACCGACCCGTCGAACGTGGCGTTCAACGTGTACCGCAACGGGACCCTGCTCAACAGCACCCCGATCACCGGCGCCACCAACTACCTCGACACCGGCGCCTCCGGCACCTACACGGTGGCGGCCGTCAACGGCGGCACCGTCGGTCCGCAGGTCGGCGTGGAGGCGACCTTCAACTCCAGCGGCTACCTCGACATCCCGATCCAGCGCCCGGCCGGGGGCACCACGCCATCGGGCGAGGCGTTCACCTACGAGGCCAACGACATGAGCGTGGGCGACCTCGACGGGGACGGCCAGTACGAGTACGTCGTCAAGTGGTACCCCTCGAACGCCAAGGACAACTCGCAGTCCGGGTACACCGGGAACACGATCATCGACGCGTACGAGCTCAACGGGACCCGGCTGTGGCGGATCGACCTGGGGCGCAACATCCGCTCGGGCGCGCACTACACGCAGTTCCAGGTGTACGACTACAACTCGGACGGCCGCGCGGAGATCGCGATGAAGACCGCCGACGCGACGGTCTCGGGCACCGGCCAGGTCATCGGCTCCTCCAGTGCCGACTACCGCAACTCCAGTGGTTACGTCCTCACCGGACCGGAGTACCTGACGATCTTCAACGGCCAGACCGGGGCCGCGATGGACACCGTCGACTACAACCCGCCGCGCGGCACCGTCTCCAGCTGGGGCGACAACTACGGCAACCGGGTCGACCGGTTCCTGGCCGGGACGGCCTATCTGGACGGTTCGACGCCGTCGATGATCTTCGCGCGCGGCTACTACACGCGCTCGGTGATCTGGGCGGTGGACTGGAACGGCACCGACCTGACCACCCGCTGGACCTTCGACTCGAACTCGGCGGGCAGCCAGTACACCGGCCAGGGGGCGCACAGCCTCTCGATCGCGGACCTGAACGGGGACGGGAACCAGGACGTCGTCTACGGCGCGATGGCGGTGAGCTCCAGCGGTTCGGCGCTGTGGCGCACCGGCTTCGGGCACGGCGACGCGCTGCACGTCTCGGACTTCGTGCCCAGCCGCGCCGGGCAGGAGGTGTTCATGCCGCACGAGAGCACCAGCCAGCCGTCGTCGAGCCTGAACGCGAACAACGGGGCGATCCTGTTCCAGACCCCGGCGTGCTGCGACAACGGCCGCGGCGTGGCGGCGAACGTGCTCGCCTCCAACGCGGGCGCCGAATACTGGTCCTCCAGTGTGGACGGACTGCTGAACGCGTCGGGCGCGAACATCGGCGCCAAGCCCGCCTCGATCAACTTCCTGTCCTGGTGGGACGGCGACGGCGAGCGCGAGCTGCTCGACGGCACCAGCATCACCAACTACCCGTCGGGGACGCTCCTGTCGGGCTCCGGGGTCCTGTCGAGCAACGGCACCAAGGCCACCCCGGCCCTGTCGGCCGACCTGTTCGGCGACTGGCGCGAGGAGGTCGTCTGGCGCACCAGCGACTCCTCGGCCCTGCGGATCTACGCGACCCCGCACCAGACGAGCCTGCGCATCGCGACCCTGATGCACGACATCCAGTACCGGGTCGCGATCGCCTGGCAGAACACGGCCTACAACCAGCCGCCGCACCCGAGCTTCTACATCGGCTCGGACGTCACCAGCTACCCCTGGCCTGACGTCCGCGTCCCGTAAGAGAAAGCCGGTCCGAGGCTCCGAAGCACCTCCCGGAGCCTCGGGCGCTCACCTTCGGAAATCGCGCAGCACGATCTCGCAGTCGTAGTGCTGCGAGGCGGTCATCTCGCCGCGGAACCACAGGAGCGGGGTCCGCGACGGGTCGCCGGGGGCGACGACGGGACGGAAGTTGTCCACATCGGAGCCCTCGGTGACCGGCGTCCAGGTCCACGACTCGCCGCCGTTCCCGGTGCGGGCGTGGAAGATCTCGTGGTGGGGGAGCACCGCTCCGTCCCGGGGGTCGACCGGCGTGGAGACGTACACCGAGTCGAGGTCGTACGGGTCGATCGCGGCCAGGCCGGTGTAGTCCTCCTCGTGCGGCATGAGGCCGGGCCCGGCCTTGGCGAACTTGCGGACGGTCCACTCGCCGCCGGGCGCCATGCGGGCGTAGAAGAACCGCAGGTCCGGGTGGGCCTTCTGCCGGTCGAGGTGCTCCTCCTCCCCGGCGCGGGCGGTGAGGACCGCCGCGACCGAGCCGTCCTCGCCGTGGCGGATGTCGGTGGTCCAGCAGTGCGAGATCCGCACCCCGCCCCACCGCGACCCGGCCTCCAAGATGGTCGTCAGCTCCACTTGCGACGGCGCCTCGCCGCTGAGCGCCTCGGCGTCGACGACGGTCCCGTCGCTGCGGTGCAGGGCCCCGTTCGCCAAGTAGCCATGGTAGATCGAGTTGTCGAAGTCGCGCGGGTGGTGGTCGGTGGTGACCAGGTCGATCCGCTTCCCGTCCCCGGAGTACCGCGTGTACCCGTTGACGTAGCCGACCTTCGGCCGCGTGAACAGCTTGCCCGCGTAGGCCCAGGTGTCGCCGTCGTCGTCGGAGACGAGCGCGCACTGGTCGTCGTTCACCGCGCGCGCGAAGCAGTACAGGCGCCCGCCGACCGACCGCAGGTTCGAGTACGTCACGCCCGCACCGCCGGTCAGCGCCGACCAGTCGAACACGGACTCCGGACCCCAGCGGGTCGGGTCGCCCGGTTCGCTGACGCGCCAGCGCGTCAGATCGTCGGTCTTGTGCCTGGTGTAGACGGCGAGCCAGCGCCCGTCGGCGCGGCGCCACAGCGCGGGCACGTCGTGGTCGTCGGCTTCGAGCCGCTCGTGCAGCACCACCGTCGTGCTGGTGCCGGCCCGCAGGTCGACCACGGACAGCTCGACGTTCCCCGCCCGCGCCTGGCCGCCCGGACCCTCGGGCGCGGCGATCGAGCCGACGACGAGGGTCCCGGTCGCGGGGTCGACGAGCGCGCGCTCGTCCTGGAACCAGCACCAGGCCCCGTTGTCGTTGACGATCAGGGGTGCGGAGTCGCGGTTCATGGGGTTCCCTCCATCGGCTTCGTCGCCATCGCCACGACCTTATCGGAAAGCGCTATCCAACACCACCCCCCACCTTCGGTCTGCCACCAAAGGCGCAGTCGCCCTACAGAAGATCGATCCCGCGACCGACGCGCCGCCACCCCTCGCGTCCATACGCTCGGCACATGGACCTCGCCATGGCCGCCTCGCTGGCCGCCCTCGCACTCATCGACTCGACGAGCTTCGGGACCCTGCTCATCCCGATCTGGCTCCTCCTGGCCCCCGGCCGCGTCAAGGCCGGGCGCATGCTCGTCTACCTCGGCACGATCGCCGTCTTCTACTTCGCGGTCGGCATGCTCATCGTCCTCGGCGCGACCACGTTCATCGACGACCTCGGCGCGCTCCTGGACACCCGCCCCGCGATGTGGGTCCAGCTCGTCGTCGGCGTCGGCCTGCTCCTCCTCAGCTTCCGCTTCGACTCCAAGAAGTCCAAGGAGGGCGGCGGCCGCATGGGCCGCTGGCGCGAGCGCGCCCTCGGCATCGAGACCGCCGAGCCCGGGACGACCCGCACGCGAACCAACGCGCTCCCGCTCGTCGGCCTCGCCCTCGGCGCGGCCACCCTCGAAGTCGCCACCATGCTCCCGTACCTCGCCGCGATCGGCATCGTCACGACCTCCGGCATCGGCCCCGCCGCCACCACCGCCACCATGGCCGGCTACTGCCTCGTCATGGTCCTGCCCGCCCTCGCCCTCCTCGCGGCCCGCCTCACCGCCCGCAACGCCGTCGAGCCCCTCCTGGTCCGCATGAACAACTGGATGACCAAGAACGCCGCCTCCACCACCGGCTGGATCGTCGGCATCGTCGGCTTCCTCGTGGCCCGAGACGCCGCCTGGCGCCTCGGGCTCCTGGAGATGCTCTTCAACCGCTGACCCGGCCCTCAGTCGTCCAGCTCGGTCTCCATGGGGCTGAACATGTTGCCGGGGAGCTCCATCTCCTGGAGGCGGTGCGCCAAGCGCACGGGCCAGGTGGTGTCGCGGAAGCGGCGGCGCATCTCGCCCATGACGGTGGGGACGGCGAAGGAGAGGAAGTCGGTGCCGAGCGCGGGGTCGTAGCGGTCGACGGCGTGGATGAGGCGGAGGGTGGCGACCTGGACCAGGTCGTCTCTGGGGACGCCCCGGTGCGAATAGCGGCGGGCAATGTGGTCGGCGAGTGGAAGGTACCCGGTGATGATCTGGCCGCGGAGTTCGCGGCGGCGCGGATCGGCGTCGTCGAGGCCGGCCATCTGCGCGAATAACGGTTCGAGCGCCCGGTAGTCGTCGTCGTGATCGCGTCTTCTGCTGTTGTGTGGTGCCATTGAAGGCCACCGCCCTGCGGCTGTCTGGTTCGGCAACCGGCGTGGGCCGGCCTTGGATCGACCAGGTATTGCAGGTCCCGGGCTGGCACCAACACGTTCCGGCCCCAGAGTGGGGATGACTCGCTTCGCTGCGGTCAGAGCGCCGATTCGCTGATGTTTGCTAAATGCCCGGGTCGTCCTGCCGTCCCGGCCCGTCCTGCAAGGGAGGGCCGTCGCGTCGCCCGAGCGGCTCCATCGATGTCTTCAGCCTATACCCGTTCGGTGTCGATGGACCCGGTCTGACCTGTGCCGATTCCTCTGAACCTCCAGAATGAGCCGCGTTCTGGCGCCGGCTGAGGCGCACGCCGACTACGGCCGCGATCGCAGGGCGGGGCGAAACCCCGTCCGGTCGCGCGGGTGCGCGGGTCAGGCCGTCTTGTTGCCGACGCTTCGCCTGATGAGGCCGAAGACGATGGTGCCGATGGCGAGCACGATGCCGATGACGGCCAGCCAGAGCAGGCCCTTGATGGCGATGCCGACGATCGCGAGCACGACCCAGGCCACGATCAGAATCCATAGAACTGTCCACATACATCGATGATACGCCTTTGAACTGCGCAAATATCTAAAAACCGTGCAATTGATGAAAAAGCTTCACGACGGTCTCGCGCGGCCTCGGCCGGGGACGTGGGCGGCCTCATGTTGCGCCACAAATTAGGTTTGCCTAATATTTCGGGGGACTCCCGAACCAGACAGGAACTCATGAGGCTGCCCGTCCTGCTCCAGGCCCCCGCCGATCCGATCCCGGTGCGGCCCATCCGTATCGACGCCGACACCACGCCCAGGCGGCTGACCCTGCGGGTCATGGCCGCCGCGCCCAGGCAGATGTGGCCGGCATCGATCCTGCTGATCATGCACCAGATCGGCGAATCGCTCGTCCCGGTGATCATGGGCTTCGCGATCGACCAGGCCGTCGCCACCGGCGACCCCGTGCGGCTCGCCCTCTGCGTCGCCCTCTTGGGCGCGGACTTCGCCCTGCTTTCCTACAGCTACCGGTTCGGCTCCCGCTTCGGGCTCCTCGGCATCGAGGCCGTCCAGCACCGCCTGCGCACGCTCGTCGCGAACCGGCTCCTGGACCCCAAGGGCGTCAAGGGCCGCGCCGGGCTCCCGGGTGTCTCGCTCTCGATCGCCTCATCGGACGTCAACAACCTCGCCAAGGCCGTCGCCATCACGGCCTGGCCCGCGGGCGAGCTCGCCGCGATCCTGCTGTGCGGCACCGTGCTCATGGTCCTGTCCTGGGAACTCGGCCTCATCGTGCTGCTCGGTGTCCCGCTGCTGCTCTTCATCATGGACCGCGCGGGCGGGCCGCTGCGCCGCCGCAGCCACGACCAGTCCGCGCTCGCGGGCGAGGCGTCCGGGAAGGCCGCCGACCTCCTCGCCGGGTACCGGGTCCTGTCGGGCCTCGGCGCGCAGGGCGCGGCCGCCGACCGGTACCGCAAGTCCAGCCGCGACGCCCTCGACGGGAGCCTGCACGCCGCCAGCGCCCAAGGCGTCTACATCGGGTCCATGAACCTCGCCTCCGGCCTGTTCGTGGCCGGGCTCGCGCTCGTCGCCGGGCTCCGCGCCTGGAACGGCGACCTCACCGTCGGCCAGCTCATCACCGTCGTCGGTCTCACGCAGTTCATCATGGGCCCCTTGGGAGGCATCTCCAGGAACGCCGGCGGCATCTGGGCCGCCGCCCTCGCCTCCGCCGAGCGCGTCCTCTCGATCCTCCAACTCCCGCACCACGAAGCGAGCCACGGCAAGGCCGTCCCCGACACCGGCGACGGCAAGCTCAGCCTCGCCGACGTGCGGACCGCCAACCTCCGAGCCGACCTCGACGTCGCCCCCGGCGAATGCGTCGGCCTGCGCGCGACGCCCGCCGCCGCGGCCGACCTCGCCGCGCTCCTGTCCGGCAGCGCCGAACCCGAGGCGGGCGCCCTCACCTGGCAAGGCAGGCCCTTCGGCGAATACGAGCTGGAAGCCCTGCGCCGCACCGTCCTCGTCGTCCCGCACCACGCCGCCCTCTTCGACGGCACCATCCTCGACAACATCGGCCTCCTCACCGCCGACCGCGCCGCCATCGACACCGCCCTGGACGCCGCCGACTGCGCCGAGATCGTCGACGCCGCCCCCGACGGCCTCGACACCCAGGTCGGCGAGGAGGGCCTGCGCCTCTCGGGCGGCCAGCGCCAGCGCATCGCGCTCGCCCGGGCTCTCGCCCAGGAACCGCCGCTCCTGGTCCTCCAGGACCCGACGACCGCCGTCGACTCCGTCACCGAGTCGCGCATCGCCGAACGCCTCCGCGCCGCCCGCGGCAACCGCTCGACCCTGCTCATCACCGACGCGCCCGCGCTCCTCGCCGTGTGCGACCGCGTCGTCGACCTGCCCGGTATCGACCTGCCCGCCAAGGAGACCGCATGAGCGACGAGACCCGCGAGACCCTCCCGCTCGCCACCGCCGCCCAGGTCCGCTCCGAGGTCCGCCTCGCCCTCAAGGGCGGAACGTGGAAGGTCGTCGGCGTCATCGCGCTCCTGACCCTCGGCGCCACCGCCGGGCTCGCCACCCCGTGGGCCCTCGGCGCACTCGTCGACGCCGTCTCCGAAAGCCAAGGCGCCGAACGCATCTGGCTCCTCGCCGGAGCTATCGCCGCCGGGGCCCTGTTCGCCGCGTTCTTCGACGGCCTCGGCCAGGTCGGCGCCACCCGCCTGGTCGAGCGCGTCCTCGCCTCCACCCGCGAGCGCATGGTCGCCCGCGGCCTCGCCCTCCCGCGCGCCGCCCTCGAACGCGCCGGCGCCGGCGACCTCGTCTCCCGCGCCGGCGACGACGTCGCCGTCATCGCCGAGGCCGCCCCGATGGTCGTCCCCGCCGTCACCGGCTCCGCGTTCACCATCGTCACCACCGTCGTCGGCATCGCCGTCCTCGACTGGCGCTTCGCGATCTGCGCGCTGGTCCTGGTCATCCCGATCTACGTGTGGACGCTGCGCTGGCACCGCCGCAACGCCCCCCAGATCTACGAGGCCGAGCGCGCCGCCATGGCCACCCGCGCCCAGCACCTCCTCGCCTCGCTGCGCGGCATCGAGACCGTCCACGCCTTCGGCCTCTCCCGCCCGCACGCCGCGACCATCGCCCGCGCCTCCTGGCAGGTCACCATCTGGGCCGTGCGCGCCCGCACCGTCATCAACGGGTTCTTCGCCCGCATCAACCTCGCCGAGTTCCTCGGCATGAGCTCGATCCTCGTCGTCGGCTTCTGGCTCGTGCGCGAAGGCGAGGGGAGCGTCGGCGCCGCGACCACCGCGATGCTGTTCTTCCTGCGGCTCTTCGGACCCATCAACGAGCTGATGTTCGTCGTCGACGAACTCCAGTCCTCCCTCGCCTCAATGCGCCGCATCGTCGGCGTCATCCACGCCGACGAGTTCAAGGCCGCTGAACGCACCCAACCCCAAGCGGCCGCAGCCGATGCGACCGGCATCCGATTCGAGTACGTCCCCGGGCACCCCGTCCTCGACGACGTCTCGCTGCGCATCGGCCCCACCGAGACCGTCGCCCTCGTCGGGTCCTCCGGCGCCGGGAAGTCCACGCTTGCCGCGATCGTCGCCGGCGTCCTCGACCCCGGCTCGGGCACGGTCGCCGGTTCGGCCGCGCTCGTCACCCAGGAGGTCCACGTCTTCGACGGGACCCTCCGCGAGAACCTCGACCTGGTCAAACCGGGCGCGGGCGACGACGAGCTGCTGGCGGCCCTGCACCGCGTCGGCGCCGAGTCCCTGCTCAACCTCCCCGACGGCCTCGACACCGGCATCGGGGACCGCGGCACCGAACTCACCCCGGCCCAGGCGCAGTCGCTCGCGCTGGCCCGCATCGTGCTCCTCGACCCGCCGCTGGCGGTCCTCGACGAGGCCACTTCCGAAGCGGGGAGCGCCGACTCGGCCGCCCTCGACCACGCCTCCGCCGCGGCCCTGGAGGGCCGCGCCGGGCTGCTCGTCGCCCACCGCCTCGACCAAGCGGCCCGCGCCGACCGGATCGTGGTGATGGAGAAGGGCCGCATCGTCGAAGAGGGCGCCCACGACGACCTCGCCGCCGCCGACGGCCCCTACGCCAGGGCCTGGAGCCTCTGGACGCGGGGCCGCTCCTGAAGCGCCCGCGCTACGCCTTGGGCCCGCAGTGGTGCGCCGGGTTGTTCGCATTGGTCAGGCAGGCCCGGACATACAGTGCTTTGATGTCATACTCGCTGAACTCAGCGGATTCGATCTCTCCCTTGCTCCAGGCTCGTTCTTCCGGGATCGGCACGTAGTAGTAGGTCGCGCCGTCGGTCCCGGTCCATTCGATCCGGATGGTCGCGCCTGCGCCGTTCGCGGCCGTGTCCTCGACCGTGAAGGACGTGTGGGTCCGGTAGAAGCCGTTCGCCGTCCGGGTCCAGCACAGGGTGGCGACGACATAGGCGCCCCCGCCGTTCCCGTCGTTGTCCGTTCGGACCGACCTGCCGTTGCTGAAGCCCAAGTCCTTGCAGTAGCCCGGAACCGCCGCGGACGCGGGCATCGCGAAGCCGACGTTCAATGCGGCAGCCATCAGGGCCACCAGTACGCCTGTCAAGGTGCGTCGAAATCTCATCGCAGGTTCCTCCTCGGATGACGGTCGTGCGGTCGGTCCAGTGTCGCGGGAGCCGTTTGATGCGGCTTTAACCGGCGTCTTACCGGTCCAGGATCGTGTTCTAGGCTTGCGGCACATGGACAGACCTTCTGCCGCGATGCACCGCTGGTCCCCGCTCCCGCTGATCGCCCTGGCCCTCACCGGCTGCTCCGAGACCCCGGAGGCCGAGCCGGGTTGGGAGGCGACGGTCTACTACACCGCCGTCGAGTCCTTCCACGACGGCACACCGGTCGAGGTCCGCGGCTGCCCCGTGCTCGAATGCGAGAGCGGCGACGACCTCCTGGGCACCTACCCGAAGGACTTCGTGCAGGCCGTCGAAGACGAGGGCACCGGCCGCATCACCAGTGGCGAGCAGGCGGGCATGTACCTGAACTGGTCCTTCGACGTCGGCTACTGGCTCGACACCGAGCCCCGCAATTCGCATGGCGATCCCTTGCGGCCCTTCATCTCCGCTGCCGCCGATCCGGGGGTCCTCGCCGAGGGGACCGAACTGCGCATCACCTACTGCGGCGAAGCGGAGGACGTCGAGCCGGCGGTCTGCCAGGCGCTCAAGAACGCCGAATGGATCATCGAAGACGAGTTCACCCCGGGTCTCGGAGGTGAGCGGCACATCGACCTCTATCTGGGGGAGGAGAACCAGGCCGACTTCACCGAAAGCCCCTGGTACACCACCCTGACCAACGCCCGCATCGAGCACTGACCCCGGAAACGCCGAACGGCCCCCGGTGACGCGGGGGCCGTCGGTCTTGCAGTCGAACTAAGCGCTTCGCCACAGCAAGGAACGCAGTCCAGTCGGCTGCCGAAGCCTCCAGGATCGGGGAAGACTCCCCGAGCTTGGTGTCCCGGACCTGGGCGACGCCCTCATGCGCACGGGCTTCCACGCAGGCACCACCCTGGCTGTTGCTGCGTGAGGACTTCTTCCAGTTGTTTGTCAGCATTTTGGTCTCCACTCATATGAGCCGCTCGGCCAATGCGAGCGTGTCCGAGAATACGACACGCACACGATCAACTTCGTCTTTGGTCGCCTCGTAGTGCGCCCCGAACGGACCTTCGTGGTAGCCCACTTCTCGCTCGTCTGCATCCTCGAAACCGAGGATCTGGTACGACCCGATCATCGACGGGTGAAATCCATGTGGCGGCAAGATGTAAATCTCTACGTTGGGTCGTGCGTTGTCGTCCCTGAGCTGCTGGAGTTGTTCTTCGTAGACTCCCGTGCCCTGCATCAGATCGAGCGAGGACTGGGTTTGGATCAACCGAATCCTGGCAGGATTTTCGCGCTTCAGCACTGCCTCGCGCCGGCTCCCTCGAAGATCGAGCGAATCGTCGATCTGGGTATGCGACAGCAGGCCACTGGCCTCCATCGTCGCGCGGCCGTAGGCGCGTGTCTGCATGAGACCGGTGATGAAGTTGTCCTCGAAGATATCGATCGTAGATGCCAGGGGCTCAAGCTGTTTCAGTCGTTCGAACCACTGCGGACCGCTATAGCGCCAGGTATTGGGGGAGCCCTGTCGTATCTGCTTTGCCTTGGCCTTCGCCTCCACGATCACATACTCCGGTGCGCCGTAGTCGCGCAGCAGATCGCCAACGATCATGGGCTCCATGTAAGTGAGCTTGCCGGACTCGTATGAGCCGATGATGTCCTTCGTGGTTCCGAGGGCGTATGCGGCGGCTTCCCTGCTGGAGAATCCGGCCCGGATACGCCAGCGCGTCAAAAGCTCGCCGAGGTCGCGTTGCAAGAATCCTGCACCCATGCGCACATTTTTCCAGGGCGCCGCGTATGGCTGTCAAGCGCAAACCCAGGTGGAATTTCCACTTGGAATCCACCCCCGGCGTCGCCACTCGGTATCTCCACCAGGCTATTTGCTACTGGATTGCGCCGCTGACCTGCACTTATGTTGGGCTTAACTGATGGGACCGAAAGGAGCTCTCCCATGGCTGACAAAGAAGTGCGGCGCGGATCATTCGACATGGACGGATCGATGTTCGACGTATGCGCCTCAAGCGCGTTCGCTCCGGAGGCCATGCGCGTCTATCCGGCCGGCGACCGCAGCGTGATCGCGCTCGTTGTCTCCGGCTTGAATTCCGGTGAGCTGAAAGCAAGTTGGGGCTCCGGTTGGGGCGCATACCCCGAGGAGTGGCGTGACGATTTCGAAGAACGCGCCTATCGGGCCTACGTCTCCCGAGTGCGGGTCTGCAATGGCTAGCGTCGCCGCCGCCGATGAAGGGCCGTACAACCTCCGGTCCGACGGCAAACCCGGCATCGACGGCTATATAGGGGACTTCCTCAGGGGTCCAGCCGCATTCACGCTCTACTGCCTCGGCGCGCATCCGGCCGATCCGGCGCGCGTCAACGAGTACCTGCTCGATGTGGACGACGGCGCGGGCCCGCGCGAGTGCTGCCGGTTCTTCGACGACTCCGACACCGTCCCGGAGTGGGCGCGCACATGGCAGGGCGACCCGTGGTGCCCGGCGATCATCGAGCGCTGCCACGCCCTGATCAAGGAGCACGCCAAGGGCGGCAACGGCTCCGCGCGCTGGGAGCCGACCTCGTAGACCAGTCGGGGCGGCTCCCCCCAGGACGCCGCCTCGACTCCCGCCGAGCCATGGGTGGATGGCTCGGCACGGTCCCGCAACCTCCTTCCGGTAGCGCGGGACCGGGGCCGCGGCCTCGCTGTGACGAGCGGGCCGCGGCCTTCCTGTTCTCGCTAGCGCTCGATGCGGTCCAGGTGGAGCATGCGCGCCAGGTTCTTGTCGAGCTCGTCGTCCTGGAAGATCTTCTTCCAGTCCTCCTTGACGATCGACTCGCGGCCGTAGTCCATCGCGATGAGGCACGCCTCGCTGAACGGGTTGTCGCCGCGCAGGCCGTTGGCGAGGGCGACCTGAGTGTGGCCCAAGAGGATCGAGCGGGCGGCGGCCTCGGGGACGCCCATGGTGTTCACGGCCTCGTCGAGGGACTCCTTGAGAAGGGCGCCGACCATGCAGGCGATGGTCTCGACCAGGGTCGGCTCCAGCTGCGCGAGCTGCTTGACCGTGACCCAGTGGACGTCGATAACCGGCGCGTAAATCGCGCGGACCGTGGCCTCCACGATCGCCTTCGCGGCCGGGTCGTCGGACTCGACGGCGGCGATGGCGTCCTGCGGGGCGGCGATGCCGCCGAAGGTGTCCGCGTACTCCTCGGGCGTGGTGCGCTGCAAGAAGATCGAGGGGTGGCACGGGTGGGCGACCGCCTGCACGACGTCCTCGCGCTTGGTCAGCAGCCCCGCGTACGCGGCGGCCGGGTCGAGGGTCAGCGCGATCGCGCCGGACTTCATGAGCGGCACCGCCTCGGCCGTCACCGACTGGAGGGCCAGGTCGGGCACGGCCAGGACCACGATGTCGGCGTCCTTGACGGCGTCGGCGAGCCCGGTCAGCTCCCGGCCGGCGTCGAGGGTCCGCTCGCGTCCGGCGGGGGAGTTCTCCACGTAGGAGACGGTGTGCGCGGTCTTCACCAGGTTGTTGGACACGCGCATGCCCATCTTGCCGCCCGCCCCGATCACGGCGATGTTGTAGGTGTCGGTGCTCATGCGATGCTCCTCAGATATTCCAGAGTGGTTCGGGTCCATGCCTGTTCGGCGCGGACCGTGGCTTCGGCGCCGTCCTGCCACGGCAGCCAGTGCTCGACGATCTCGTTCACGCCCCGCTCTCGCGGGCGCGCCTCCCGCAGCAGGTGCGGGTAGTCGTGCAGGCCGGTCCCCATCGCGGCGCCCGAGTAGGTGAAGCCCACCCAGCCGTCTTGACGGGAGAACGCGAAGTCCTTGGCGTGCACGTTGACGGTGAAGGGGGCTGCGAGTTCTACAGTGGTCTTGGGCTGCTCCAGCCGCGCGACGACGTTGGCCGGGTCCAGGCAGATGCCCAGGTGGGGGTTGTCCACGGCGGTCACCAGGCCGGCCAGGTCTGCCGTCGCGACCTGCTCGTAGGTTTCGAGCGCGAGGGTCACTCCGGCGGCTTCGTAGACCGGAAGGGCGGCGGCCAGCCAGGTCTTCGCCTGCTCCAGTGAGGGCCGCGAGTCCGGGCCGTAGACCATCGACCGGACCAGCCGGGCGTCGAAGACCTCGGCCAGCTCCAGGAACCTCGTCAGCCGCTCCGGCTCGATCCCCTTGGTGCCCAGCTCGATCGCCAGGCCCAGGTCCCGGGCGGCGGCGGCCGCGTCCTTGAGTTCGCGGTCGGTCATCGACTCCAGCGGCGCGTAGTCGCAGACCTGGAACAGGTCCACGCCCAGCTCGCGGGTCGCCTCGAAAGCGCCGGTCAGGGACAGCGGGCGCTCGACCCGGTCCGAGTGCTGCCAGAAGAAGGCGTAAGAACCAAGGCCGATCACGACGCCACCCGTGTCTCGGCCAGCGCCAGCGCCTCGTCGAGGACCGCGGCCAGGTTGCCGGGGTCGTGCGCGAAGCGGCCCAGGAACAGCCCGTCAACGGCGGTGCCCAAGGCGGTCAGGAGTCCGGGCCCGGCGGAGCCGCCGTAGATGACCTGCGAGCCCGCGCGGTCGGGGGCGATGTCGAGGGCCATGCGCAGGGCGGTGGTGACCGCCGCGATGTGCTCGACCGGGGCGGGCTCGGCCGCGCCGATCGCCCACACCGGCTCGTACGCCACGACCACGGGCCCGGCCGGTGCGCCCGACAGGCTCCGGCGCAGCTGCGCCACGGTCGATGCCGCGGCGCCCCTGGGGCTCAAGCGGTCCGACTCGCCCACGCACACCAGCGGCGTCACGCCGTGGCGCAGTGCTGCAGCGGACTTGGCCGCGACCGTGTCGTCGGTCTCGCCGTAGAGGCGGCGGCGTTCGGCGTGCCCGATCTCGGCGATCGTGACGCCCACTTCCGCGAGTTCGGCCGCGCTGACCTCGCCGGTGAACGGCCCCGAGTCGGCGGTGGCGACGTCCTGCGCGCCGAGGCGGATCGGCGTGCCCGCGAAGGCGTCCCGGGCCGGGAGGATCTGGAGGTAGGTCGGGATGACGAACAGCTCGACCGCGCCCGAGACCAGGCCCGGGTGCTGGTGGACGTGCTCGGCGACACGCGCGAACCAGTCTCGGGCCTCCCGATGACCGAAGTACATCTTGAGGCTCACCCCGACCGTGACCGGCGCCATCAGCAGGACCCGGTCGACTCGAACTCGCCGATGGCCGCGACCTTCTCGGCCGAGGCGCTCTGCGGGTCGAAGCGGTAGTCGAGCCACTCGCGGACCAGGCGGCGCGCGAGTTCGAGGCCGATCACGCGCTGCCCCATGGTGAGGACCTGCGCGTCGTTGGAGAGGACGCTCCGCTCGACGGAGAAGCTGTCGTGTGCCGTGGCGGCCCGGATGCCGGGGACCTTGTTGGCGGCGATGGCGACGCCGAGTCCGGTGCCGCAGATGAGGAGTGCGCGGTCGGCCTTGCCGTCGGAGACCTGCTGGGCTGCTTCGATGGCGACCTTCGGGTAGGGGGTGTGCCCGTCAGCGTCCACGCCGACGTCCACTACGGACACGACTCCGGCGTGGCCTTCGAGGTCGCGCTTGAGGACCTCCTTGTAGTCGAAGCCGGCGTCGTCGCTGCCGATGACGATGCGCAGTGGCTCAGGCATTTCGGTTCCTTCCTTCAGGGTGGAGCAGTCCGCCGATCGCGGTGGCGATGAGGGCGAGGGAGTGCGCGCCCGGGTCGGGCGTGCCGAGGCTCTTTTCGGCGTGCGGGCGGGCGCGGCCCATGCGGGGCAGGAGGTCCGCGGTGGCTTTCGCGGCGCGGGTGGCGTCCTCGGCGGCGGCCGTCCACGCGGTGCGCAGATCGGCGCCCGCGTCCGTGTTGCGCTGCAAGGACTCGCTGAACGGCACGAGCGCGTCGACCAGCGTCTTGTCGCCGATCTCGGCCTTGCCGTAGTCCATGACCCCGCGGGCTCCGGCGGCCACACCGGCGGCGACCTGTGCGGCGGCGGGTTTACCGCTGTCGCCGAGGCGTTCGGCGACGCTGGTGAGGATCACGCCCCACAGCGCCCCGGAGGTCCCGCCGGCCTTGTCGGCCCAGGCCGCGGCGGCACGGGCCAGGGTGGTGCCCGCGCCCGCACCTGCCTCGGCCGCAATGGTTCCGGCGGCGAGCGCGGCCTTGGCGCCGCGCTGCATGCCGATGCCGTGGTCGCCGTCCCCGGCGATCGCGTCGATCCGGCCGAGTTCATCCACATTGGCGTCGACGGTGGCGGCGATGGTCTCCAGGACCGCGCGGACGCGGCCCGCGACCTCGCGGGAGGCCTCGTCGGATTCCGGGACGGCCTCGGCGTCGATTGCGGCGCTTGCGTTCTCGCTCCTGCGCGCGGCCTGGTCGACCGAGCCGCGGCGGTACGCCGGGGTGTCGACCGGGGTCTCCCAGAGGGCTTCGAGCTCCTCGTCCAGCCACAGCAGGGTCAGGGAGGTCCCGGCCATGTCGAAGCTGGTGCAGTACTCGCCCACATGCGGGTCCACGATCGTGATGCCCTGGGCCGCAAGGAGTTGCGAGACGCGCCGGTAGACGACGAACAGCTCCTCGTACTTGAGGGAGCCGAGCCCGTTGAGGATCGGCACGGCCCGCGCACCCGCGACGTCGACCCCGGCGGGGACCTCGTCGAGGAGCTTCGCGACGAGCAGTTCGGCGAGACCGTCCGCGGTCGGCACGTCGGTCTCGTCGATGCCCGGCTCGCCGTGGATGCCGAGCCCGATCGCCATGCGACCCTCGGGGACCGAGAACAGCGGCTCCTCTGCGCCCGGGAGCGTGCAGCCGGAGAAGGCGACGCCGAACGAGCGGGTCCGGTCGTTCGCCAGCCGCGCCAGGCGCTCGACCCCGGCGAGGTCGTGCCCGGCCTCAGCCGCTGCCGCCGCGATGCGGAACACCGCGAGGTCCCCGGCGATGCCGCGGCGCTTGTGACGCTCTTCGGGTGCGGCGCTGAAGATGTCGTCGGTGACCGCCACGGTGGCGCACGCGACGCCCTCGCCGCGCAGGCGCTCCTGGGCCGCGTCGAAGTTGAGCACGTCCCCGGCGTAGTTGCCGTAGGTGAACAGCACGCCGCCGCCGTTGTCAGCGGCGCGCGCGACCGCGTGGACCTGCTGGGCCGAGGGCGAGGCGAACAGGTTGCCAAGGGCCGCACCGTGGGCGAGCCCCTGGCCGACGAGCCCGCCGAACGCCGGGTAGTGCCCGGAGCCGCCGCCGATGACGACCGCGACCTGGCCCTCGGGGACTTCGGTGGAGCGGACGACGCCGCCGGAGACGCGCTGCACGTGGCGACCGTTCGCGGCCACGAAGCCGTCGATCATCTCGTCGGCGAAGTCGGCCGGGTCGTTCCAGATCCGGGTCATGACGCGGTCGCCTCCGTGAGGTCCGCTTCGGCCGGGGCGCGCTTGTCGCGGCGCGCGAGCGCCACCATGAGCACGGCCGACAGGAGCATGAACGCGCCGACGACGGCCATCGCGAGCTCGTAGCCGCCGGTCCAGTCGTGGACGGCGCCGGTGATGTACGGGGCGCTGAACCCGGCGAGGTTGCCGACGGTGTTGATGAGCGCGACGCCCGCCGCTGCCGCTGCGCCCGTGAGGAAGCGGGTCGGCAGCGTCCAGAAGTTCGGGAGCGCCGCGAAGATCGCGCAGGCGGTGACGGTGATGACCGCGATGGTCGTGACCGGGGAGGCCGCGAGGAGCGCGAGCGGGATCGAGACCGCGCCGAGGACGGCCGGGAGCGCGATGTGCCAGGTCTTGAGGCCGCGCTTGGAGGCGTCCCGGGACCAGAAGTACATGGCGATCGCGGCCGGGAGGTACGGGATCGCGGTGATCAGGCCCTTCTCGAACACGTCGAACTCGGTGCCGGCCGCGGCCTGGAACCCGTCGATGATCGTGGGCAGGAAGAACGCGAGGGCGTACAGGCCGTAGATGAAGCCGAAGTAGATGAAGGACAGGGCCCACACGCGCCCGCTCTTGAAGGCGTGCTTGACCGACGGGTGCTTGCTCGTGTCCTCTTTGAACTCGGCGTCGAGGGCGCCGGTGAGCCAGGTCTGCTCCTCGGGGGTGAGCCACTTGGCGTCGGCGGGCTTGTCCTTGAGGTAGAACCAGGCGACGAGGCCGACGATGATCGCGGGGATCGCGACGCCCATGAACATGAAGCGCCAGCCTTCGAGGCCGAAGAACACGCCGTGCTGCTGGATGAGGGCGCCGGCGAGGGGCGCGCCGATCACCGTCGTCAGGGGCTGGGCCAGGTAGAACAGCATGAGGATGCGGCCGCGGTACTGCGAGGGCACCCACAGGGACAGGAACAGGATCGCGCCGGGGAAGAAGCCGGCCTCGGCGACGCCGAGGAGGAAGCGCAGGGCCACGAGCTGCTCGAAGTTCTGCACCCAGGTGAACAGGAGCGCGACGATGCCCCAGCTGACCATGATGCGCGCCAGCCACTTTCGGGCGCCGAAGCGGTGGAGGGCGAGGTTGGACGGCACTTCCAGCAGGATGTAGCCGATGAAGAACACGCCGGACGCGAAGCCGAACTGGGCGGCGGAGAGCGCCAGGTCGCCGTTCATGCCGTTGGGCGCGGCGAACCCGATCGCGGTGCGGTCGAGGTAGTTGATGAAGAACATCAAGGCGACGAACGGCACGAGCCGTACCGACACCTTGCGGATGGCGCTGCGGGCCACGGGCGAAGCCGTTTCGGGGGCTGCGGACCGGTTCACGTTGACTCCTGACATCGGCTCTGATGACACTGGGGACGCCTCCCATATTGGCTAACCGGTTGACCAATTGCAACGTGACGTCCCACATGTTGAGCATCCCGCAGTGAACGCCCAGCTCGCGCCGGAACAACGAATCGCCGAACGGACTACGGGCCCAACTAGACGGGGATCGCATCCCGGGCGGAAGGGTGGTTTCACCGCGCAAGGGGACGGTAAGTTGACTTCCATGCCCGCCTACCCAGGAGATCGCGCCGCCGACATCGCGGCCTCGCTCGGCACGCTGCCGAGCAGCAGCCCGGTCTCGGAGGTCGCGCGCCAGCTCCTCGACCTCTTCACCGGCGGATCCATCGAGCCGGGCACCCGCCTGCCCGCCGAGCGCCAGCTCGCGACCACCCTCGGCGTCGGCCGCTCCGCCGTCCGCGAGGCCCTCGCCGCGCTCGAACTCCTCGGCATCGTCGACGTCCGCCCCGGCTCGGGCACCTACCTGCGCGGGACCGCCTCCGAACTGCTCCCGCAGACCCTGCGCTGGGGCCTGCTCATTGGGCGCCGCAAGACCGACGAACTCCTCGAACTGCGCTCCGGCCTGGAGATCTACGTCGCCCGCCTCGCCGCCTCCGGCGCCGCCCAGGCCGACCTCGACGCCCTCGCCGGGCACCTCGCCCGCATGAAGGACGCCCTCGGCGACCTCGCCGGATTCGCCGAGGCCGACCGCGACTTCCACAACGCGCTCGCCCAGGCCGCCGGCAACGAAGTGCTCATCGACCTCCTCGACGTCGTCCGCTCCCTGCTCCAGGTCTACGCCGACCGCGCCGTCTCCGGCACCGAGGAGGCCCAGACCGCCGTCGACGAGCACGAGGCGATCCTGCGCGCCGTCTCCTCCCGCGACCAGGACGGCGCCGCTTCGGCGATGGCCGTCCACATGGCGACCGCCTCGATCCGGCTGGCCGAACAGGCCGGTTGATCTGGGGTGCGTGGGGAACCGGCTCCAACTGGGTAACCCTCCCGTGAAACCGCATTAGGGTGGTCGAAGTACGCCCGCGATTCGAAGGAGCGCTCAATGACCGTGGAAGTCACCGATGCCCCCGAACATCACCGCTGGGAGGCTCGCATCGACGGCGAGCTGGTCGGATTCTCGCAGTACAAGCGCCATGACGGCGTGATCACCTTCTTCCACACCGAGGTCGAGCGCGAAGGCGTCGGCGTCGGCACCGCCCTGGTCCGCACCTCCCTCGACGCCGCCCGCGCGGCCGGCGAGCAGGTGCACCCGGTGTGCCCGTTCTACGCCGGATGGATCGAGCGGCACCCCGAGTACCAGGACCTCCTCCACGAGAAGGCCCCGCACCTGGGGGAGGAGGATTGAGCAACCTCGAAGCCCGCCCCGTCGAGAACCCTTGCGGCGCAACGGACAACCCCGACATGGTCCTGCTAGAGGAGCGAGACGTCCCGCTCGGCGGGGTCCGCGCGATGCACGTGAGCCGCACGCTGCCGCAGCGCACGATCCCGACGGTCGGCGCCTGGTGCTTCCTCGACCGGTTCGGGCCCGAGCACACCGACATGCTGGTCCTGCCCCACCCGCACACCGGCCTCCAGACCGTGACGTGGCCGCTCGCGGGGGAGATCCGCCACCGCGACAGCCTCGGCAGCGACGTCCTGGTGCGGCCCTCGCAGCTCAACCTCATGACCGCCGGGCCTGGCATCGCGCACTCCGAAGTGTCCCAAGGGGATTCGCCGCTGCTCCACGGCCTGCAACTGTGGGTCGCCCTGCCCGACAGCGGGAACGGCATCGCGCCCGCGTTCGAGCAGCACGCCGATCTGCCGGTCGCCGAAGGCGACGGCTGGCGAGCTTTGGTCGCCCTCGGCGACCTCGACGGCGCTGCTTCGCCCGCAACGACCTTCACGCCCCTGGTCGGCGCCCAACTCGACCTCGATCCGGGTGCGACCGCGCAGATCGGCTTGAGGCCCGGCTTCGAGCACGCGGTTCTAGTGCTCGACGGCGCCTTCGAGGTCGCCGGGACCCCGCTCGCCCCCGGCCCCCTGCTCTACCTCGGGCTGGGCCGCGACCGCCTCGACCTCGCTTCCGCGACCGGCGGCCGCGCGTTCTTGATCGGCGGCGAGCCGTTCCGCGAGGACCTCGTCATGTGGTGGAACTTCATCGCCCGCAGCCACGACGAGATCGTCGCCGCCCGCGAGGCATGGGAACGCGACGACACCACCCGCTTCCCCACCGTCCCCGGCCACGGCACCGACCGAATCCCCGCCCCGCCCATCCCGCCCCTGCGTCTGACCCCGCGCCGCAGGGGCTGATTACCGGTCCGGTGACGAGCGTCATGCCCGAACCGGACCCCGGTCCGGGATTGCGAACGAGCGTTCAGGCGTTGCCTGAGAGGCGCTCCGCAATCCGCACCCGAAAGGCGGCCGTCCATGCCAGTAGCCCTGTCGATCCTCGACCTCGCACCGATCGCGCCGGGACGCACGGCCCGCGACAGCTTCGCCGCGAGCGTCGACCTCGCCCGCACCGCCGAGCGGAGCGGGTACTCGCGGGTCTGGTACGCCGAGCACCACAACATGCCGACGATCGCCTCCAGCGCGACGAGCCTGGTCATCGGCCACGTCGCCGCCAACACCGACACGATCCGCCTCGGCGCCGGCGGGATCATGCTCCCCAACCACTCCCCGCTCGTGATCGCCGAGCAGTTCGGGACCCTCGAATCGCTCTTCCCCGGCCGCATCGACCTCGGCCTGGGCCGCGCGCCCGGCACCGACCGGCAGACCATGCGCGCGATCCGCCGCGACGCCACCTCCTCCGACACGTTCCCGCAGGACGTGCTCGAACTCCAGGGCTACCTTCGCGGCGAGTCCCGCATCGAAGGCGTCCAAGCCGTGCCGACCGCCCCCACCGAAGTGCCGCTCTACCTCCTCGGCTCCTCGCTCTTCGGCGCCCAGCTCGCCGCGCAGCTCGGCCTGCCGTACGCCTTCGCCTCCCACTTCGCGCCCGACGCCCTCTACGAGGCCGTCACCGTCTACCGCGAGCAGTTCCAGCCCTCCGAGCAGCTGGCCGAGCCGTACCTCATCGCGGGCGTCAACGTGTTCGCCGCCGAGGACCACGACACCGCCGACGCCCAGCGCCGCATCTCCTACCGCAACCGCGCCCGCGCGTTCATCACCCGCGGCTCCGGCGGCGGCGGCGAGTTCAGCGACGACGAGATCGACCAGTTCCTGGCCTCGCCCGGCGGCGAGCAGCTGTCGGCCATGACCCGCTACACCGCCGTCGGCGACCCCGACGAGGTCCGCGCGTTCCTGGAGTCCTTCGCCAAGTCCACCGGCGCGAACGAGCTCATCACCGCCCACCACGCCATCGACCTCGACGACCGCCTCCGCTCGGTCGAGCTGACCGCCAAGGCGATCGGAATCACCGCCCGCTAGATCGTCACACCAGCCCCACAGGCGGCGCCCGCCCCGACGCGGATCTCCTAGGCTTTCCCCGGATTGAGCCCCCTTCACGAGAGGTCAAGGACTTGGGACAGCTGACGGACGCCACCGTGCTCATCACCGGCGCATCGCGCGGGATCGGCGCCGCCACCGCGAAACTGCTCGCGGCCGAGGGCGCGCACGTCCTGGTCAACTACCGCGACAAGGCGAAGCGCGCCGACGCGGTCGTCGCGGCGATCGAGGCCGCGGGCGGCACCGCCGCCTCCGTCCAGGCTGACATCACGAGCGATGCCGACCTCGACCGCCTGTTCGGCGCGGTCGGCGAACTCCAGGTCCTGGTCCTCAACGCCTCCGGCGGCCTCGAACGCGACGTCGACCCCGACTACGCCTACCGCCTCAACCGCGACGCCCAGGTCGCGCTCGCCGCGAAGGCCCTGCCGCTCATGCCGAAAGGCGGCCGGATCGTCTACGTGACCAGCCACCAGGCCCACTTCGCCGACACCACGGTCGACGAGCTGGAGGTCTACGCGCCCGTGGCCCGCTCCAAGCGCGCCGGCGAGGACGCCCTGCGCGCCATGCTCCCCGAGTTCACCGCCCAAGGCGTCGACTTCGTGACCGTCTCGGGCGACATGATCGAAGGGACCATCACCGCGACCCTGCTCGAACGCGCCCAGCCCGGCGTCATCGAGCAGCGCCGCGAGGCCGCGGGCGGGCTGCTCACGGTCGAGGAGTTCGCCGCGCACGTCGCCGACGCCGCGGTCGCCGACCTCCCGACCGGCGAGGTCGTCCTCGCGGGCGGCCCGGGCGCCTGGGCCTAAGGCCCCCAACGCGATCGACGTCCGGGCAGCGCTTGCGCGCTGCCCGGACCCGGTTCGGTCGTACCGAGAAAAGGCGAGCACACCTCTTGTAGATCGGTCTACGACGTGTGTAGATTGATCTACACCAATTCCCCGGGGAGGTTCCCAGTGGCAGTGAAGCCGCCGACCGGTTCGGTCACCATCGAGGACGTCGCGCGCGAAGCCGGCGTCTCGCGGGCGGCGGTCTCCAAGGTCATCCGGAACGCCTACGGGGTCAGCCCCGCGATGAAAGCCCGTGTGTCCGAAGCGATCGAGAAGCTCGGCTACCGCCCGAGCGTCTCGGCCCGGGGGATGCGCGGGGCCACGTTCACGGTCGGGTTCGAGATCCCCGAGCTGTCGAACCCGTTCTTCCCCAAGCTCCTCGCGGGCGCGACCGCCGCGATGTCCGGCTCGCCGTACCAGCTCATCATCGCCCCGGCCGACCCCGCGCACGCCGAGGGCTACCGGGCCATCCAGGCCCTGGTCGACCGCCAGGTCGACGGGGTCATCGCGGTCTCGCCGCTGGTCGACCCCGAATGGCTCGAAGCGCTCGCCGCCACCGTCCCGGTGGTCATGATCGGCCGCCACGACCGCTCGGTCGCCTATGACACCGTCGTCGGCGACGACGAGGCCGGCGCGGGCCAGGTCATGCGGCACCTGCTCGACCTGGGGCACAAGGACATCGTGCACCTGACGCCCGCCGCCGGGATGATCGGCGTCGACTCCGGCGTGCCGCAGGCGATCCGCCTCGACGTCTACCGCCGGGCCATGCAGGACGCCGACCTCGGCGACCGCATCCGCGTGGTGCGCACCGGCAACGGCGAGAGCGAGTCCCGCCGCGCCGCACTGCAACTGCTCGCCGAGCCCGACCGGCCGACCGCCGTGTTCGCGGCCCACGACGAGCCCGCCCTCGGCGTCCTGCACGCCGTCGCCGACGCCGGACTGACCCCGGCCGAGGTCTCGGTGGCCGGATACGACGACATCGAGATCGCCGCCCACCCGGGCATCTCGCTGACCACCGTCAACCAGGACGGCGAGCGCATGGGCCGCCTCGCCGCCGAGCTGCTGCTCGAACGGATCGCGGGCCGGTCCGCGCCCCGCCACGAAGTGGTGCGACCCGAACTCGTGGTCCGCACCAGCACCCGCCCGCCCCGCCCCCGCGGCGGCGCCGCGCGCCTGCGCGCGCTCGGCCGAACCTGACCACCCGTCTACCACAACCGCACACCGTTATCCCTCGCGAATGAATCGTTCCAATCAAGACGATCTGGCGTTACCAATGGAGGTCACGACCATGCTCTCGACCCAACCCCTCCGCCGCACCGCGGCCGGAGCCGCAGCAGCGCTGGCCGCCGGGCTCGCCCTCACCGGGTGCTCCACCGGCGGCGGCGACGACGGCGCGCTGAACATCCTCATCGACAACTCCGAGGCCACCGGCCAGCTCATGCAGGCCCTCGCCGACGCCTACACCGAGTCCACCGGCGTCGAGGTCGAACTGGAGCTGCGCCCCGGCGGCAGCGAGGGCGACAACATCGTCAAGACCCGCCTCCAGACCGGCGACATGCCCGACCTGTTCTTCTACAACTCCGGCTCGCTCCTCCAGGCCCTCGCGCCGGACCAGACCCTTGTGGACCTCTCCAGTGAGTCCTACATGGACGTCGTCACGGACACGTTCAAGGACGGCGTGCGCGCGGGCGACGCGCTGTACGGCGTCCCGGTCGGCCACGCGGTCGGCGGCGGCGTCCTCTACAACCTCGCCGTCTACGAGGAGCTCGGCCTCGAAGTCCCGACCACCTGGGACGCCTTCATGGCCAACAACCAGGCGATCCTCGACGCGGGTGAGACCGCGCCGGTGATCCAGACCTACGGCACCGAGTCGGCGTGGACCTCGCAGCTGTTCGTCCTGGGCGACAACTACAACGTCCTCGCCGCCGAACCGGACTGGGCCGAGGAGTACACGGGGAACGAGGCCCACTTCGCCGACACGCCCGCCGCCGCGGCCGGGTTCGAGCACCTCCAGGAGGTCGCCGAGGGCGGGTTCCTCAACTCGGACTACGCCTCGCTGACCTACAACGAGGGCCTCGCCGCGCTCGCCGCGGGCGAGGGCGCCCACTACCCGATGCTCACCACCGCGCTCACCGAGATCGAGGCGACCACTCCTGACGCCGTGGACGACCTCGGGTTCTTCGCCCTGCCCGGCACCGACGCGGCCAACGCGGGCCTGACGACCTGGCTGCCCGGCGCGCTCTACCTGCCGCAGTCCACTGAGGACCAGGGTCCGGCGCAGGACTTCCTGGCGTTCGTCGCCAGCACGGAAGGCTGCGACGCCCAGACCGCCGGGGCGAGCGTCATCGGCCCGTACTTCATCGAGGGCTGCACCGTCCCCGAGGACGTGCCCCCCGCCGTCGCCCAGCTCCAGACCTACTTCGACTCCGGCCTCACCGCGCCGGCGCTCGAATTCCTGTCGCCGGTGAAGGGCCCGGCGCTGGAGCAGATCACCGTCGAGGTGGGCTCGGGCATCCGCACCGCGGACGACGCCGCCGCCCTCTACGACGAGGACGTCAAGAAGCAGGCCCAGCAGCTGGGACTCGAAGGCTGGTAACAGGATCAACCGCGCCCGGGCCGACGTCCCGGGCGCGGCGCCTTCAAGGAGACGCCTCATGACGACCACCGCACTCCCCAGGCTGCGAAAATCCCGCAGCCACTATCCACTGTGGTTCTACCTGCCAGCGGGCGCCGTCTACGGCGTCCTGTTCATCGTCCCCACGATCGCCTCGTTCTACTTCGCCTTCACCCGCTGGAACATGTCCGGGACCGAGTTCATCGGCTTCGAGAACTTCGCGCTGTTCTTCAGCGAGCCGTACCTGTTCCAGGGCATGGTGAACACCTTCATCTACGGGGTGCTCACCTCCGGGCTCAAAGTAGTCCTCGGCCTGCTGCTCGCGGTCTTCCTCACCTCCCAGATCATCGCCCGCGGGTACCTGCGCTCGGTGATCTTCTTCCCGACCCTGGTGAGCACCGTCGGGGTCGGCATCACCTTCACGGTCCTCATGGATCCCGAAGAGGGACTGATCAACCGGGCCCTCGCCGTCCTCGGCGTCGCCGGGCCCGGCTGGCTCACCGACCCCGACCTGGCGCTCATCTCCGTCGCACTCGTCGACGTCTGGAAGGGCGTCGGCCTCGCCACGCTCATCTACATCGCGGGGGTCGTGGCGATCCCGCAGGAGTTCTTCGAGGCCGCGAAGGTCGACGGCGCCAGCGCCTACCAGAACCTCCGGCACATCACACTCCCGCTGCTGCGCCCGGCGACCGCCACGGTCATCGTCCTGTCGCTCATCGGCGGGCTGCGGTCCTTCGACCTCATCTGGGCCATGACGCAGGGCGGGCCGGGGTTCACCTCCGACGTGGTCGCCTCGGTGATCTTCAAGCAGTACCAGGCCGGGTTCTGGGGCCTCTCCAGCGCCGGGAACGTGGTGCTGTTCCTGCTGGTGGCCGCGCTCATGGTCCCGCTGTACTGGAAGCTCAACCGCAAGGAGGTCGAGCAGTGAGGCGCCGCCGCTCCACCGGGGTCGTCCCCGGCCTCATCGCGATCGTCCTGTCCGCGGTGGTCTTCCTCGTGCCGTTCGCGTTCATCGTCCTCACCGCCTCCAAGACGCGCGCCGAGTCGGCGCTGCGGGAGTTCTCGCTGCCCACCCAGTGGGCGATCGTCGAGAACTTCATGGCGGTCATCGAGGCGCGGGACTACATGCTGCTGCTCGCGTTCGTGAACTCGACGATCCTCACGGTCGCGAGCGTCTCGATCATGGTCGTCCTCGCCGCCATGGTCGGCTACGTGATGCAGCGGCGACCCAGCCGCCTGACGCCGCTGCTCAACGCGCTCGTCCTCGCCGGGCTGATCATCCCGCCCGCGGTCGTGCCCACGATCTGGGTCCTCCAGGGCCTCGGCCTGTTCCGGACCCTCCACGGGCTCATCCTCATCGAAGTCGCTTATGGACTCTCGTTCTGCGTCCTGCTGTTCCGCGCGTTCGTCGCCACGATCCCGCGCGAACTCGACGAGGCCGCCGTCATCGACGGCGCCGGTCCGGTCCGCCTGTTCTTCCGGGTCGTGTTCCCGCTCTTGAGGTCCGTGATCGTCACGGCGGTGATCGTCCAGTCGGTCGCGGTCTTCAACGACTTCCAGAACCCGCTGTACTTCCTGCCCGGCGACACCAACGCCACCGTCCAGCTGACCCTCTACAACTTCCGCAGCCAGTACACGACCCAGTGGAACCTGCTGTTCATGGACATCCTGCTCATCACCATCCCGCCGCTGATCATGTACGCCTTCTTCAACCGCCAGATCGTCGCCGGACTGACCTCCGGTGCCGTCAAGGGCTAGAGAGACCAGGAGACGCAATGCACCCGAACGTCTGGGACCTCCACGACGAGTACCGGAACGCCGCCACCCCGTTCACGCCGGTCGCGAGGCCGCGCCTGTCGTGGAAGACGAGCGCCCCCGACGCCCGCGACTGGGTCCAGGCCGCCGCCGAGATCGAATGGCGCCGAGGCGAAGCCGCGGCCGTCGCCCGCATCGAGGGCCGCGACTCGGTCCTCGTCGAGTGGCCCTTCGAGTCGCTCCTGCCGCGCGAGGAGGGAAGCGTCCGCGTCCGCGTCCACGGCACGGACGGATCCACTTCGGATTGGAGCGAGCCGCACGACATCCGCGCCGGGTTCCTCGCCGACGGCGAGTGGCGCGCCAAGTTCATCACCGTCCCCGAACCCGCCGACATCGGCCAGCCGATGCTCCTGCGCCGCGAGTTCGAGGTCCGCCCCGGCCTGGAGACCGCGACCCTGTACGCGACCGCCCGCGGCGCCTACCAGGTCGAGATCGACGGCGTCCCCGTCGACAACGACCGCCTCAAGCCCGGCTGGACCGCCTACAGCTCCCGGCTGATCCACGAGACCAACGACGTCACTGACCTGCTCCGCGAGGGCCCCAACGCCATCGGCGCGAACCTCGCCGGCGGCTGGTACACCGAGGGCTTCGGCTTCCACGGCCACGCCAAGCCCTTCTACGGCAAATACCCCTCGTTCGCCGCCCAGCTCCTCCTCGAATACGAGGACGGCACAACGGAACTCGTCGCCACCGGCGACGGCCCCTGGCGCGCCACCGCCGACGGCCCCATCACCGCCAGCGGCATCTACGCGGGCGAGACGTACGACGCCCGCCGCGCCCTCCCCGGCTGGTCCTCGCCCGGCTTCGACGACGCGCTCTGGCTCGACGCCCGCCTGGACCCGACCCGGGCCCAGACCCCCGTCGCCCGCAACGCTCCCCCCGTCCGCGCCACCGACGAGCTGCACGTCGAGGAGGTCATCACCACCCCCGGCGGCCGCACCGTCGTCGACTTCGGACAGAACATCGTCGGGCACCTGCGCATCCGCGTCCAAGGGCGCGAAGGCGACACGGTCGTCCTGCGCCACGCCGAAGTCCTCGAACACGGCGAACTCGGCACCCGGCCCCTGCGCCACGCCAAGGCCACCGACACCTACACCCTCGCGGGCGACGGCATCGAGACCTGGGAACCCGAGTTCACCTTCCACGGCTTCCGGTACGCCGAGATCCAGGGCTGGCCCGGCGAGTTCGACCCCGACGACGTCACCGCCGTCGTCGTCCACTCCCGCATGGCCCGCACCGGCCACTTCGAATCCTCGAACGACCTGCTCAACCGCCTGCACGAGAACGTGGTCTGGGGGATGAGGGGCAACTTCCTGTCCCTGCCCACCGACTGCCCCCAGCGCGACGAGCGCCTCGGCTGGACCGGCGACATCCAGGTCTTCGCCCCCACCGCCTCGTTCCTGTTCGACTGCGACGGCTTCCTCGCCTCCTGGCTCGAAGACCTCGCCGCCGAGCAGTTCGACGACGGCGCCGTCCCGTTCATCGTCCCCAACGTCCTCGAATGGGCCCAGAACCCGGCCGCGGCCTGGGGCGACGCCGCCACCGTCGTCCCCACCGTCCTCTTCGAACGCTTCAACGACCGCGCCGTCCTCGAACGCCAGTACCCGTCGATGCGCGCCTGGACCGACCACGTCGCCGCGATCGCGGGCGAGCGCCACCTGTGGGAGGGCCGCTTCCAGTTCGGCGACTGGCTCGACCCCGACGCCCCGCCCGCCGAACCCGGCAAGGCCAAGACCGACCCCGACATCGTCGCCAGCGCCTACCTGTTCCGCTCCGCGACCCTCACCGCCCGCGCCGCGACCGAACTCGGCCACGGCGACGACGCCCGCCGCTACGGCGCGCTGGCCGACGAGGTCCGCGACGCGTGGGTCCGCGAGTACACCACGGCCGCAGGCAGAACCGTGTCCGACGCCCCGACCGCGTACGCGCTCGCCATCGAGTTCGGGCTCGTCACCGAGCCCGACGCGCGTCAGCGGATGGGCGACCGGCTCGCGTGGCTGGTGCGCCGCGCCGGGTACCGGATCGGCACCGGGTTCGTCGGGACCCCGCTCATCCAGGACGCGCTCGTGCACACCGGGCACGCCGAGACCGCGCGCCGGCTCCTGCTCCAGACCGAGAACCCGTCGTGGCTGTACCCGGTGTCCATGGGCGCCACCACGATCTGGGAGCGCTGGGACTCCATGCTGGAGGACGGGACGATCAACCCGGGGGAGATGACCTCGTTCAACCACTACGCGTTCGGGGCCATCGCCGACTGGCTGCACCGCACCGTCGCCGGCCTCGCGCCGCTGGAGCCCGGATACCGGCGCATCGCGATCGCGCCGGTCCCGCTGGCCGGGCTCGACCACGCCGGGGCCGAACTCCAGACCCCGTACGGCAAGGCATCGGTGCACTGGGAGGCCGTCGACGGCCGGGTGGTCGTGCGCGCGACCGTCCCGGCCAACACGACCGCGCTCGTGACACTGCCCGGCCGCGAGCCGTTCGAGGTCGGCAGCGCCTTCGCGCATGAGTGGACGATCGACGACCCGCGAGTCTCGCCGCGGGCGAAGCCGCTCACGCTCGATTCGACGCTCGCCGACGTCATCGACGACCCCGCCGCGTACGCGGCCGTGATCGCCGCGATCGCGCAGGTCGATCCCGACCGGGCCCGCGACCTGCGGCGCGGCAACGAGTGGACCGAGCACCGGACGCTCCACGGCGAACTCGGCGACGGCGCGCTCCTCGCCCGCGTG